>DIVX01000015.1:4238-14348 GCA_002422505.1 Desulfovibrio sp. UBA6121
CAAGAAGATCGCCACCGAGCTGGTGCAGTTCACCAAGAACTACTTCGCCGAGCGCAACATCCCCGTCGAGGTGGCCTTTTCCTGGGGCGCCACCGAGGCCAAGGTTGTGGAGGGCCTGTGCGACGCCATTGTGGAAGTGACCGAGACCGGCACCACCATCCGCGCCCACGGCCTCAAAATCATCAAGGACCTGCTGCTTACGAACACCCGGCTCATCGCCAACAAGAAGGCCTGGGAAGACCCCTTCAAGCGCGCCAAGATAGAGAAGATGAACCTGCTGCTGCAGGGCGCGCTGAAGGCCGAACGCATGGTGGGCCTCAAAATGAACATGCCCAAGGCCAAGATGGACATGGCCTCCGAGCTGTTGCCCAGCCTGACCTCGCCCACGGTGAGCTCCCTGTCCGATCCGGCTTGGCTGTCGGTTGAGATCGTGGTGGACGAGAGCATCGTGCGCGACCTGATCCCGGAGCTCAAGGCCCTGGGCGCGGAAGGCATCATCGAGTACCCGCTGAACAAGGTCATTTAGCCGAAACGCAACAGGGCGCTCCACCAACCGGCGGGGCGCCCTGTCTTTTTTCTCTTCATCGCACGCTGGTGCAAAGCACACGGGGGGCGCACATGTTCAGCAAGGTCGGCCTGCTCATCGCCATTGTGCTGGTGTTCGTGGGCTACCGCTGGGGCAAGCGCAAGGCACAGGAGCGCCTGCACCCCCAGCCGGTGCAAGCCGCTGCGCCTGCCGCCGCCGCGCAAAAGCCGCCCTCCTGGCTCACGGTCAAGGTGCTGCTCATCGTCGTCATCGTGCTCTTGATCATCGCCATTTTCTCAAGCCTGCAACGCTAGCCGCTCCACGCCAAACACGCGAAAAGGGCCGGGAAGGAATCCCCGGCCCTTTTCGCATTTCAGGCAGCGGCGCATCAGCCCTGGCGGGGCAAAAAATGCGTCGGAACCGTTTCCAGAACCCGCGCAAGCTCCTGCGCCTTGCCCTGCGGAATGGGCCGCTTGTTCTTCTCGTACTCGCTGATGTGGCTCTGCGGAACGCCAATGGCCCGCGCCAGCTCCTTCTGCGTCAGCCCTGCCCTAAGACGAGCGCCATGGAGCATCTTTCCGATGCGTTCGCGCTCCGACGAAGGAGGAATGATGACAAGCTCTTCCGTCTTTTCAGGCTGCGGAACAATACGCCCCCCGAACTTCGAGACGATCCCCGCCAGCAACTCCAGGCAATCGGCAGGAAGCTCAACATATGCAGAAGAAAGCGCTCCAGTATTCATAATGCCTCTCGAATGTTATGTTCAATCGTATTCCAAAATCCATATCAATACGGTGCTTTTTCTCTTGAACCTATATAAATGAATTCACAAACAATTCTTGTTTTCTCCACAACTCTTTTCCAAATCGCTACACATTTGCGGTTCAGGTGGCAATGCAATGCATTTACCCCGCTCGTCAACCGCACTTCTCCAAAACTTTTCCAGCCGCGGGCAAAAGGCAGTCCTCCCGTATCGCGCAAATCTTGCTCAAGAAACTCAAGAACTGGCAAAATTGTTTTAGATTGCTTGAGCCGCATTCGAAAGGCAGACTTTGTATAAGCAATCACAACATCGCGTGGCCCACCGGACTCACCTTTCTCCATACAGCTCCCTTTGTTTCAAACATAGAGGCCACGGCTGAGACAACCCAAACCCGGCTTGGTATATATACCATCAATCGGTGACAGGCAAGGTTTTTTGTTGAGATATTTGCGCGCAAAAAGGGCCGAGGGTATTTCCCCCGGCCCTTTTTGTTACGGCTTGAAACAACGGCCCGCCGATGGCGGCAGGGGGAAAAGCGCCCTACTCGGCCAGAGCGGCCAGCCGCCTGCCCACCACATGCAGGCGGATGTTCTTGGATTCGCGTATGCCGCCCAAGGCGCGGAAGCCCTCCGGGGTGCGCTCGGTCACTTCAAGGTCCAGGTTGATGCTGTCGAGGGCGCCGAAGGAGGGGTATTTCTCGCCGCCCAGGTGCAGAATCTCCACGGTGAGCCGCCCTGCCCCGGCCTGAAGGCCGCGAAACACATGCGTTTCATTGGCCCCGTGCACACCGCAGGCATCAAAGACGACGATGCCCTCGCCTACCGTGGCCAGGCTGGACTGAAACGTCACAAGATAGATGCCCTGCAGCATGGTCAGACCTCGCTCCATTGGGGGTTTCCCCAGCTCCTACGCGTAAAAGTGGCGCGTGGGAAGCCTCGCGGAGAAGAATCATCCTGGGAGGGCGCTGATCCAGATCAAGGACAGCATGCGCCCCGTAACGCGGGCGGCCCGGTACGAGAAGAACTCCTGCGGGTGCGAGCGCGTGCAGCGGTCGATGCCGAAGATGCGCTCCGGCTTGAGCCCGGCGGTTTCCAGCTGAGAGCGCGTCAGCCGCCACAAGTCCACGGTGTCGGCCTTGCGGTTGAAAAAGGGCAAGAACTCCTGGCCGAACTCCTGGGCGAAGTGCAGAAACTGCGCCTGCTCCGGTCCCAGGCTGGGCCCGCGCACGGCGTAAAGCTCCTCCGGGCGGCAGGCATGCTGCGCGCACAGGCGCGCCACGGCGCTGCCCGGCAGGTTCAGCACATTGCCGCGCCAGCCCACATGCAGGGCGGCCACGAAGCGCCCGCTCTCGTGCGCCAGCAGCACGGGCTGGCAGTCCGCCGTCTTGATGCACAGCGCCAGGCCGGGCCGGGCCGTGGCCAGGGCGTCGCCCTCCAGGCTGGCGCCCGCGCTGGCAAAGGCCTCCAAAGGCGTGGCCGCAGGCTCCAGGTGCAGCACGTCGCCGTGCACCTGCTTAAGCTCGCACAGCTGCCGCAGGCCCAGGCTTTCCGCCAGGGCGCGGCGGTTGGCCGCCACCTGCGCGGGCGCGTCGCCCACGTCGAAAGACAGATTGGCCCCGTCGTACGGCGGCAGGCTGCCGCCCCCCCGGCGCGTGGTGAACACGCACGAAACGCCCTCAAGGCCGGGAAAGCAAAAGGGGATGGTCCCGATGGCGGCTTCCGCCGGGGAAAGCGCCTGCGGCGAAAGGGGCCCTAGCGGAACCATTTCAGCTCGCGTTCGGTGCATACGGCCTGCACAGGCTCGTCCCAGGCGTTGGTGGGCAGCACCGGCAAGCGCTGGAAATCGTAGCACAGGCCGATGGTCACAGCCTCGTCCATCTCCGGTTTGGCCAGCAGACGGTCGTAATAGCCGCCGCCAAAGCCCAGGCGATAGCCGTGGGAGTCGAAGGCCACGGCGGGCACCAGCACCAGGTCCGGCACAAAGGGCTCGCCGGAGTCCTCGCAGGTGGCGCAGCAGGCCGCAGGCTCCATGATGTTGAAGGAGCCCGTGGACAGGTCCTCCTCGCAGGTGCAGGCGCACAGGTCCATGAAGCCGGGCTGGTCCGGCCTGCAGCGCGGCAGCAGGGCAATGGCCCCGCGTTGCCACAGCTCCGCCAGCAGCGGCCGGGTGTCCACCTCGTTCTTAATGGGCCAGTAAAGCAGCACGGACCAGGCGTTCTTCCACTCGGACAGAGCCCGGAGCCGCTCGGCCACGGCCAGGCTGGCCTTTTGCACCTCCGCCGGGGAAAGCGCCATGCGCTGCTCCACCAGCAATTTTCGCAGACGGTCTTTTTCCAGACTCGCTTCGTTCATCCCCACCCCCTGAAACGTTGAATTTAGGGCGCCCCCGCACCCTTTGCGCACGGATTTTGTGTATGCTATGACCGCCCCGAATGGAAGTGAAATCATCCGCCCCCGGCGGGCGGCAAACGTATGATTCTCCAATAGCTGCGGGCGTATGCCCACAATCAGGCAACCCGGAGGAGACAAGCGCATGCACTGGATAGTGGTGGGCGACGTGCACCAGAACGCCGAGGCCTTGGCGCGCATTCCCGGCGTGGGCCAGGCCCAGGCGCTGATCATCTCCGGCGACATGACCAACCGGGGCGGGGCCAGGCAGGCCCAAAGCGTGCTTGAGGCCGCCCTGCGCGCCAATCCGCACGTGCTGGCCCAGGTGGGTAACATGGACGAGGCCGGCGTGGACGCGCACCTTTCCGGCCTGGGGGTAAACATCCACCGCCGGGCGGTGCTGCTGGCCCCCGGTCTTGCGCTCATGGGCGTGGGCTGGTCCACGCCGACGCCCTTCGGCACGCCCAGCGAGGCCAGCGAGACCGACATGGCCGCCTGGCTGGCCGAGACCCACGCCAAGGCCCTGGCCCTGGCTGGTCCGGGCGGGCGCGTGCTGGCCGTCATCCACACAGCCCCCCACGGCAGCGGCCTGGACTGCCTGCCAAACGGCGCAAGCGTGGGCAGCACCGCCGTGCGCGCCTTTCTGGACGCCGCCCAGCCGGAAATCTGCGTCTGCGGGCACATCCACGAGGGCCGCGGCGAAACGCGCCTGGGCCGCTGCCACGTGCTGAACCCCGGCCTGAGCGCCGAGGGCGGCTTTGTGCGCGTGCTGCTGGAAAACGGCCAGCTTTCCGCCCGGCTGGAGCAGGCCTAGTGGCTGCGGGGCTGGGCTGCCTGTTCGTGGGCAAGTGCCGCGAGGCCTGCCTGCGCGAGGCGGCGGAGCTTTACGCCCTCAAGCTCTCGCGCCTGGCGCGCTGCGAGGTGCTCACCGTGAAGGACGCCCCGGCAGCCTGCCCGCCAGCGGAGAAGTCCCTGCGCGAGGGGCGCGACCTGCTCTCCCGCCTGGCCCCCGGCGCGGTGCCGGTGATTCTGGACGAGCGCGGCGAAACCTGGTCCAGCCGGGAGCTGGCGGCGAAGCTGAAAGCCTGGGAAGACGCGGCGCGCACGCCCTGGTTCATAGTGGGCGGGGCCTTCGGCCTGTCCGAGGAAGTGCGCGAACGCGCGCGCTCAGGCGGGGCCATGTTCTCGCTGGGGCGCATCACCCTGCCGCACGAGCTGGCCCGCGTGGTGCTCCTGGAGCAGCTCTACCGCGCAGCCAGCATCAACAAGGGCCTGCCCTACCATCACGACTGAAACGCCAGCGCCGGGCCGGTGCGATTCCGGCCCGCGCCAACGGCACGAGGAAACGCCCATGCTCGACCCCGCCCACCTGGACAAACTCGCGGAATATTTCGCCTCCGGCGATTTGGCCTTTGACTTCGAGCACGGGGACGAGGCGCGGCGGCAAGCCATCCTCGAATACCTGGAAAAGCTCATGGATCTGGCCGATCAGGCCGACGAGCTGGCCACCAAGCTGATCTTCAAGGGCGGGCTGCTTCAGGGCCTGGCGCAAACAAGCGACCAGAAATAGCGGCTGCGGCCATCGGCCGGGTATTCCTGGCTGCCCGTAAGGCGAAAGCCCGCGTGCGCAGCCGGGTCGGCGGCGGCCAGCTCCGCTGGCGGGGGCTCGTTGGCCAGCACCACCAGGGTGCCGCCCGGGGCCAGCAGTTGCGCCGCCAGGGGCAGCAGCTTGGGCCAGGGCATAAAGGCCCGGCTGAGCACAAGCTCCGCGCGCGGCTTTTCCACCCGCGCAGTTCCCTGCTTGAGCCCCGGCAGCGCGGCCAGGGAGGTCTCGGCCCGGCCATGCAGCACAAAGGTGCGCGCAAGCTTCAGTGCGCCCACCGCCTGGGCCAGAAAGATGGCCCGCTTCTCGCGCAGCTCCACCAGCACATAGTCGCCCTGCGGCCACAACACCCGCAGGGGAATACCCGGCAGGCCCGCGCCCGCGCCAAGGTCCAGGGTCAGCGGGCGCTCCGGCAGGCCCAGGCCGCGCACAAACCCCGCCAGGTGCAGGCTGTCCGCCGCAAGGTCGCGGAACACGCCGGGCCAGTCCGCCCGGCCCACAAGGTTCATGGCCCGGTTCCACTTGAGCAGCAGGGTGAGGTAGCGCGAGAGGCGGTCGGCTTCTTCCGGCGCAAGCTTGAAGCCCGCGCGCCTGGCCTCGCCGGAAACCTCGCCCGGAGCGGGAGCGTAAGGACTGGGGTCTTTGCGTTTCGTGGTCATGGGCGCTTTCTACGCGGGCGGGCACGCGGGCGCAAGGGGGAGGGGGCGCGGGCGGCGGCGGCCGCGAGGCTCCGGCCAGGGCGGGACCCTTGGCAAACCAGCGGCTTGGGCAAGCCAGCCGGACGGACAGCACGGCGGACGCGCGGGGCGCAGGCCCAACAACGAAAAAAGCCCCCGCCAAGGCCGTTGCAAGGCCTGGGCAGGGGCGGAAAAAAGCAAAAGAAGGCGCGCCTAGTTCTTGAGGTCGGCCTCGCTGCCTGGCGTTTCCTGGGCGGGAGCTGCGGGCGCGCCGGGCTCGGCGTTGATAATCTCCACGGGATCGTCCGCCGTGGCGGCCGGAACCGCGGGCGAAGGCGCGGGCGCGGTATTGCCCGTGGGCTTCACCGCTGCGGGAACGCCGCCGGAACGCCGCGACTTGAACTCCGTCACGGTCTTCTCCTTCAGGGCCACGCGCTGGGTCCAGTCGCGCACAAAGAGCGTTGCCTGCCCCACCTTGGACTTGAGCTCAAGCCGGTCGGCCTCGTTCTTGGAACGGTCGGTGACGAGCCCATCCAGCACCTTGCGGTTGTCCTCGGCCTTGCCCAGCTTGTTGGCCATTATGGCCTCCATCTTGGCGATGTCGAGGTTGATTTCCGCCGCGCGGGCCTCGGCCTTGGCGAGCTTGGTGTTCAGGTTGGCCAGGTCGTCCTGCTTGTCGGCCAGCTCTTCCTTGAGCTCGGCCAGCTCCACGTCCTGGTTGGCGCAGGCCAGGTCATAGTCGGCCTTGTTGATGGCGGAGCGCTTGTCCTGGGGCACGCGAGCCGCCAGCTCCGCGTCCACGGGGGAGCCGAACAGCCCGCCCAGGCTGAGGGCCGACGCGGGCGCGGCCGGGGCCAGCAGGCAGGCGCAAAGGGTCAAAAAACCGATTTGTTTCGCGAAACATGTGCGCATGGGGTCCTCCTGCGGTGCGGGGGAAGGGTGCTGCACGCAGGCTAGCGGAAAGCGCCGCCCATGGCAACGGGCGCGCCCGGCCACAGCCCGGCGACGCGCAAACACGGCAGGCGCGGCGCTTCGTCAGCGGGAAACGCGCAGCAGGGCCTCGCGCACTTCCTCGGCGCGGGCGGGGTCGGAAAGCTTGAGCCCCTCGCTGGTGCGCACGTAGAACACATCGTGGATGCGCCCGGCGCTGGTGGCTATGCGCGCCAGATGGATGCGCAGGTCATGGGCGCAGATGGCCAGGCCCAGGTCGTGCAGCAGACCCAGTCTGTCGGGCGCGGCCACTTCCAGCAGGGTGTAGAAGTCGCTCTGCTCGTTGTCCACGCGCACCTTGCGGCGGCTTTTGGGCGCGCGGGAGGCCGCCGCCAGCGGCGAGGAGCGCTTCTGCTCCAGGCGGTACTCCAACGAGAGCTTGCCCGTGAGCGCGTAGGACACGGCCCGCTTCACGCGGTCCCACAGGTCGTCTAGGTACAGGCCCTCCGCAGGCTCCTGCACCAGAAACACGTCCACGGCCAGGCTGGCCCCGGCCCCGGCGGACCCCATGGGCCAGGTGAGCACCTCGGCCTGGAGGATATTCAGGTCGTGCAGGGCCAGCACACCGGCCATGACGGCGAACAGGCCCGGCCTGTCCACGGCGGCGATGCTGACCTGGAAGGCCCGGCCATGCACGGGCACGGCGTCTATCTCGGCCACGCCGATGCCCGCCTTGCCTGCGGGCTTACGCACAAGGTCCTCGTCCAGGCTCTGCTGAAAGCGCTTGGCCAAGTGCATGTGCCGCACCACGGTGGGCGCGTCGAGCACCAGCAAGGCGCGGGCGGGCATGCGCTCCAGGCAGACCTCGGCAAAGGCCGGGTCCAGGGGCGGTTCCTGCCCGCGGGGCCCGGCAAAGGGCTGCCCGGCCAGGACCAGGGCGGCCTCGCGCACCTGCCTGCTTCTGTCCATGGCCTGGGGCTCGGCCAGCGGCCCGGCGGTGAGCAGCTTCCTGGCCTTGCGCGCCAGTTCCTCGATGAGCGAGGCCGTCCAGGGGCTCCAGGCGCGCGGCCCGGTGGACTGGCTGTCGGCCACGGCCAGCAGGTGCAGCATGTCCAGGCGTTCCACGCTGCCGCACACCTCGGCCACGCTGGCCGCCACGGATTCGTCGGCCAGGTCGCGCCGGGTGGCCACCTTGGGAATAAGCAGGTGCTGCTTGACCAGAAAGGCCACGTCGTCCTGGGTGGCGGCATCCGCCCCCAGGCGGGCCAGCACCTCCCTGGCCAGCACCGCGCCGCTGCCGCTATGGTCGCGATCGGGCTTGGTCAGGTCGTGGCAAAACCCGGCCAGCAGCAGGCGGTCGTAGTGCGGCAGCGCCGCCGCCAGGGCGCACACCTCCGGCGAAAGGCAGCCCGCAGGCGCGCCGCTTCTGGCCTCCGGCAGCATGGAGGCCAGGGCCCGCACCACCTCCAGGGTGTGCTTGCCCACGGGATGGATGTGGAAGTCATCGAACTGCACCAGATGCTCCACCGGGCCGAACTCCGGCACCAGGGCGCTCATGAGCCCGGTATCGAGCATGGATTGCAGCGCCGTGGCCACGGCCGGGGCGGTGTCCGGTCCGGGCGCGGCCTGTTCCAGGTCCGGGGCGGGCGCGGGGGCGAAAAAACGCTTGAAGGCCTGGGCCAAACCCCCGTGCGCAGGCTTGCCCGCAGCGGGCTTGGGCGGCGCGGCCTGGGGTGGGCTGCTCTCCGTGGGCAGGCCGGAGGCGCGAAAAATGGCGATGAGCGCGGGCAGGATGCCCGGCAGCCGGGCAAAGGCCGCGCGACGCTGCGGGTCGGCCAGGGCGGCGCGGGTGGCCCGCAGGGCGGACCAGCACACAGGCCGGGCCATGCGCGCGGCGGCCACGTAGAGCTCCAGAATCTGGGCCGGGTCGGCGCTGGCGGCCTTGGGGTCGCGCAGGGCCATGCCCGTGGGACCGCAGGCCACGCCCGCGCTCGGTGGTTCCGGGCAGGCCTCGGCCCGGGGCGGAAAGGCCTCCATCCAGCAGGCCTGCCGCATGGCGCGGATGCGCGTCATGGACTGGTGCAGGCGCGAGAGAAAGGCCTCCACGGCCAGCCCGGTGGCCAGGGCGGCCTGGCCGGGGGTCTGCTCCTCGCCGGGGGCGGCGGGGTCTGCGCCGGAAAAGCCCATGGCGCGCGCCACCTGCGGCTGGTAGTCGAAATTGAGCTTGTCGGTCTTGCGCCGGGCGGCCAGGTGCAGGGCCGTGCGCGCGGCCAGCACAAAGCCGTAGTCCTGGCGCAGAAGGGCTAGGTCCTCCGGCAAAATGGGCGCGGGAATCTCGCCGTCGGATTCGGTCAGGGCCGGGGCCATGCGCAGCAGCCATAAAATCTGGTGCACGTCGCGCAGGCCGCCCAGGCCGTTCTTCAGCTCCGGTTCCAGCAGGCCGCTGGAGTCGCCGTATTCGGCGCGGCGACCCGCGTTGTGCTCCAGCACCCACTGGCCGAAGGTTGCGGCGCAGCCCGCCAGCACCCGGGCGGAAAATTCCGCGCCCAGGCGGGCCACCAGGCCTTCGTCCCCGGCGATGCGCCGGGTGTCGAGCAGGGAGGTGAGCACCTGCGGGTCCTCCTGCGAAAGACGCAGGCAGTCGTCCAGCACGCGCACCCCGTGCCCCAGGTCCAGGCCCAGGTCCCACAGGGGGTGGAACAGCCCGCGCGAGAGTTCGTCCGCGCTTTTGGGAATGGCGTGTTCGTAGAGCAGCAGCACGTCCACGTCCGAGGCGGGGCACAGCTCGCTGCGGCCATAGCCGCCAACGGCGATGAGGGCGAAGGTGACGGTGAAGAGGCCGGGAGACTCGGCGCGCAGTTCGGCGAGCCGCTCGCGGAAGTAGGCGTCCATGAGGGCCGCGCCTGCGGCGGGATAGCCCGCAAGAGCCCCTGCGCGGGCTTCCTCGGCCAAGGCCAGGCGGCCCTGCCGCAGCCGTTTTGCGGCTGGCGGCAGGGCCGGGGCGTTGTGCGCGTTTTCGTCCACGGCTGGGGGCGCGGGGCGGTTGGCCGGGAGACTAGACGGCGGCGTCGCCGGTTTCGCCGGTGCGGATGCGCACCACCTCGTCCACCGGGATGACGAAGATCTTGCCGTCGCCCACCTGGCCGGTGCGGGCGGCCTTGGTGGCGGCGCCGATGACGTCGTTCACGCGGACGTCCTCGACCACGACCTCGATCTTGACCTTG
>DIVX01000147.1 GCA_002422505.1 Desulfovibrio sp. UBA6121
GGTCAACGTGGGCGATGATGGCGATATTGCGCAGCAGCTCGTTGCGTGCGATGTTCTTCATGCTGGAAAGTTCCTTTAGGGGGGCGTTACGTGGTGATGGAAAGGTATGGGACAAGAGTTACCGGGTCGGGTCAATACAGTGACAGCTTGGCCACGGGTCCTTCGCTTGTGGTGGGGGAGCGGGGCGGCTGTCTTGGACGGAATTGAAAAACCCCGTCCCGCAGGCACGGGACGGGGCGATTGGGGCCGGGGTTGTTCTTCGCCGGCGTTCCGCGGCTTTTAGTAGTCGCGGCGGGGGCGGGGCTGACGCTCCTGGGCCTCGTTGATGCGCAGCGCGCGTCCGCCCACTTCCTTGCCGTTCAGGGCGTCAATGGCCTGCTTGGCGGAAGCGTCGTCCATCTCCACAAAGCCGAAGCCACGGAAGCGGCCGGTCTCGCGGTCGTTGATGAACTTGACGGAAAGGACCTCGCCGTACTGGCCGAACAGGCTGCGGAGGTCTTCTTCAGAGGCGCTGAAAGGAATGTTGCCGACGTAGATGGACTTGGGCATAAAACTAAGCTCCCGAAATAAATCTAAAAGTTTCCATCGCGTTTTTGTTCGGAGCACACGCGTCCGACCCTTTGCGATAATTGAAGGCTAGCTTTGAGCCGCATCTTTCGTGATGTCAAGGGAAAATTGTGGTTCATTCTTTGCATCGGGTATTTTGCGTTTTGCTTCTGGATGAATCGTCCCACCTGATTGGTGGGGGCGAGGATGCGTATTCGCCATGTTTGCGCAAGAGCGGTGCCCGGCTTGGGAGAGCCGGACCTTGGCGAAGGCCCTGGGAGGGGAGACGTGAAACCACGTCCGCACGGAGGCTTACATGAACTGCATCAGACTTGGCATTCTTGTGTCGTTGCTCGCCCTTACCGGGTGCGCGTATCTACCCGTGGGGGAATCTCAGCGCCTGCACTCCACGGCCCCGCCGCAGTCCTCGAACCTGCAGGCGCAGGCCAAGGAAAGGCCGCAGGTCTCCTATACCCGTCTGCCCGGCCAGGTGGACCCCAAGATCAAGCCCTACTCTGTTATGGGCAAGACCTACTGGCCCGTGCAGAGCGGCCTGGGCTTCCAGGAAGAAGGCTTCGCCTCCTGGTACGGCATTGATTTTCATGGCAAGAAGACCGCCACCGGCGAAGTGTATGACATGTTCAGCATTTCCGCCGCGCACAAGACCTTGCCCCTGGGCACCAAGGTGCGGGTGACCAACCTGGAGAACGGGCGCGAGCTTGAGCTTGTGGTCAATGATCGCGGTCCCTTTGTGGACGGGCGCATCATTGATCTCTCCTACGCCTCGGCCCGGCTGCTCGGCATGGCCGACAACGGCCTGGCCCGCGTGCGGGTGGTTGGCGTGGAGGAAAACCCGGTGCTGGCAAAGGCCAACAACAAGGGCCTGACCGTGGCGTCCGCCTCCGCTTCGTCCACTTCTTCCGCTGCGGGCAGGGCGCGCCCCACCTTTACGGAGAAGGACATCTCCGAAGGACCGCCCCGCGCCCAGGCTTCCGCCGCGCCGCAGAGGCGTGCGGCCCAGGCCCCGGCCGTTGGGGCCAGAACCCGGCCCGAGCCCACGCAGCAGGCCTCGCTGCCGCAGGGTCTGGAAAGCGACGGGGCGCGCTATTCCGTGCAGGTGGGCGCTTTCTCGCAGGATGAAAACGCCCGCAAGGTCAAGGATCGCCTCGTGCAATCCGGCTTCCGCAAGGCCAAGGTGGAACGCACCGTGCGTGGCGGGCGCGAGCTCTCCGTGGTCAAGGCCGGTTCCTTCGACGCCCGCGAGCAGGCCGAAGAAGTGCTGCGCGCCGTGCAGGGGGAGTTCCCGGCCAGTTTCATCAGCTCCGGGGCGTAAGCGCCGCTGGAATTTTGACAGGACGTGGAGAGGCGCCGGTTCAAGCCGCCGGCGCCTCGTTTCCCTTTTTTGCCGGGCCTTGCGCAAGGGCTCGGCATGGGCTAGGAAAGAGCTTGGATTTGCAGTTTCGCCGCAGGGCCCAAGGCCAGCGGTTTTGCCCTGTTTCCTCACTGCAGACGGAGGTTTGCGGCATGTCGCAGAAGAACTACGAGGTCAACGGCGTGCCCCTGGGCAGCATCCGCAACCGCAACGAGGAACGGGTCATCAAGCTGCTGCCCAAGGCCTTGGGCGAGTTTCTGGACTACAAGCCCAGCTACCTGGACATTCAGGACATTTACGCCCTGACCCTGAACAACCTGCCCCCGCGCTACAAGCAGAGCGGCTCCATCATCATCCGCGAGCCCGTAAGCGACGACGAGATACTGCGCGAGCTGCGCCTGGCCATCAATAAGGTGGAAATGGCCCCCACGGGCAGGAACGAGGGCTAAAGGGCCTCAGCCCTCGGCCTTGACCTCGTCCCAGAGGCGGTTCTTGTCGTCCAGGCCCATTTCCAGCAGGTCCAGCCCGCGGCTCTTGGCCAGGGCCTCCATGCGGGCATAGCGGCGCAGAAATTTCAGGTTGGCGCGGTCCAGGGCCGCATTGGCCTTGATGCCCTTGCGGCGGCCCAGCTCCACCAGCGTGAACAACGCGTCGCCGAATTCCTCTTCCATGCGCTCGGCATCGCCGCTGGCGCAGGCTTCTTCATACTCGCGCCACTCGTCGTCGAACTGGGCGCGGGCGGCTTCGTCCGTGGGCCAGGTGAAGTTGAGCCGCGCGGCCTTGGCGTTGATGCGATACGCCTTGAGCAGCGGCGGCAGGCCTTCCGGCAGGGAGTCGAAGGCCCCGTTCTCCTTGCCGTTGCCGCTCTTTTCGCCGCGCTTGATGCGCTCCCAGTTGCGCAGCAGTTCCTCCTGATTGGCCACCACGGTATCGCCAAAAACGTGGGGGTGGCGGCGGATCATCTTGGCCGCGTTCTGGGCCACCACGTCCTCTAGGGTGAAGTGCCCGGCGCGCGCGGCCAGCGTGGCCTGGAACAGCAGCAGAAAGAGCACGTCGCCCAGTTCTTCGCAGGTTTCGGGCTGGTCGTCGGCGCGGATGGCCGAGACAAGCTCGAAGGCCTCCTCAATGATGTAGTCGCACAGGCTCTTGGGCGTCTGCTTCTGGTCCCAGGGGCAGCCGCCGGGGCCCAAAAGCGCCTCGATGACTTCCTGGATTTTGGCAATGCTTGCGCTGTCCGAACTCATGCCCGGTCTCCTTGTTTTGCGTCTTGCGCGGCGCGGGCGGCCGGGCAAGGCGGGGGCTAGATGTGTTTTTCTTTTGCTTTCTTCTGCTGCTGCGGCTGAATGGGCTTGCGCGCAGGCAAGGGCTGCGGGGCTGGCTTGGGCAGGGCGAAGCCGCCTTCTTCCAGCGTTTCGCGTATGGGCGCGGGGGTGAAGTTGGCCAAGAGCACCAGGGCGGGGTCCGTCTTTTGGGCGAAGGCCGATTGCCGCACCACGCTGGTGCCGGGGAGCATGGCCTTCAAGAGCAGCAAAAGCACCAGGGAGAGCAGCAGGCCTTCCACAGCGCCGAAGGCCGCGCCAGCCGCCTTGTCCACTACGGTGAGCATGGCCACCTTGAGCACATCCTGAAGAAAACGCACCAAGAACCACAGGGCCACAAGGGTGCCTATGAAGGTGATGAGGTAGCTGAGCGCCTGCACCGTGCCCTGGTTGGTCACGTAAACCCGCAAGTGCGGCACGAAGACGCTGTGCAGGTGCGAGGCCACGAAAAGCCCTATGAACACAGAGCTCAAGGACACGGCCTCTTTGATGAGCCCCCGGTGGTAGCCCCGGAAGGCAACCAGGCCGATGATCGCAATGATGATGATGTCCAGGGAGTTCATTGTCCCTCGCCGTTGTGTGGACGCCGGGCCGGGCGCACGCCGCGAGCCCTTTCTGGCCGAGACACCTAGCAGACACCGGCGCGAAAGGGAAGGGCTCCCGAACCTTGTGCGCCGGGCGGTTGTGCTGGCCGTGTTTTTCAGGTAAGCCACGGGGCTGTCGCATCATACGATTTTGCCGGGGGGGCGTTGGGACTATGCGGGTGATCGAAACCGGAATGCCTGGGCTTGCGCTGCTGGAACCGAAAGTGTTCCGCGATGAGCGCGGCTTTTTCCTGGAGACCTACAGCGAGGCGGCTTTCGCCGCGCTTGGCATCCACGCCCGCTTCGTGCAGGACAACCACGCCTATTCCGTGAGCCCCGGCGTTTTGCGCGGGCTGCACTTCCAACTGCCGCCCTTTGCCCAGGCCAAGCTGGTGTGGGTGGTGCGCGGCAGCGTGCTTGATGTGGTGGTCGACCTGCGCCGCGATTCCCCCAGCTTCGGCAAGCATTTCAGCGTGGAGCTTTCCGCTCAGAACATGCTGCGGCTGTTCGTGCCGCGCGGCTTTGCCCACGGCTACCTCACCCTCGCCCCGGACACGGAGTTTCTCTACAAGGTGGACGCGCCCTACGCCCCCCAGGCCGATGCGGGCATCCTGTGGAGCGATCCCGACCTCGGCATCGCCTGGCCGGAGGACGAGCCCGTGCTTTCGCCCAAGGACCGGCAACTGCCGCGCCTCAAGGATTTTGACTCGCCCTTTGTCTGCGACCCGCCCCTTGGCGGGGAACGCGCATAACCCAGCGGGAGCCTTCATGCCGACAAAACGCAGCGCAGCCAAACCGGGCCAGCCCCGGCACGCCATCATCCTGGCGGGCGGTTCCGGAACGCGGCTCTGGCCGCTTTCGCGCAATCTTTTCCCCAAGCAACTGCTGGCCCTGAACGGCGAGGAAACCCTGCTGCAGCAAACCGTGCGCCGGGTGCTGCACGCCTTTGCGCCGGAGAACGTTTGGGTGGTGACCAACGAGGAGCACGTGTTCGAGGTGCGCAGCCAGCTTAAGCAGCTGGACCCCGCCCTGGACGCCCACGTGCTGGCGGAGCCCCTGGCCCGCAACACCCTGCCCGCCATACTGCTGGCGCTGGACCGCATTGTGCCGCAAGGCCAGGAGCCCGGCTCAAAGCAGGCCCCGAAGCCCGAGGCTGCGCCGCTTGTGGCCGTGTTCCCGTCCGACCATCTGCTGGAGGACCTGGACGGCTTCAAGAGTTCGCTGGAGCAGGCCATGGGCCTGGCCGCGCAGGGGCGCTTCGTCACCTTCGGCGTGCCGCCGCGCAAGCCGGAGACAGGCTACGGGTACATCGCCCGCGGGGCGCGCCTGGACGAGGGCGCCTACGAGGTGGAGAGCTTCATCGAGAAGCCCCGGTTGGAAAAGGCCATGGAGTTCCTCAAAAGCGGGCGGCATTACTGGAACAGCGGCGTGTTCGTGTTCCGGGCGGCGGAGTTTCTGCTCGCCACGGCCAGTTTTGCGCCGGAGCTGTGGGCCTGGTGGTCGGCCCGGGACGAAACCCGGCTTACCGCCGGGTACGGGGCCCTGCCGAACATCTCCGTCGATTACGGCATCGCCGAGAAGATCAAGAACATCGCGGTGGTGGAGGCCCGCTTCGACTGGGATGACCTGGGCAACTGGGAGGCGGTGTACCGCCTGGGCAAAAAGGACGCGGAGGGCAACGTGGTGCAGGGCGACGTGCTGGCCATGGACTGCCGCGACTGCCTGCTCATTTCCAAGGGCGGCAAGCTGGCCGTGGTCGGCCTCACGGGCATGATCATGATTCAGACGCGCGACGCCACCCTGACCTGCCCGCTGACCGATGTGCAGCGCGTGAAAGAAGTCGTGGCGCTTTTGAAGGCCCAGGGCAGCCAGCTGGTGGAAAGCCACATGACCGTGAAGCGGCCCTGGGGCAGCTATTCCGTGCTGGAGGAGGGGCAGCACTACAAAATCAAGCGCATCGAAGTGCTGCCGGGCGCGCGCCTTTCGCTGCAGATGCACCACCACCGCAGCGAGCATTGGGTCGTGGTTTCCGGCACGGCCCTGGTGGAAATCGGCGGCGTGGAGCGCCTGCTTGTGGAGAATCAGGCCGTGGATATCGCCAAAGCCACCACGCACAGGCTGGCCAACCCGGGAAAGGTTCCGCTTGAGATCATTGAAATTCAAAGCGGGCCATATTTGGAAGAGGATGATATCGTACGCTTTGATGATGTTTATGGGCGGGTAAAGCACGAGAGCTCGTGATTTTTTTCCTAAGCCCTTGACACGCCAGAGCGTGGTCCTTTATGAAAACGCAGTTTTCCGTGGCGAAATTTGACCAGAAACTACAGGAGCGATGGGGCGAGGTTATGGAGGAAAAGAAACAGTGCAAGGGGTGTGGAGGGGCTTTGCCCTTCGTGATCGGCTTCGTGGCCGCAGTGATCGCAGGCTGGGTTCTCTTCCCTGACTTGATCTACAGCAAGAAGACGCAGCCCATTCGCTTCAGCCATAAGGTCCACCAGGAACAGGGCATGGAGTGTTCGAGCTGTCATAGCTTCCGCGACGATGGTTCCTACGCCGGGCTTCCCAACAACGAGAAGTGCATGGAGTGCCATGCCGACGTCGTGGGCAGCGATCCGGCCGAGGCGGCCTACGTGGAGCAGTACGCCAAGACGGGCAAGGAAGTTCCCTGGCTCATCTACCAGTCTCAGCCTGACAACGTGTATTTCAGCCACAAGGCGCACGAGTCCTTTGAGTGCAAGTCCTGCCACCTCGACGTGGCCTCGACGGACACTCCGCCGGTCTACTACGAAAACAGGCTGTCCGGGTACAGCAAGCAGACCATGAAGATGTGGCAGTGCGAGCGCTGCCATGCCGAGAACGGCGTCAGCAACGCCTGTCACGTCTGCCACAAGTAAAAGAGGGGTGCGTAAGATGGGTTTGGATCGCAGAGGATTCGTCAAAATCGTCGTGGGGGGCGTTGCGGGCACCCTGTTCACGCCTGTCATCTGGCAGAGCCTGGACGATGTGTCCATCTGGTCCCAGAACTGGGGCTGGATTCCCAGCCTGAATAAAGGCGAGGTGAAAGCCAAAGCCGCGCTGAGCAAGCTGTGCCCCGCCGGTTGCGCCGTGAAGGTGAACACCGTGGGCGGGCTGCCCTTTGCCGTTACCGGCAACGCCGCCAACCCCATGAGCAAGGGCGGCGTGTGCCCCCTGTGCGCGGGTGGCGCTCAGCTCATGTACAGCCCGGCCCGGGTGAAGGCCCCCATGAAAAAGGTGGGCGAGGGCAAATACGAAGAAATCAAGTGGGAAGACGCCGAGGCGCTTCTCGTTGAAAAGCTGACCCCCCTCAAGGGCCAGGACGGCAAAATCGCCGCCATCAGCGGCGACGAGACCGGAACCGCCAACGAGGTGCTGAGCGCCATGCTCGCCGGCCTGGGCAACACCGGCTTCTACGTCATGCCCGGAGAGATGTTCACCGCCACCAAGGGCGTGAAGCTCATGGGCGGCTCCGGCCAGCCCGGCTTCGACATCGAAGGCGCGGACTTGGTGCTGATGATCGGCGCGGACGCGCTTGATTCCTGGGGCACCACCGTGGCCAACCAGAAGGCCTTCGCCGCCACCCGCCCCACCGGCGGCGCGGTGAGCGCCCAGTACATCTACGCCGGACCGGTGCTGAACAACACCGCCAGCGTGTGCGACAAGTGGCTGGCAGTGCCGCCCACGGCCACCGCCACCTTCAGCCTGGCCCTGGCCAATGCGCTCATCGAGGCTGGCGCGGTTTCCTCCGCCGCCGACTTCGGCGACTACAAGGCCCTGGCCGCCAAGGCCGCCGCTGCTTTTGAGGCCGCCACCGGGCTCAAGGCCGACGCGCTGAAGGAACTCGCCGCCAAGATCAAGGCCGCCAAGGCCCCGCTGGTCGTGGCTGGCGCCTCCTTCGGTCAGGGCGCGGGCGCGCTGGACTTCGTGGCCGCCGCTTCCCTCAACGTGCTGCTGGGCCGCGTGGGCCAGCAGGGCGGCATGACCCTGCTCGGCAACGGCGCCAAGGCCATTGCCTCCGCCGCCGACCGTGACGCCGCCAAGGACGCCGCGAGCTTCCTGGCCTCCGTGGCCACCGGCAAGGCCACCCCGGGCGCGCTGCTGATCTACGAGGCCAACCCGGCCTTCGCCCTGCCCCAGGCCACTGAAATGGCCAAGGCCATGGGCAACATCGCCTTCAAGGTGAGCTTCAGCACCTACATGGACGAGACCGCGGCCCTGGCCGACCTCATCCTGCCCGCGCCGCACCCGTTCGAGCGTCACGACGACGCCCTGAACCCTTACGGCGTGGCCAAGGCCACCTATCTGGCGGGCAAGCCCGTTGTGGCCAAGCCCGTGCACGACTGCAAGGATCCCGTTGACGTGCTGCTGGCCGCCGCTTCCAAGCTCGGCCTGTCCCTCGGCTTCGACACCTACGCCGACGTCATCAAGGCCAAGGCCAGCGCCCTGGGCGCGGACTACAGCGCCCTGACAGCCGGTGGCGCCTGGACCGGCGAAGCCAAGGGCGGTCCCCTGACCCTGGGCGCCGCCGCCCTGGCCAAGGCCGCTCCCGTCGCCCTGGCGGACAAGACCGTGGCCCTGGCCCCGGTGACCCGCCTGGCCTACGGCACCGCCTCCCTGGCGACCCCGCCCGCCAATACGCTGACCGTGCGCAACACCGAGCTTCTGGGCAAGGATCTCTTCGTCCAGATGAACGCCGCCACGGCCAAAAAGCTGGGCGTCGCAGAAGGCAACAAGGTCAAGCTCTCCGCCGCGGGCAGCGAGCTGAAGGCCCTTGTGCATGTGAACGAAGGCGTGGCCGCCGATACGGCCGCCGTGCTTCTTGGCTTTGGCCGCAGCGCTTGGGACGAATACACCAAGGGCAAGGGCGATAACGTCTACAAGATCCTCACGGTGAGCGACGAAGCGGGCACAGGCCTGAAGGTGTGGGCTGGCTCCACCGTCACCGTCGCCAAGGTCTAGGGGGAATCACCATGTCTGGACACGGAGCTAAAGAATTCAACATCAAGTGGGGAATGGTCATCGACCTGGACAAATGCACGGGCTGCGGCGCGTGCATGACTGCCTGCCAGGTTGAGAACAACATCGCCCCCGTGCTTGACGCCTCGAACAAGCTGCGCACCTTGAGCTGGATACTCGTGTACGAGCTGTCCAACAAGAAGGCCGCGCCGGATGCCGAGATCGCCTACCTGCCTCGTCCGTGCATGCAGTGCGGCAACCCCGCCTGCGTGCCCGTGTGCCCGGTTGTGGCCACGGACAAGAACGAAGAGGGCGGCATCGTCAGCCAGATCTACCCGCGTTGCATCGGTTGCCGGTATTGCATGGCAGCCTGCCCGTACCATGCCCGTTACTTCAACTGGGAAGACCCCGTTTTCCCCAAGGGCATGGAGAAGGCGCTTTCGCCCAACACCTCCGCCCGTCCGCGCGGCGTGGTTGAGAAGTGCAACTTCTGCCACACCCGGCTCATGAAGGCCAAGGACAAGGCTCGTCAGGAAGGCGGTAACCCGGAGGCCCTGGCCGACGGCGCGTACATGCCCGCTTGCGCGGATGTGTGCCCCACCGGCGCCATCACCTTCGGCGACCTCAAGAACCCGGAACACAAGGTGCACGAATTGGCCAAGAGCGAGCATGCCTTCCGCCTGCTTGAGAAGCTTGGTCTGGCTCCGCAGGTGTATTACTACACCCGGCGCGAATGGGTGCGCAAACTGGGCGATAACTACGCCGCCACCGGCAAGGCCGGGGCTGAAAAGAAGCATTCCTAGGGGGCGCAAATGGATAGAGCACTCTTTCCCGACGGTGTGGAGCGCTGCTCCTTCGGCAAATTCGCGCTGTGGATGGTTTTCATCACCGCGTTCTTCCTGTTCGGCCTGTATGCGATGCTGCTCATCTTCGCCAAGGGCATCGTGGTCACCGGACTGGACAACTACTTCGGATTCGGCTTGTGGATCACCTTCGACCTCGCCGTCATCGCCTTGGGCGCTGGCGCGTTCTTCACGGGTTTCCTCAAGTACATCCTGAAAATCGACCAGCTCAAAAACATCATCAACCTGACCGTCATCGTCGGGTTCATCTGTTACTCGGGCGCCATGCTCGTTCTGACCATGGACATCGGCCAGCCGATCCGCGCATGGTTCGGCTACTGGCACCCGAACGTCCACTCCATGCTCACAGAAGTTATCTTCTGCATCACCTGCTACTGCATGGTGCTGGTCATTGAGTTCCTGCCCCTGATCCTGGAGCAGAAGCAGCTCAACAAGGTGCCCTTCCTGCACCATCTGGCCCACCAGATGCACGTGCACATGGCCCTGTTCGCGGGCGTCGGCGCCTTCCTGTCCACGTTCCACCAGGGCTCCCTGGGCGGCATGTACGGCGTGCTTTTCGGCCGTCCGTACGCCTTCCGCGAAGGGTTCTTCATCTGGCCCTGGACCTTCT
>DIVX01000018.1 GCA_002422505.1 Desulfovibrio sp. UBA6121
TGGTCTGCCAGTGGGGCATGAGCGAGAAGATCGGGCCCCTGTCCTTCGGCGACGGCGGGGAGCAGATCTTCCTGGGCCGCGAGCTCATCCAGCACAAGAATTATTCCGAGGACACGGCCCGGATCATCGACGACGAGATCCGCCGGGTCATCGACGAGGCCCATGAGAAGGCCCGCAGCATCCTGAACGAGAACCGCGAGGCCCTGAACCGCATCGCCGAGGCCCTGCTGGAGCGCGAGACCATCTCCGGCGACGACATCGACCTGCTCATCAAGGGCGACCCGCTCCCTCCTATGAACGCGGAGCGGTCCGGCGGCAGTTCCGCTCCGTCCGGCCCCGGCCCCGGCTACACGCCCCAAAGCGAAGGACCGGGCGGCCTGTCCGCCGCCGAGGCCGACGAGTTCTCCCTGGAGGAGGACGAGGGGCCTGACCAGGACAAGAAGGTCCAGTAGGAGCGGCCGGGTCCATGCACGAACATCAATGGATCGTCAAAGGGGGCACGGCCTTGGGGCCGGCCCCCTTTTTCGTTGCCGGGATCGTCAACGTGACCCCGGATTCCTTCCACGACGGCGGCCGGTTTCTGGACCACGGCGCAGCGGTGGCCCGGGGCCTGGCCCTGGCCGCGGAGGGCGCGCAGATTTTGGACGTGGGCGGGGAGAGCACCCGGCCCGGCGCGCCGC
Organism: Desulfovibrio sp. UBA6121; assembly: GCA_002422505.1. GTDB lineage: Bacteria > Desulfobacterota > Desulfovibrionia > Desulfovibrionales > Desulfovibrionaceae > Humidesulfovibrio. The sequence continues at coordinate 681 of DIVX01000018.1, forward strand.
AGGTGGACGAGGCCGAAGAACTGGCCCGCGTGGTGCCGGTCATCCGCGAGTTGGCCGCTTTGCCCACGCGCGAACTGGACGGCCTGCCCGGACCGTTTCCGGTCATCGCGGTGGATACCTACAAGGCCAAGGTGGCCGCAGCCGCCCTTGAGGCTGGCGCAGCCATCGTCAACGATGTTTCCGCCTGCCGCTTCGACCCGGCCCTGCTTGAGGTTGTTGCCCAGCTCAAGCCCGGTTATGTGTTGATGCACAGCCAGGGCGAGCCGCGCACCATGCAGCACGACCCCCGCTACGCCGACGTGGTGGACGACATCTGCGCATTTTTTGAGCAGCGGCTGGGGGTTCTTGTGGCCGCAGGCGTCCCGGAGTCCAACATCGTGCTTGACCCGGGCATTGGTTTTGGCAAACTGCTGGAGCACAATCTGGCTCTGCTCCGGGGCGTGGAGCGCTTTGGAAGGCTGGGGCGGCCCGTGTATATGGGCTTGTCGAACAAGTCCCTCTGGGGCACACTGCTTGGGCTTGGAACGCAGGAGCGGCAACTGCCCACGGCGGTGGCTACCGCGCTTCTGGTGGCGCGCGGGGTGCTGGTGCACCGCGTGCATGAGGTGGCGCTTTCGCGCCAGGCAGCTTTGGTGGCCGCAGCACTTTCGGCATAAGGCGAGGCGGATGGAGTATCTCATCGGGTTCAATGTGGTCTGGCGCGAGGCCCTGGACATCCTGCTGGTCACGGGCATCTACGCCTACATCATCCACCTGGTGCGCGGCACGCGCGCGGTGGCGGTGATTTACGGCCTGGTGCTGGTGCTGCTGGTCTACTATTTGTCCAACGAACTCGGCCTGTACTCCCTCAACTGGCTTTTGACCAACTTCCTCGGCTCCATCGTGCTCATCGTCATCATTCTTTTCCAGGGCGACCTGCGCCGGGCCCTGGCCCAGATGGGCGCCGGGCACTTCTGGAAAAAAGCACAACTTTCCGAAGGAATAGTGGATGAGCTGGCCCAGGCTGTAATGGCCCTGGCCAAGGCCAAGGTGGGCGCGCTCATCGTCATCGAACGCTACGAGCCCCTGGGCGACGTGGCCGAACGCGGCGTGCCGCTTGATGCGGTCATCACGGCCTCGCTTTTGTCCACCATCTTCCAGGTGGGCACCCCCCTGCACGATGGCGCGGTGATCATCCGCCGCGGGCGCATCGCCGCTGCCGGGTGCATTCTGCCCCTGTCCTCCAAGCTCAAGGCGCAAAGCCTCTTCGGCACCCGGCACCGCGCGGCGCTGGGCATCAGCGAGGAATCCGACTCGCTGTCCATCGTTGTTTCGGAAGAACGCGGCACGGTGTCCATCGCCATGAGCGGCCGTCTTACAACCTCCTTGAACGACCTGCGCCTGCGCCGGGTCATCAAGAACGCCCTGGAGCGGTAGCCGTGCTCAAGAACTGGAAAGATATCGCCATCGCCCTGGCGCTGGCCATTCTCACCTGGTACCTGCTTACCGGGCGCGAGAAGGTGGAGGCCTGGGTGGACATGAGCGTGGAGATGACCAACGCGCCCCAGGGGCTCACCATCCGCAAGGGACTGGTGAGCAAGATCGAGGTGCGCGTGCGCGGGCCCAAGGGCCTTGTGCGCTCCCTTGACCGCCGCAAGTGGACGTATTCCCTTGATGTAAGCAAGCTCAAAGTGGGCGAGAACCTCGTGGACATCGACCGCGAGCGCATCCCGCTTTCCATGGCCTACGAGGTGGTCGAGGTGAAGCCTTCGCGGCTCATCCTCACCGTGGACCGCCTGGCCAAGAAGCAGGTGCCGGTTATTGCCGAATGGCGCGGAACCCTGCGCCCGGATTACCGCCTGCTGGAGATAAAGACCGAGCCGGAGGAAGTGGAGGTGCGCGGGGCAGAGCGCCAGGTGCGCCAGATGAACCAGGCCCGCGTGGCCGTGCAGCTTGATTTTGACGATCCGCCCGCCCTCTGGTCCGAGGACGTGCCCATCAAGCTGGCCGAAGGCGTGGAGGCCAACCCCGGCCAGGTGAAGGTGAGCCTGCGCTTCGGGCCGGAGGTCAAAACCGCCTGGGTGCGCGTGCCCGTGCGCCTGGAAACCGGCCCCTCCTTGAGCGCTCAGGTTGGCCAGAAACATGTGCGCGTGCAGGTGGAGGCCCCGGTTTCCGCCCTGCGCGAGGCCGAGGCCGGGCGCGACATCGACGGTCTTGCCGCCGTTGTTTCCCTGCCTGGCGGCCTGAAGCCCGGCCGCCACCCCGTGCGCTATGAGCTGGAAACGCCGGAGGGCTTCCGGGTCCTTTCGCGCCAGTCTGAAACCGTTGTTGTGACCATTCGCAAGTAGCGCCAATTCCCGGCGCAAGGAGACCCCCCGTTCATGCGTGAAAAGCTTTTCGGCACCGACGGCCTGCGCGGCCGCGTCAATGAATATCCCATGACCCCCGAAGTGGCGCTGCGCCTGGGCCTGGCCGCAGGGCAGAAGTTCCGCAACGGCAAGCGCAGGCACAAGGTCATCATCGGCAAGGATACGCGGCTTTCCGGCTACGTGTTCGAAACCGCCCTCACCAGCGGCTTTTGCGCCGTGGGCATGGACGTGTTTCTCGTCGGCCCCATGCCCACTCCGGCCATCAGCTTTCTTACACGGAACATGCGCGCCGACCTCGGCGTGGTCATCTCCGCCTCGCATAATCCCTTCCACGACAACGGCATAAAGTTCTTTGACCATGAAGGCTTCAAGCTGCCCGACGAAGTGGAGAGCGAGATTGCCGCCCTGGTGCTGGCAAAGGACCCGTCCTGGGATTTCCCCGCGCCGGAACGCGTGGGCCGCGCCAAGCGCATTGTTGATTCCTGGGGCCGGTATACCGTGTATTTGCAGCATACCTTCCCGCGTGAAATGACCCTTTCCGGCATGAAAATCGTGCTGGACTGCGCCCACGGCGCTGCTTATGGCGGCGCGCCGCAGATGTTCGAGGAACTCGGCGCGGAGGTCATCGCCATTGGCGTTTCGCCCAACGGCGTGAACATCAACGAGGGCTGCGGCTCCCTGTACCCGGAGAAGCTGGCCGCCAAGGTGCGCGAGGTCGGGGCCGACATCGGCCTAGCCCTTGACGGCGACGCCGACCGCCTCATCGTGGTGGACGAGCAGGGCAAGGTGCTGGACGGCGACCAGATCATGGCCTTGTGCGCCCAGGACATGCTGGAGCAGGGCAAACTCACCGGGGGGCTGCTCGTGGCCACGGTCATGAGCAACATGGCTTTGGAGATGTTCATGCGCGACCAGGGCGGGCGGCTTTTGCGCACCCCCGTGGGCGACCGTTACGTGGTGGAGGCCATGCGCCGCGAGGGCGCTGTGCTTGGCGGCGAGCAGTCCGGCCACCTTATTTTCATGGAGCATTCCACCACTGGCGACGGCACCCTGGCGGCGTTGCAGCTGCTGCGCATCATGTGCCAAAAGAACCTGCCCCTGTCGCTTTTGGCGCACCTCATCGAACCCTTCCCGCAGGTCATGGTCAATGTGCGCGTGGAAAAGAAGGTGCCTTTCGAGGACCTGCCCGAGGTGGGCCGCGCCGTGGCCGCCGTGGAGGCAGAACTGAAGGGCCGTGGCCGCGTGCTTTTGCGCTACTCCGGCACGGAGCCCAAGGCCCGCGTGATGGTGGAGGGCGAGGACAAGGCCAAGGTGGAGCTTTTTGCCAACGACATCGCCCAGCTTCTTGAACGCAGCCTGCGTTCCTAGCCTCGGCAGAGCATCAGGAGGAAGTCCATGGACGTGCGCAAGGTCGTCATCCCCGTAGCCGGTTGGGGCACACGCTCGCTCCCCGCAACCAAGAACATCCCCAAGGAGATGCTGCCCATCTTCAAGAAGCCGGTGGTGCAGTATGTGGTGGAAGAGGCACAAGCCTCCGGCATCGGCACGGTGGTGCTCGTCACCAGCCAGAACAAAACCATCATCGAGGACCACTTCGACCATAACCTGACCCTGGAGAACCTGCTGGAGCGCAAGGGCAAGACCGAGCTCCTGAAGGAGATCCGCGACGTGGCCAATATGGTCGACATCATCTCCGTGCGGCAAAAAATCCAGCTGGGGCTGGGGCATGCCGTTCTTTGCGCACGTGAGGTGTGCAAGAACGAAGCCTTTGCCGTCATGGTGGGCGACGACCTGATGTTCGGCATGGTGCCCGGCATCCAGCAATTGCTCGATGTGGCCAAGGCCGAAAACATGGCCGTGGTCGGCGTCATCGAGGTGCCGGAGAACAAGGTGGACCGCTACGGCATCATCGACGGCGAGGAGTTCCGGCCCGGCGTGTACCGCGTGCGCAGCCTGGTGGAAAAGCCCGCCATCGGCAAGGCTCCCTCGCGCATGGCCATTGTGGGCCGCTATGTGCTCACCCCGGACATCTTCGACTACCTGGAAAAGCTGGAGCCCGGCGTTGGCGGGGAGTTGCAGCTCACCGACGCCCTGCAGGGTCTGGCCAGCAAGAACCGCCTGCTGGCGGTGAAGCTGCGCGGCCAGCGTTTCGACGCGGGCGACTGGGTGGAATACCTCACCGCCAACATCTACTTCGCCCTGCACGACGAGGACCTGCACGACGACCTTGTGCGGCGCATCCACGAGCTTGTGCCCTGCAAGGGCAGGTAGCCCCCCTTCGGGGCTTCCGGGGCGTGTGCTCGTGAGCGGGAGCGGCGCAGGCGCGGCGCAGGCCCTGTGGCAGGCCCTGTGGCAGGTTTGGCTGGCCAGCCCGCCTTACGCGGCGCTTACCTACGCCTGGCCGAAGCACCTGCCGGAGCCAGCCGCAGGCCTGCGCGTGCTGGTGCCACTGGGCAAGGGGCTGCGCGTGGGCGTGCTGGAGCGCGTGTGCCCAAACGCGCCCGAAGGCGTCGATCTCAAGCCCGTGCTCTGGCCCCTGGAGCGTACGCCCGTCCTCGACCCCGACACCCTGGAGCTGGTGCGCGATCTTTCCTCGCGCCACATGGCCCACCCTGGCCGCGTGCTGGAGCTCATCCTGCCGCGCGGCCTGCGCACGGCCCAGGTGCGCTTCGACGTGGACCACAAGGACTTTGCGCGCAGCCTGGCGCCCAAGGCCCTGGACGCCCTGCCGCCGGAACGTCTGGCCGCCCTGGCCGGGGTCTGGAACGAGGGCCGCATGCGCGTGCGCATCAGCCAGCGCCGCCAGGCCGAGGAACTGTACGCCTGCCTCGCCGCCGATCCTCCCTGGCCGGTGCGGCCCAACGCCGTGAGCCAGCTGCGCCTTTTGGAGCGGCTGTTCGAATCCGGCCCCATGAGCCTGGGCGCGTTGCGGGCCACCTTTGGCGATTCCGGCAATCAGGCGCTCAAGCGCCTTACCCTGGCCGGGCTGGTGCGCCTGGGCGACCCGGACGAAGCTTCCGAGTCCCTGGACGAAGTTCCGGCCGTGACGCCGGACCCGCCGGAATGCGCCGCCGTCACGGGGCTGACGGCCACCGACGAGCAGCGCCAGGCCCTGGACCAGTTGCTGCCCGCCCTGGAAAGCCCGGAGGCCAAGATGTCGCTGGTGCACGGGGTTACGGGCAGCGGCAAGACGCACATTTACCTGCAACTGACGCGCCGGGCCCTGGAACTGGGCCGCAGCGTGCTGCTCATGGCGCCGGAGGTGGCCCTGGCCAGCCAGTTGTGGCGGCAGGTGCGCGCGGCCTTTCCAGAGGCCGAGGCCTACTTTTCCCACGGCTACCAAACGCCTGCGCGCCGGGAGCAGACCTTTTCCCGCGTGGCCGGAGCGCACGGCCCGGTGCTGGTGGTGGGCACACGCTCGGCCCTGTTCCTGCCCCTGCGCAATCTGGGCCTGGTGGTGCTGGATGAGGAGCACGACGAGTCCTACAAGCAGGAGGAGCGCCTGCCCTACCACGCCAAGGAGCTGGCCTTCACGCGCATCCGCCGCTCCGGGGGGCTGCTTGTGCTGGGCTCGGCCACGCCGGACGTGAAGACCTTCCACGCCGCCCAGAGCGGCCAGCTGCCCTGCGAGACCCTGGCGCGGCGCGTGGGCTGCCGCCCCATGCCCGCCGTGCGTCTGGCCGACATCACCGGGCTCAAAAACGACGAACCTTTCGCGCCGGAGTCCCTGGCCGCCATCCAGGAAACCCTGGCCGCCGGGGAGCAGGTCATCGTGATGCTGAACCGCCGGGGCTACTCGCCGGTGATGTACTGCATGAGCTGCGAGGAAGTGCCCAAGTGCCCGGACTGCCAGGTGGGCCTTACCTACCACAAGCTGCGCGAGCGCCTGGTGTGCCACTACTGCGGCTTCACCCATCCGTATCCCATGCCCTGCGCCAAGTGCGGCGGCACCATGTTCGTGCCCATGGGCGACGGCACCGAGCGGCTTGAGGAATACTTCCAGCGCAGCCTGGGGCACGATGTGTCCATTTTGCGCATGGACCGCGACAGCGCGCGCCGCCAGGAACGGCTGGACGAAATTCTGCGCCGGTTCGCCGCGGGCGAGGCCCAGGTGCTGGTGGGCACGCAGATGCTCTCCAAGGGGCACCACTTCCCAGGCGTCACCCTGGTGGTCGTTGCCAATGCGGACATGGGTCTGAATCTGCCGGACTACCGCGCGGCCGAGCGCACCTTCCAGCTGCTTGTGCAGGTGTCGGGCCGGGCGGGCCGGGGGGAACGGCCCGGGCAGGTGCTCATCCAGACGCGCAACCCGGCGCATCCCTTTTGGCACTTCGTGCTGAACGCGGACTACGCGGGCTTTTACGAGCGCGAGATTGCCCAGCGCCAGCGCTTCCGCTATCCGCCCTTCACGCGGCTGGCGCTCTTGCGCCTATCGTGCCCGGTGGGCGCGGAGCATCTGCAACAGTGCCTCTCGGTCTTCGCCAAGGCCCTGCGCGAGACGGCCCGGCCCCTGGGGGTGGACGTGTTGGGCCCGGCCCCGGCCCCGCTGGCGCAACTCAAGGGCCGCAAGCGCTTCAATTGCCTGCTCAAGTGTCAAGACTGGCAGCCAATCCGCAGCGTGTTCGCGGCCTTGGCGCGCAGCGGCGCAGTGCCGGAAGCCTTCCGCCTGGATCTGGACCTTGATCCTGTGAACATGCTGTGAGCCGGAGTCTCGACAAGCGGCCACACCGGATGTATCACATGCGCATGAGCCAATTCACCTTCTTGCGCCGCGCTTGTGCGGCCTGCGTGCTTGCCTGCCTGGCCCTTGCGCCGGGGCTGGCCCAGGCCCAGCAGAAAATCGGCTTTGTGAACCCGCAGCGCGTGGTGAACGAGACCCGCCTGGGCCAAATGGCCAAGGCCGATCTGGCGCGCTACGTGGCCGAAAAGGAACGCCTGGCCAAGGAAAGCGCCGCCCAGGTGGCGCTGCTGCGCAAGGAGGCCGACAGCGTGGCCCTTTCCGCCGCGGAACGCGCCCGGCGCGAGGAAGCCTACAAGCGCAAGAGCCGCCTGCACGAGGCCCTGCTGCAGGAGAACGCCCGCGACATCAAGGCCGAGGAAGGCAAGCTCCTGCAGTATGTCATGCGCCGGGCCGACTCCGTGCTTGAGGATATCGGCAAAAAAGGCGGCTACGCCATCATCATCACCGATCCCGCAGCCGTGGGCTACGTGGACAAGGCCAATGCGGACCTGACGGATCGCGTCGTCCGCGATTTGGATTCCCGAGGCAAATAAGCATGCCAGCATCGCGTAGTATTTTGCAGCAGGCCGTGCTGCGGTATATCGTCGCGCTTTTCGTCGTGTGCGGCGTTCTGTTCTGCGCCCGCCCCGCAAAGGCGGAGGAACCCCGCTGGGGGCGGCTGTACGTCCTTTCCGGCATCGTCTCCGTGCGGGAGAACCCCTCCGACTCGGCCCTCAAGGTGCGCGTGTTCAAGGCCGGGCAAAAGGTGCGCATCGATTTTCAGGAAGACGGCTGGGCTGCGGCCTTTGACCCCAAGGAGCCCTCGCGCTCTGAACTCAAGGCTTTGGGCTACGTGCGTCTGGATGAGCTGAAGGCCCACGGGGCTCCTGATCCATCGCAGCCCATGCCTCTTGAGGGGAACAAGGCGCGTGCCCAGGCCCAGGCTGAGGCCGGAATTGCCAAGGCCGAGAAGCCCGTCAAGACGGAGAAAGCTGCCAAGGCCATCGGCAAGCCTGCGGAGACTAATGGCGCGCACGCCGTTGCGCCTGCTCAGGCCGCGTCCACGCCCCAGCCGGAGCCAAAGGCCGAGAAGCCCGCCAAGGCCGTTGGCAAGCCTGCGGATAGTATTGGCGCGCACGCCGTTGCGCCTGCCCAGGCCGCGCCCACGCCCCAGCCGGAACAAAAAAACGGGAAGGCAGGCGGCAAAGGTCTGGAGAAGAGTGCCGCCAAGTCGTCGGAAAAAACCCTTGCCAAGCCGGAAGGCTTGCCAGCCAAGGGCGCCGGCGAGATTCGCGTGGCCGACCGCAACCTGGCCGTGCGCGGCGGCCGCACCACAGAGTCCGAGTTCAAGCGCCTGCTGCGGCCTGGGCAGCGCGTGCGGGTCGATTTCTGGGAGGACGGCTGGTACGCGGTATTCTCTCCCGACGAAAAACAGCACGACTTGTCCCGCGCCTGGGGCTACAGCCGCGATAAATTTCTGGTGCCCGAAGCCGCCTATGCCGGGCCCCCGGCCGAGGCCGCCGCGTCCGCCAAGGAGACCGATTCCCCGGCAGTTGCGGTCGCTGGGCAGAAGTCCAAGCCCGCAGAAGATGCCGCCGTGGGCTACAGCGTGCTGGAGCGCACGACCGAAGGCCGCAAGCCCAAGGTGACGACCCTGCGTGTGCGCCTGGATTTGGCCAAGCCCCCTGCGCCGGAGGCCATGCGCAAGATCGCCCGCGAGATTTGGAAATCCGAGCGCAAGAAGGATGAGAATCTGCAGCTGGAAGTGCTGCTGGCCGGAATGGACGCCCATGGTTTGGCCTATGCCACGGCGAGGTTCCACGATGATGGGCGTGTGCGCGAGTTTTGGTGGCGCGACGTGGTGCTGGGCAAGCAGAAAAAGTAAGCTGTTGCAATTGCCAAACAAAAAGGGCCGGGGCATGTGCTGCCTCGGCCCTTTGTTTGTGGGGAGTGTTGCTCAGCTATTTCACGAACAGGGGAATGGGCGGCCTGGGCACGGCGGTGGGGAAGTTGCGCCGGGCGGCTGTTTCCTTCACGGCCTTCGCATCCACGAAGACGTTGCCGCAGCTGTGGCATTTCCAGTGGCGCTGTTCCTTCTGCAGGCGCATCAAGAGCCCGTCGCGGTCGTAGCACAGCTGACAGTAAGGTCCCTTGTTGCGAAGCTCGTCCGTAAGCCAATACTTCTGGCCGTCGAACTCCATGCATTCGGCCATGTCGAGAACCTGGGCGACTTCAATGATCTGGTTCTTGAGCGCCTCGTTCTCTTCCACCAGGGCGATGTATTCGTGCTGGAGGGCCTTGAGCAGTGCTCTGGCCTCTTCCTGCCTGTTTTCGCAGATGAGTTGGTGGATCCTGCCGAATCCTGTTGCGTGCAAGAGCTTCTTGGACATGAGGCACTCCGTTGTGGCGTTCAAGCGTTCTGGCGTCTGGCGTTTTGGCGTCTTGGCGTAGACGCTTCTCTTATCGGCCACGTGCGGAAACGACTTTAGGGAGCTACGCATTTACGCGGCCAAGGTACGCATTGGGCAAAAAAATAGGGCGGAGGCCAAGCCCCCGCCCATGCTAGCGCAGAATCGCGGCGTTATTTCGCCTGGCTTTTGAACCTTTCAGGCAGCACGGCCAGGGCGGCCGCGTCCGGGTATTTCTTCATGGCCGCCTGGTTTTTGGCGATGCGTGAAGGCAGCGGCGGGTGGGTGGAGAACCAGGAGCCCTTCTTGGTGGAACCGGATTCCACCTTCAGCAGAGCCTGCAGGGTTTCGGTGATGCCCGCCGGGTTGTAGCCCGTGCGATAGGCGGTCTCCATGGCGCTCTGGTCCGCCTCGTACTCCATGTTCTGGTCCAGGCCTTTGTCGAACAGCACGTTTTGCAGGTCGCCGATCATGCTCTCGAACTGCGCGCCTTTGTCGCCCTTCATGGTGGCGGCGGTAATTTGCCCCACCCCGGTGAAGAATTGCGCGCGCTGGATGCTTTTAAGGGCGTGGCGCAGGGCCACGTGGCCCACCTCGTGCGAGAGGATGCCCGCGAGCTGAGCCTCGGTGTGCATGGTGCCCACCAGGGCGGAGGTGACGAAGATGATGCCGCCGGGGCAGGCGAAGGCGTTTTGCACCTCGCTTTCCACCACCACGAAGCGGTAGGGGATGTTCGGGCGGGGCGAGTTGGTGGCAACGGCCATGCCCACGAGATTCACATAGTGCTGCAGGCCCTTGTGCTCAACGGGCATGCCATAGCGGCGCAGGCCTTCCACGGCCAGGCGCTCGCCAATGGCGCGCTCGCTCTTGTAATCCATTTGCTGCGAGCTGGAGAGCACGCTCTTGGCGCCGGAGAGCAGCTTGCTCTCCTTGGAGTTGGGGTCCATTATGGCGTCGAGGAAACCGGCCAGGACCGAGCCCGGCAGGGCCAGGGGCAGGGCGCTGGCGGCTATGCCCAGGATGAATTTTCTTCTGTCCATGTGCGCCCTCCCTTACTTTGCGTATTCGCCGATGTGCCCGGCCTTGAGGAAGTTCTCCAGCTCCTTCTTGTCCACCTTTTCCGCCAGCACCTTGTCCAGGGCATGCTTGTAGTCGGAAAGGGGCCGTGCCGGGCGGCCTGCGGTCTTGGCCGCGTCCTGCTCGCTCTCGTTCAGGCCGCGCATGCTGCGGGCGCTGTCCGCCTCGCTGACCATGATGGAGCTTGAGCCCGCGCCGGCGAAGAGATTGTCGCCGCCTTGTTTTGAGGCTTCCGGCGGGGTGGCGGCCACCTTGCCGCGATAGATGAAGCCGCTTTTGCCCCCGGTGGAGACCTTGTACCAGCTGTCCTCCTGCCCCAGCACATCAAGAGGCGTGCCCACGGGCAGTTCGGCCACCGTGTCGGAGGAAGCGGTTTTGTCGGCCTTGAGCTTGGCCCCTTCCGAGGCCACGTACAGCTTGTTCTGGGCCAGGGCGGGCGCGGCCAAAAGCAGCACCCCCGCCGCAGCCGCGATGATTGGCGTGACTTTGTTCATGTGCGAGCCCCCTTGTCGTCGGGTTGGTTCCATGCTGCCCATTCTGCGTCATCCCCCAGGGGAAAGCAAGGCCGGGCCAAAGCTCAGGCCAGACCCACCTGCCCGGCCACGCCCGCCACGGCGGCTATGGCCAGGGTAAAGAACTCCGCCTGCTCCAGGCCCAGCTTTTGGCATTCGCCGATGGTTTCGCGGTTGACGCTGGCGGCGAAGGCCTTGTCCTTCATCTTCTTTTTAAGGCTTTTGGCGTCCATGCCGTCCAGGCGCGTGGGCCGCACCAGTGCGCCCGCGTGAATCAGCCCGGTGACGGTTTCGCCGCAGCGCAGGGCGAAGTCCAGGGGGGTGGAGGGCGCGAATCCGGTGTGCTCAAAGTTGTGCGCTCGGATGGCGTCCAGGGCGTCCACGGGCAGGCTTCCTTCCAGCATTTCCGCAGCGTCCAGCCCGTGGCGGCCGGGGTTGTCCTTGGTGCTGGCGTAGTCCAGGTCGTGCAGCAGGCCGGTCAGCGCCCACAGGTCCCGGTTTTGGCCCAGGTGGGCGGCCAGGGCGCGCAGCACCGCCTCCGACTCCAGGCAATGGGCCTGCAGGGCGGGTTCGGGCACGTGTTTGACAAGCAGGGCGAAGGCGTCATCTCTGGAAATCATGGCAGGCTCCTTGTGCTGTTATGCGCCCCCGGCGCGGGGGCCGAAGGCCGTGCGGACGGTTTGCGCGACTTCCTCAAGCCAGGCGGCGCGCTGCTGCGGGCTGCTGGTGCACACCACGCCGAACATGCGGCGCTCCACTGTGCGCACGCCGCAAAAGCCCAGCACGCAATCGCGCCAGGTGCGTTCCAGCGGGTCGCCGAACACGGCCCGTTCGCGCTCTTGCGGGGTGTTGGAGGTGTTGAACACCACGGCGGTGATGGGCCTAAGCAGACCCACGGGCACGCCTTCGCCGCCGTCGCCGGGGAGGAATTCGTAGGCCACGCCGGGGCGCAGCACGCGGTCCACCCAGCCCTTGAGCATTGCCGGGGGCATGCCCCACCAGTTGGGATGCACAAGGATGAGGCCTCCGGCTTCACCTATTTCCTCGCAATGCCTGGCCACCAGGGGCGGCAGCACGGCTCCGCGGGCCATCTCCGCTGCGGGCAGCACGGGGTCGAAGCCCTCGGCGCAAAGGTCGTGCAGGCGCGTTTTGCGGCCCATTTCGGTCAAGGTCCGCTCCGCCGTGGCGGCAATGGCGTGGTTGAAGCTGTTCGGGTCTGGGTGGGCGAGGATGATTGAAACAGGCATGGGGGCTCCTTAGGGCAGCGCGGGCGGGGCGTACAGCCAGCAGTGGGCGAAGCGCGGGCCGTCGGCGTCTTGCGCGGTGTCGAAGGCGGGCGGAAATTCCCGCGCGCAGCGGTCCATGACTTTGGGGCAGCGGGGATGGAACGGGCAGCCCGTGGGCGGGTTCAGGGGGCTTGGCAGTTCGCCGGAAAGGTGCTGCCGGGTGCGCACATGGCCGGGATCGGGCACGGGCACGGCGGAAAGCAGGGCGCTGGTGTACGGGTGCCTGGGGCGCTGCACCAGGGCCTGGGCCGGGGCGCTTTCCACCACTTTGCCCAGGTACATTACGGCGATGCGGTCGCACACCTGGCCCACCACGGCCAGATCGTGGGAGATGAACAGGTAGGTGAGTCCCAGGCGTTCGCGCAGGTCCTGCAGCAACAGCAGCACCTGCGCCTGGATGGACACGTCCAGCGCGCTCACGGGTTCATCGCACACCACAAGGGCGGGGTTGAGGGCCAGGGCGCGCGCCACGGCGACGCGCTGGCGCTGCCCGCCGGAAAGCTGGTGCGGGTAGCGCTCGGCCATGGTTTCCGGCAGGCCCACAAGGCGCAGCAGGTCCAGGGTCTTGGCCTTGCGCTCCGCCCGGGTGCCCACGGAATGGATCTGCAGGGGCTCGGCCACTATGGCGTCCACGCGCATGCGCGGGTTCAAGGACGAGTAGGGGTCCTGAAAGATCATCTGCATCTGGCGGCGCAGCTCTTTTTCGGGCCAGGCGGAAATGTTGCGCCCCTGGAACTCCACGCGGCCGCCCGCCAGGGGCTCCAGGCCCAGCACGCAGCGGGCCAGGGTGGACTTGCCGCAGCCGCTTTCGCCCACAAGGCCCAGGCTTTCCCCGGCCTCAATGGCCAGGCTGACGCCATCCACGGCGCGGGCAACGCCCTTTTTGAGGCCCAGGAGCCCGCCGCTGAGGGCATAGTGCCGGGAGATGTCGAAGAGTTCCAAAAGGATGCTCATGCCGCGCCCTCCTGCGCGCCTGCGCACAGCCAGCAGCGCGCTTGGCGCCCGCTTCCGGCCTCGAACAGCGGCGGGGCGGTTTCGCAGCGGGCATGGGCCTGGGCGCAGCGCGGGCGGAACCTGCAGCCGTGCGGCAGGTCGAAAATGCCCGGCACCATGCCCGGAATGGGCGCCAGCACGCGCTTTACGCCCAGGCGCGGCACCGAGGCCAGCAGCCCCTGTGTGTACGGGTGCGCCGGGTGCGCGAACAAATCCTCCACCGGGGCCTCTTCCACAACCTGGCCCGCATACATAACGGCCACGCGGTTTGCGGTTTCGGCCACCACGCCAAGGTCGTGGGTGATGAGCATGACCCCGGAGCCTTTTTCGGCCTGCAGGCGGCGCAGCAGGTCCAAAATCTGCGCCTGGATGGTCACGTCGAGGGCGGTGGTGGGTTCGTCGGCGAAGATGAGGTCCGGGTCGCAGACCAGGGCCATGGCGATCATGACGCGC
>DIVX01000145.1:0-531 GCA_002422505.1 Desulfovibrio sp. UBA6121
CTACGTGGGCAACTTCGAGGTCAAGATCCGCAAGCGCACCACCTTTGTGGACTGGACCAAGTGCACGGGCTGCGGCGCCTGCCAGGAGAAATGCCCCAGCCGCAAAGTGCCCGACGCCTTCAATGAAAACGTGAGCCNNCCACCACCACGCGGCGGTCGTCGACTGACGCCTTCAATGAAAACGTGAGCCTGACCACGGCCATCAACATTCCCTTCCCCCAGGCCATTCCCAAGCGCGCGGCCATAAACGCGGAGCACTGCATCCGCCTCACCAAGGGCAAGTGCGGCGCCTGCGAAAAGGTTTGCCCCACCGGGGCCATAGACTTCGACATGCAGGACGAGTTCGTGACCGTGAAGGTGGGGGCCATCATCGCCGCCACGGGCTTAAGCCTCTTCGACCACACGAAGCTGGGCGAATACGGCGCGGGCAAATACCCGGACGTCGTCACCTCCCTGGCCTACGAGCGCATGCTCTCGGCCTCCGGCCCAACCGCCGGGCACATCAAGCGCCCCAGCGACGGCCGCGAGCCC
>DIVX01000145.1:548-1354 GCA_002422505.1 Desulfovibrio sp. UBA6121
TCTACATGGACATCCGCGCCAACGGGAAGGGCTACGAGGAATTCGTGCGCCGCGCCCAGGAAGAATACGGCGTGGAGTACGTGCGCGGCCGCGTGGCCCATATTCACCCCAGCCTGGGGCCAGAGGGCGGCCAGCTCATTGTGCGCGGGGCCGATACCCTGCTGGGCCAGCAGGTGGAGATCGCCGCCGACCTGGTGGTGCTGGCCGTGGGCGCGGAATCGGCCAAGGGCGCGCCGGAGCTGGCGGAGAAGCTGCGCATCTCCTACGATCATTACGGCTTCTTCCTTGAGGGCCACCCCAAACTGCGCCCGGTGGAGACCAACACCGCAGGCGTGTACCTGGCCGGGGCCTGCCAGGGGCCGAAGGACATTCCCGCCAGCGTGGCCCAGGCCAGTGCGGCCGCAGGCAAGGTGCTGGCCCTGCTTTCCAAAGACACGCTCGAAAGCGACCCGCAAATCGCCCAGGTGGCGGGCAACCGCTGCATCGGCTGCGGCAAGTGCGAGCGCACCTGCCCCTTCGGCGCCATCCGCATGCGCGAATTGCGCGACGGCAGCAAACGCGCCGAGGTGGTGGAAACCGTGTGCCAGGGTTGCGGCATTTGCAGCGTCACCTGCCCCGTGCGGGCCATCCAGCTTGCGCACTTCACAGACTCGCAACTGCTCGCGGAGGTCAACGCCCTATGCAGGACATGGGACGAGACTACAGAATCATAGGGTTTTTGTGCAACTGGTGCTCGTATGGCGGGGCCGATGCGGCGGGCGTGGCCCGCTTCAGCCAGCCCACGGACCTGCGCATCATCCGCGTGC
>DIVX01000145.1:1391-9685 GCA_002422505.1 Desulfovibrio sp. UBA6121
CGAGGGCAACTTCTACGCCCGGCGCAGGCTGGAGATGCTGCGGCGCTTTTTGCCCATCCTGGGGGTGGACGAAGGCCGCTTCGAGTACATCTGGGTTTCGGCCTCAGAGGGTTCGCGCTGGCGCGACATGGTGACCAAGTTCACCGACAAGATCCACGAGCTGGGCCCCATGCCGCGCATGACCGAACCGGCGCGCACCCTGTGCATGCTCGACGGCATGCTCGGTCAGTCCCTGGCGCAGCCGGACATGGCCCAGCCGGGCTCCCAGGCCGGCGGCCAAGTTGGCCTCTCCGACCAGCAGATACAAACCGTGCTTGCGGGCCAGCCCAAGCTGCCCGACTGGAGCAAACCGGCGCAGCCGCAGGCCGAACCTGAGCCCAAGGCCGAGGCCGCCGGGCACACCCCCGGCAAGGAGGGCGACCATGGCCGCTGAGCAAAGCCGCCTGGACGAATTGCGCGCCTCGGTCATCGCAGAGCTGCCCAATGTGGACTTTGTGCTGGGCTACGCCCGGGGTTTCGACCCCCTGCACGCCACGCCCATAACCGTGCGCACCGAGGCCGACGCGGCCAGGCTGATCTTCGACGCCACCTGCGTGCAGAACCTTACCACCGGGCTGTACGGCCTCAAGGGCAAGCGCATCGGCCTGGTGGTAAAGGGCTGCGACTCGCGCTCCGTCATCCAGCTCATTCAAGAAAAGCTCATGGAGCGCAGCGAACTGGTGGTTTTCGGCATGCCCTGCGACGGCGTGCTGGACCTGGCCAAGGTGCGCGTGCGCGCAGACATCACCCAAGTGCGCGGGGCGGAGGTAAGCGGCGAGGAAGTGCGCCTGCTGCTGCCCGAGGGCGCCAAGGTGCTGCCCCGGCGCGACGTGCTGGCCGACAAGTGCCTGCGCTGCCGCTACCCCAATCCGCTCGTCTTTGACCACATGATCGGCCAGGAGCTTGAACCTGCGGGGGTGGAAGACACCTACGCCGACCTGGACGGGTTCGAAAAGCTGTCTCCGCAGGAGCGCTTCGACTTCTGGAAACGGCAAATGAGCCGCTGCATACGCTGCTACGCCTGCCGCAACGCCTGCCCCTTGTGCGTGTGCAAGCACGTTTGCCTGGCCGATAGCCGCGAGCCGCACTGGCTTTCCGCCGAGGCCACCTTGCAGGAGAAATGGCTGTTCCAGGTGATGCATGCCCTGCACCTGGCCGGAAGATGCACGGAATGCGGCGAATGCCAGCGCTCCTGCCCCATGGGCATTCCCATTCTGCTCTTGAAGCGCAAGATGAACCGCGAGCTGAAGGCCGTCTTCAACTACGAGGCGGGCGTGAACCCGGAGGCCGTGCCGCCCCTGCACACCTTCCTGATGGAAGAGGACAAGATCAAGGACCGGGGGCAGCTATGGTAGCGAAATTCCTGGCGACTGATGCCCTGGCCGACATAGCCGCCGCCTGGGCGCGCGCCTACCGCCTGCTGGCCCCCGTGCGCGAGGGGCAGGCCGTGGTGTACCGGCCCTGGGCCAAGGACATGCACCCCTTCCTGGGCAGGCCGCCAACGGTCTCCGCCAAGGAGGCGCTCTTCCCGCAGACCGAGAATCTGCTGACCTACACCTACCGCAAGGATCAAAACGACCTGACGCGCACCGAGGTGTTCCTGGCCGAGCCCCTGCCCCAGGAGCCCACCGTGCTTTTGGGCTGCCGCCCCTGCGACGCGCGCGGCCGCAAGCTTTTGGACCGCGTGTTTCTGGAGCGCGGCGTAAAGGACAACCTCTACGAGGCGCGCCGCAAGGCCACGATCTTCGTCAGCGTTGCCTGCGACAGGCTGGAGAACACCTGTTTCTGCCATTGGACCGGCGGCGGCCCCACCTCGGAGGAAGGCTCCGACGTGCTGCTGTTCACCGTGGCGGGCGGCTACGCGGCCAAGGCCTTGACCGAGGCCGGGGAGCGCCTGCTGGCGGCCCTGCCGGAGGCCCCGGCCCCCGCGCAGGAGGAACTGGCGGCCAAGCTGGCCAGCCCGGCGGAGCCCGGCCCGGCGCCGGACCTTTCCGCCGCACCCCAGGCCTTTTTGGCGCTCTTCGACAACATGGACTTCTGGATGGACCAGAGCGCGCGCTGCCTGTCGTGCGGGGTGTGCACCTACCTGTGCCCGGCCTGCTCCTGCTTCAACATCACCGATGAACCCAGCGGCATGAAGGGCAAGCGCCTGCGCACCTGGGACACCTGCATGAGCGCGCTCTACACCCTGGAGGGCAGCGGCCACAATCCGCGCGTAAGCCGCGCCCACAGGCTGCGCAACCGCGTGGGCCACAAGTTCTGCTACCACCCGCAAGAGTTCCCGGCCATGGACAAAAAACCAGGCGGCCAGCCGGAGTTCTCCTGCACGGGCTGCGGGCGCTGCATCAAGGCCTGCCCCGTCTCGGTGGACATCCGGCGCATTGTGCACGACATTCTGGAAAAAGGCGGCAAGCCGTGAGCGCCAATCCCTACATGCCCATGCTCGGCACCATCGTCGAGACCTTTGACGAAACCCCGGACATCAAGACCTTCCGCGTGGTTCTGCAAGACGAAGCCGCCATGCGCGCCTTCCGCTTCCAGCCGGGGCAGGTGGCGCAGCTTTCCGTGTTCGGCACCGGGGAAAGCACCTTCGTCATCTGCTCGCCCCCTACACGCATGGAATACCTGCAGTTCTCCGTAATGCGCGTGGGCGAGCTGACCCACCGCCTGCACACCCTGCGCGAGGGCGACCCCGTGGGCATACGCGCGCCCCTGGGCAACCATTTCGACCACCAGGCCATGCACGGCAAAGACATCGTGTTCATCGGCGGCGGGCTGGGCCTGGCCCCCTTGCGCACCCTGCTCTTGTACATGCTCGATACCCGCGCCGACTACGGGAACATTACGCTCATCTACGGCGGCCGCAGCCCGGAGCACCTGTGCTTCAAGGCGGAGCTGGCCGAGTGGGCCGCCCGGGGCGACATGCGCGTGGAGCTCACCGTGGACACCCCGGACAAGCTTTGGGCGCACCGCGTGGGCGTGGTGCCCGCCGTGCTCACCGAACTGGCCGTGAGCCCGCAGAACGCCGTGGCCGTTACCTGCGGCCCGCCCATCATGATCCGCTTCACCATCATGGCCCTAGAAAAACTGGGCTTTACCGACGAGCAGATCGTAACCACCCTGGAGCGGCGCATGAAGTGCGGCGTGGGCCTGTGCGGGCGCTGCAACATCGGCGGCAAGTTCGTGTGCGTGGATGGCCCGGTGTTCACCCAGGCCCAGTTGAAGGACCTGCCACAGGAATTCTGAACGGGCGCGCAATCTTTGGCCGGGGGTGTTGACATCCCCTGCGGAAGGCGTACGTAGGAATCAACGGCTTTATCCTTCAACCGGTTTATGGAGGGCACGCCAATGGACCAGTCAGCTTGCTAAGCGTCTGGGGAAGGCCAGCCAGCCACCCAACCCGGCCAGGAGCGTTCGCGGCCCGGCCAAGGCGACCCGAAGAGAGCGCAACGCCAGCGCAAGGGATCCCCGCAAGGGGGACAAAACCCCGCTCGGCAGCCCGGGAAACGCCTTTAATGACGACCACGGCGGCAGGCCACACGTACTCGCACAAGTTCATCAAGACGCCCCTTTGGAGCCACAGGGGGCCGCCCGAGACAACCACCCTGGCGCCGCCACAAGACGATGGATCAGGCGCATCTGCACAGGCAGAGGTGGACACGTCGGCGCTTGAGGCCGAAAACCCCGTACTCCGGGCCGCACATGGCGCATACAAGAGGCCAGGACCCGCATAGTCGGCCAGGCCAGGCGAACCCCGCCCACGCCGCCGCGCCGGAAACGGAAAGAAAACGTGGAAACTGCGTCACAGGCGTCGGCCCCCGCTTCCGGGAGCGCCGAGTTTGACTGAGTAAAAGAATATAAGGCCGCCCCGGATATCCAGGGCGGCCTTCCTTTTTTGTTGCGCCGCGCTCCCCTGTGCCGGGGGGGCCAACCAGCCGACGGAACGCTCTGGGCACGACTCCACCTTGGAGTGCGCCGCAACGCCCTGCCGAAGCAAGGGCTACTTGAAGCGGAACAGCACGAACTCCGAGGCCTTCAGGCTGCCGTCCTTGTCTTCGTCGGCGGCGGTGTAGGCCTCGCTGTGCCGGGTGTTCAGATAGTTGTCCAGGTCCTCGTGGCTCACGTAGCCGTCGCCGTTGCGGTCCAGGTCCTGCGCGCGGATGGAGCCGAAGCCCTCCAGGCCGGTGATGCCCGCCCGGCGGAGTTCCTCCTGGGTGACGAGCCCATTGCCGTCCTTGTCCACGTCCTTGAGGGCGAAGGGCTTGGTTTCCCGCTGCTGTTTGGCGTAGGCCAGCACTTCGTCCAGGCTCACGCGGCCGCTCTGGTCGGCGTCCACCTGGTGAAAGGCCGGGGCTGCCCCTGCGGTCTTCTCCGCCAGCATGGCGCCCTGGGCCAGGGCCGTGGCGGCGAACAGCAGCGAAACCAAGGCCAGCGCGCCGGGCTTGGCGGCAAAAAAGCCAAAGGGAAAGGCTGGGGCGGTGCGGCGCATGCGGCAGTCTCCGTGGGGCAAAAGGGTTACAGGAAGCGCACGGGCGGGCGCTTGCGCTCCGGCAGGCGCTTGAAGCCGTACTTGGGGCGGCCCAGCATCAGCGCGCCGTATATTTTGTGGCTTTCAGGAATGCACAGGGCAGAGGCGATGGTCTTGCTGCGCGAGGCGGCCATGGTGAACAGCCCGGCCCAGCAGGTGCCCAGGCCCAGGGCGTGGGCTGCCAGCTCAAAGTGGCACAGGGCGATGACGCAGTTGCTGGTATTGTCCATGCCGCCCTTGGGCGCATGGGCCACCACCACCTGGGGCGCGCCGCGCAGAATCAAGTCCACGCCCTGGTCCCAGGCGTTCAGGTAGGGCATGAAATACGGCAGCCGCCGCAAGGATTTGGCCGTCAGGTCCACCAGGGCCACCAGCAGGTCCGGGTCCTCGGCCACTATCCAGTTCACGGGCTGGGTGTTCACGCCGGAGGGCGCATAGCGCGCGGTGTCGATGCAGCGGCGCACCAGCTCGCGCTCCACGGGCTTGTCGCGGAAGCGCCGCACGCTGCGACGCGAGCGCAGGAACTGTTCCGCCGCCTCGGGCGTTATGTCCAGGGCCGGGTCCAGGGGCGTCAGGTTTGCCGCGCCGCGCCCGGCCAGGGTAAGCGCCCCGGTGGGGCACACGGCCACGCAGTGGCCGCACATGATGCAGCGCTCCGCCGCATCGGCGGCGACAACCGGGAACTTGTCCGCCCGGCGCGAAAGCAAAAAGGCCGGGCACTCGCTGATGCACAGGCCGTCCTTGTTGCACAGGGAAAGGTCGATCAGGATATGGGCGTCGGTCTTGGCCATGGAGTCCTCCTTAGCTCTGGGCTCCCTTCTACATGCCGGAGAGGATCCCCACAACTGTTCCCGTCATCAGCGAGGCCAGAACGCCTGCGGCCAGGGCGCGCATGCTCAGGCCGGTTATCTCGCCCCGGCGCTCCGGGCACAGGGTGCCCAGCCCGGCGATGAGAATGCCCACGCTGCCGAAGTTGGCGAAGCTGCACATGGCGTAGGTCAGAATCAGCCGCGTGCGCTCGGAAAGCGCCTCCTGCGGCAGGGCGGCCATGTCGATGAAGGCCAGGAATTCGTTCAGGATGATCTTGGTGCCGATGAGCCCGCCTGCGGTGTGGGCCTCGGCCCAGGGCACGCCGATGAGCCAGGCCACGGGCGCCAGGGCCCAGCCCAGGGCGCGCTCCAGGGTCAGCGGCGCGCCAAGCACATCTGGAAACAGCGCCAGACCCAAGTTGGCCAGCTTCACCACCGCCACAAAGACGATGAGCATGGCCACGATGCTCCAGAAGAGCTGCAAGCCCTCCCAGGTGCCCTGGCACAGGGCGTCCACGCTGCCGCTGGCGCTGCTTTTGGGCATCTTTCGGCCCAGGGTGGGCGTCTTGTCCTCCGGCAGCATAAGGGCCGCCACAAGCAGGGCCGCCGGGGCGTGGATGATGCTTGCCGTGAGGATGTGCCCCAGGGCGTCGGGTATCACCGGGCCCAGCACGGCGGCGTAAAGCATGAGCATGGTGCCCGCGATGCAGCTCATGCCCGTGGCCATGAGGGCGAAGAGCTCGCTGCGGGTCATCACCGCCAGATAGGGGCGGATGAGCAGCGGCGATTCCACCATGCCGAGGAAGATGCAGCCCGCCGCGCCCACGCCCAGCGCCCCGCCTATGCCCATGGTTTTTTGCAGCACGAAGGAGAACAGGCGCACCACACGCTGCAGAATGCCCCAGTAAAAGAACAGGGCCGACAGGGCCGCAATGACGATGACCAGCGGCAGGGCCTGGAAAGCCAGGCTGAAGCCCTGGGCCGGATTGGTGACGGCATAGGGCGCGGGCGCGCCGCCCACAAAGCCGAACACGAAGGCCGTGCCCGCGCGGGTGGCTGTCTCCGCCGCCTGCACCAGGGAATTAAGGCCCATGAACAGGGCCTTGAGCGCGGGCACCTTGAGCACAAGGCCCGCAATGGCGAACTGCAGGCCCAGGCCGCCCAGAATCATGCGCCAGGGCAGGCGCGCCACCGGCCAGGCGCGCTTCTCGCTCATCAACCAGGCCGCGACAAGCAGGCACGCAAGGCCCAAAAGGCTATGGATCATGAAACCCCCGGTACGCTTCGTAGTGGAGAAATACATGCGGGATTTTCGGTCGTTTGTGAAGGGGGCGAATGCAGGCGGGCGCACGCGCACGCCACCGCAAAAAACAATTCGGGCCGCCCGGCGAGGGGTGTGCCGGGCGGCCCTTGGGGCGTATCTGGGGGGAAAGGTGTTTAGGCGCTAGGCCACGCGGGTCTCGCCCTGGGCTATCTCACGGCGCACGTCCTCCAAGTCGATGACCACGGGGTCGATCATGCTGTGTCCGCCGCGCTCGCCCCAGGAATAGTCCGTGGCGAACTTGCCGCCGTAGCGCACATCGTCCACGATGTAGAAGCCGTCCTCCTTGAGCAGGCGGTCCCAGCGGTGCACAAAGAACTCGAAATTCATCGGGTCGTAGCCGGGCACATCCGCCCAGTGCCAGGTCAGGGAGCACACCTCGTCGTCGTAGCCCATGAGCGCCAGGTAGCGCGCCTTGCTGTCCAGGTACATGCGGCGGCGCAGCAGCACGGCGGCCTGCTTGATGGGCGCGGGGTCGAAAGCCACCTGCGCGCCGTCAGCCGTCACTTCCACCATGGATTCATCGCCCAGCTTCATGCCGCAGGTGCAGGTGTTGCCCTTGCGCCACCACTCCAGGTACTTGCTCTTGTATATGTTTCGGCCTTCCTCGCGGATTCTCTGAGCGGTGGCCTGGGACACGGGATGCAGGGCCAAATCGCAGCAGCGGCCGGTGATGGAGAGGGTAAGGTCCATTGCGTCCTCCAGAGTGTTGAGTGCCGACAGGTGGGAGCGGCGTTACGGTGGGCCGCGCCCATGACCTCACAAGAGCAAGTCTCGGACCAAGATGGTATCCCGCAGGATTCCATGTGATTTTTGTCACAAGCCGTGCCGAGGGCTTTACATCGGACGAATTTTGCGTCCGCCCCCCTTGACCTCTTTCTCCCGCAGGGGCAGACTCCGCGCAAGAAACAGCTTACGATTCAGGGGGAAACCGTGCACCACGCCCTGGGAAAGCCCTTTCCCTGCACCTCGCTCTGCTCGTTCATCATGGATTCCGTCGCGGACGGACTCTTCACCGTGGACCGCGAGTGGAACATCATCTACTTCAGCCAGAGCGCGGCCGACATAGTGGGCATGCCTGCGGACAGGGCCGTGGGACGCAAATGCTGGGACGTGTTCCGCACCGAGGGCTGCAAAGGGGGCGAGAGCGAACATTGCGTGCTGCGCCAGTGCATCAATGAAGACCGCAAGATCGTGGGACGCATCCTCATGGTGGAGCGCGAGGACGGCGTACAGGTTCCCGTAAGCGTCAGCGCCGCCCCCCTCAAGGATCACGCGGGCAACGTCATCGGCGGAGTGGAGAGCTTCCGCGACCTTTCCACCGCGACGGGCACACGCGGCGGCGGCAAACTGCCCAAGGGCTTCTGCTCCCGCGATCCCAACATGCTGGACATTTTGCGCATTCTGCCGCAGGTGGCCGGAAGCGAGGCCACGGTGCTGCTGCTGGGCGAATCCGGCACGGGCAAGGAATACTTCGCCCACGCCATCCACGAGCTTTCGCCGCGCCACGGCGGGCCCTTTGTGGCCGTGAACTGCGGCGCGCTGCCCGAGCAGCTCATGGAATCCGAGCTGTTCGGCTACAAGGCCGGGGCCTTCA
>DIVX01000026.1 GCA_002422505.1 Desulfovibrio sp. UBA6121
CGGTGCAGCGCTTGCACTGGGTGCAACGCTGGAAGTTGAAGATGGGGTAGCTCATGTCGCCGCTTCTGGGGTGCACGGCCACGCCGCGGTTGGCGCTGCCGATGCACTGCACGGCCTTGAGCACGGCTCCAGCCGCGTCTTCGCGGGCGGTGGCCATGGTCATGGGCTGGCGCACGCAGCCAGCTGCGTACACGCCGGTGCGGCGGGTTTCGTAGGGGAAGCAGATGTAGTTGGAGTCGGCGAACCCGTCGAACAGGTCAAGGTCGGGGAAGCCCAGGCCCTGCCGGTAGGCGAAGTTCATGGTGGCCTCATGCGCGGTGACGGGCACCACGGCGGTGGGCAGAACCACCAGGTCGGCCTTGATTTCCACATCCGCGCCCAGGAGGGTGTCCTTGGCCTTCACGATGACGCCGCCGTCGGAGTCCTCGGTGACGGCCGTGATGCTGGCCTTGGAGAGCATGATGCCCGCCTCGTCCTGCGCGGCCTTGTAGTAGCGCTCGTTGATGCCCGGAACCATCATGTGGTCGTAGAGCACGAAGGCCATGGCGTTCGGCAGCTTCTCGCGCACGTAACCCGCCTGCTTGAGCGCCACCAGGCTGGTGAGCTCCGAGCTGTAGGCCAGGTGCTTGGCGCTTTCCTTGGAGGGGTAGGCCGGAGCTTCCTCGGCCTCGGCGGCGGGGGCCGCTTCGCCTTCGGCGCAGGGCTCCTCGGCCGGGGCGGCCTTGGTGCACAGGCTCACGTCAGTCAGAAGGGCGACGGAGCCCGGGGCCTTGCCGTCGCTGGGGCGCTTGATCTCGCCCGCCTTCACCATGGCCTCGAACTCGGCGGCGGTGACGACGTTCTTGATGGAGCCGTAGCCCATGGGGGCCAGGAAGCTCTTGTCGCCGGGAACCCAGCCGGTGGCCAGAACCACCGCGCCGATCTCCAGCTTCTGCTCGCCGCCCGCGTTCACGGTGGCGGTGTACAGGCCGGGCGCGCCCTCAAGGGACACAAGCTCGGCGCTGGTGAGCACCTTGATCTTGGGGTTGGCGTTCACGGCCTCGATGAGGGCGGCCACGCCGGTGTCCTCGGTCTTGGTGTAGGGGTGGCTCAAGGGGAAGGACTTGTACATGGTGGCCGCTTTGCCGCCCAGGGTGGCCGCTTTCTCGACCAGGACGACGTCCTTGCCGATCTTGGCGGCCTCTATGGCGGCGTTGAGGCCGGTGAAGCCGCCGCCCAGCACCATGATGGTCTGGAAGGTCTCCGGGGCCTCCGGCGTGGGGATGCGGCTCTTGGAGAGCTTCATCATGCCCATGCGGATGTAGTCTTTGGCGATGAGCGGCAGCTGGCCGGGGACGTTTGCGTCCTCCTTGAAGCTCCACACGCACTGCTCGCGCAGGTTTACGCGCTCCACCTGGACGGCCTGGCCGAACTGGAAGATGTCCCACTTGACGCGGGGGGAGCAGGCGCAAAGCACAACGCCGTCAAGTCCCTCGGCGGCGATGTCGGCCTCGATTTCGGCCTTGCCTTCGGGGCTGCACAGCACCGCGCTCTTTTTGACCACGGGGCAGATATTGGCGACTTTGCTTTTTTTCGCGTAATCCACCAGCTCGTCCACCTTGAGGGACTTGCCGATGTCGCATCCTTCACAGATATAAACTCCGAGCTTTTCAGCCATGAGCTACCTCCCCACCACAGTTTGAATGGCTTTCATGGCGGCGCCGGTGCCGGTCTGGGCCGTCTTCATGACGTCCAGGGGCAGCTTGGCGCAACCCGCGGCGATGACGCCCGTGTCGTCTCCGCCGATGATGAAGCCGTCTTCGTCGACAGGAACCTGAACAGGCAGCTTGGTCCCGGCGCAGCTGGGCTGCATGCCGGTGGCCAGCACCACGAGGTCGAACTTTTCTTCGCTCTTGATGCCGGTGACGGCGTCTTCAACGGTGACGATGGGGCTCTGGCACTCGCACTCGACGATCTTGGCGACCTTGCCCTTGACGAGGGTCAGCTTGTCGTCGGCGGCCACCTTCTGCATGAAGTTGTCATACCGGCCCGGGGTGCGCAGGTCGATGTAGTACACCGTGACGCGCGCGTCAGGGTTCTTCTCGCGGATGTAGGTGACGTGCTTGAGGGAGGCCATGCAGCAGATGTAGGAGCAGTAATTCAGGTGGTTCTCGTCGCGGGAGCCTGCGCACTGCACAAAGGCGATGCGCTTGGGCTCGCGGCCGTCGCTGGGGCGCAGGATCTTGCCGCCGGTGGGGCCGTTGGGGGCCGCCAGGCGCTCGAACTGCATGTTGGAAACCACATTCTTGAGCTTGCCAGCGCCAAGGTTGGTCAGCTTCTCCATATCGTAGGGCTTCCAGCCGGTGGCCCAAACAATGGCGCCCACCTGCAGGTCCAGGGTCTTCTCCGCGTCCGCCGGGTCGATTGCGCCGTAAGGGCAGCTGGCCTTGATGGCGTCCATCTCGCCGGGGGCGCAGGCGGCCGCGTCGACCACGTAGCGCTGCGGGAAGGCGAAAAGATGCGTGCGGTAGGCGACCTTGCGGTCGCTCACGCCGAAGTCGAACTCGTTCTTGACCGTGGTGGTGGCGGCCTTTTCGCAGTCGCCGCACATGGTGCAGTTGGCGTTCACATAGCGCGGGCGGATCTTGATTTTTACATCAAAAGCGCCGGGGCCGCCGGAAACGCTGACCACCTCGGCCATGGTGAAGAACTTCACCTTGGGGTTGTTTTTGATGCGCTGGAACTGGATTTCCAGGCCGCAAGAGGGCGGGCAAAGTTTCGGGAAATACTGGTTGAGCTGCGCCACCCGACCGCCGAGATAAGGATTCGTCTCGACGATGTAGACCTCGTGACCGACTTCTGCGGCCTCGAGGGCGGCGGTGATCCCGGCGAATCCGCCGCCGACGACGAGAATACTGTTGTTCGACATTCGCTGTCCTCCCTCTGTAGTGTGCCAGTGCGGCTTTTAGCGCCGCCCTGGGCCGATGGGCTCTTCTGCCTCGGCGTGGGATTCCCCTTGCCCGTACGAGGTATGGCCCATTTAGCGCCACTTGCGTAGCTCTCGCGGGCCGTACCCCCATGCTGGCGGAAATTGCCCCAGCCGTGAAAATGGCCCGAACCCGGACTGCAACGCTATCGTTCCAGCACGGGTTCAGACCACTTCCCCGCCTGGGAAGTGTGGCGGCTGCGGGCCGAAACCCGCAGCCGCCGATGTCAACTCGCTATCCCTTACTGAGCGTCAGGGATGATCTGGATGTAAGGCTTCTTGAAGATCTTAACTTCCTTCTTGGCCGGGTCGTACTTGGAATTGCAGAAGCACTTCCACTTGCTGTCGTCCAAGCCCATGCAGTCGCCGCGATAGTAGAAGCCGGGGTAACGGGTCTCTTCGCGGAACTCAATGTGCTGCAGGTGCAGGCGGACAGTCCACAAGCGGTGGAACTGCTCCCAGCAGCGCATGAGTTCGTGCAGGTCGCGGGCGGCCAGCTTCTTGGAGTCTTCCTCCATCATGCCGAGCAGCCAGAAGCCCGTGTTCAGCAGGGCCTTGGAGGTCATGTACAGGGTCGAACAACCCCCGCCGTACTCGTCGGTGCACTTGGTCAAGCGCATCATGAAGTTCTTCGGGGTGNNCAGGTCGCGGGCGGCCAGCTTCTTGCTGTCCTCCTCGAGCATGCCCATGAGCCAGAAGGCGGTCTTCAGGAGAGCGCCGGAGGTCATGTACAGGGTGGCGCAGCCTCCGCCGTACTCGTCGGTGCACTTGATGAGACGCATCATGAAGTTCTTGGGGCTGATGTAGTTGGGGTTGATCTCCGGAGCGGTGGAAGCACCCTTGAACTGCTCGAAGGTGTACCAGGGCTGGTAGATCTCCTTGGCCAGATCAGCGGCCTTCACAGCCAGGGTCGGCTTGAAGTCCTTGTGATCCTGGACCCAACGGACCATCGCCTTGCCGGCGATACGGCCTTCAGCGTGGGAACCGGAGGAGAACTTGT
>DIVX01000005.1 GCA_002422505.1 Desulfovibrio sp. UBA6121
GGATTCGTCCGGGCCTTTTTGCGTTCCTGTAACAGCGGCGTCACACCCCGCGCCTACTACTTATTGACGCATCTACTAGCGAGGCGTATTTTGTTGATAAAGTAGAGAGGTACACAGATGCCAAGCGCTTTGACAACGGCTTTCGCCTCACCAGAGCGCGTTGCGCCGGAAGACATCCTCGCAGAATACAAAACGTTCATCGGGTCGCACTGCCGCGCCTTCTTTGATACCCTGCCCACCATGATCATGGCCCTCAACGGGTGCCGCCAGGTGGTGTTCGCCAACCAGGCCACCGTTGATTTCCTCGGAAAGGACTCGGTGGAAGAGGTCCTTGGCAAGCGCCCGGGCGAGGCGTTCGGGTGCATCAACGCCGAGGTGGGGCCTGGCGGCTGCGGCACCTCCAAGCATTGCCGCAGTTGCGAAGCCATTCGCGCCATCCTCACCGCCCTGGGCGGCGAACGCGGCCTAGGTGATTGCAAGCTGCTGCGACGCGAGCACTCCATGATCGAGGGCCTGGATCTCAAGGTCAGCGCCTCGCCGCTGTACCTTGAGGAACGCACGTACGTCATCTACGCCATCACCGATGTGTCGCACGAGATGCGCCGCCGCAGCATGGAACGCATCTTCTTTCACGATGTGCTGAACCTGGCCGGCGGCATCAACGGGCTGGTGGAGCTGCTGCGCGAGGACGCGGCGGCCAATGGCCCGTCGGACGAGCTCTTTGTGCTGAGCAGCGCCACCCAGACCCTTGTGGACGAGATCATCGCCCAGCGCGAGCTGCTCGCGGCGGAGGCCAAGGAGCTGAAGCCGACCTACGCGCATATTGGCAGCCGCTCCCTGCTGGACATGCTCCAGCGCCTGTACGCCACCTCTCCCCCTGCCCAGGGGCAAGAGCTGCGCCTGGGTCCCGGTTGCGACGATGTGCTGCTGGAGACCGACATGCGCCTGGCCCAGCGGGTGCTCGGCAATATGATCAAGAACGCCTTCGAGGCTGGTGCGCCCGGCGACGCCGTAACGCTCGCCTGCATGGATGAAGGCGAAAGCGTGCGCTTCACCGTGCACAACCCCGCCTACATCCAGCCAGGCATCCAGGAGAGCATTTTCCACCGGCGTTTCAGCACCAAGGGCGCGGGCCGGGGCCTGGGGGCCTACAGCATGATGCTCTTGAGCGAGCGGTATCTTCAGGGCGCCGTCGGCTTTTCATCTGATGCCGCCTCGGGAACGACTTTTTTCTTGCTGCTTCCCAAGCAGCTTGGAAAAGAGTAGCTTCACGCCGTTTTGCACCACTGCTCCGAACAGGGGAACTCCATGACCGATACCACGCGCACGACCCTTTTCTCCGGTGGAGCCGCCGGGAGCGAGGCCTCTTTCGGGGCCGCGGCCGAGGCCCACGGGTTGGATGAGGTGACGTTCAGCTTCGAGGGACACAAGCCGCAGCGCCTGCGGGGTCTGCGGGTGCTTTCGCCCGAGGACCTGGCCCTGCGCGATGTGAGCGTGCAGTATGTGACGCGGCTTATGGGCCGGGGCTACCCCAGCCACGGGGATGAAGGCAGCTTCCGCGCGCTCATTCAAAGCATCTGCTGGCAGGTTATTTCCGGGCAGGAGGTGTTCGTGGTGGGCGAAATTCTGCCCGACCTGACCGTGCGCGGCGGCACAGGCTGGGGCGCGGAGTTCGCCAAGCTGTGCGACAAGCCCCTGTTCGTCTTCGACCAGCAGCGCCTGGGCTGGTTCCGCTGGGAGCCGGGCCGCTGGAACCCGGCGCGCAACCCGCTCATCAGCAAAACCCGCTTCACCGGCACCGGCACCCGCGACCTTACTGAGGCGGGCGCGCAGGCCATCTGCGACCTGTTCAGCCGCAGCTTCCCCCGCTAGCTCCCAGCCTTTTGCGCCAGCAGGGCGTAGCGGCCTTTGTCGCGCCCGGTGGTGGGCGGATTGAGGAATTCGTCCATAAGCACCTGCAGGCCCAGGCCCCGCACTATGCTGCGCAGGGTCTGCGGCGGGTGCGAATCGTAGAAGAACTCTTCTCCAAACATCTCGTCCGTAAAGGGCGGGTGCTCCGAACCGCCAGACGTGAGCATGAGCCGCCCGCCAGGGGCCAGGCGGCACGCCATGCGCCGCAGCAGTTCCTGGTGCCGCTGGCGGGGGATGTGGAACAGCGCATCCCAGCAGATGATGCCTCGCACAGCGTCCCTTTCGCCGCCTGCTCCGCCAAAGTCATAGTCCGTCAGCGGGCAGAGCACCCAGCGTTCACCGGGCAGGCGTTGCCGCGCCAGGTCCAGCAGAACCCGTGACTGGTCTACGCCGAGCACCCTGTGTCCGCGCGCCACCACGGCCTCGGCCATGGGTCGGCCTGCGCCGCAGCCTGCATCCAGGATCAGCGAGGATGCGGGCAAGCCTTCGAGCAGGGCGTCCAGAAAGGTTCGCTCCTGGCCAAAAAAACCGTTGCGCGCTGCCGCCCATTGCGGCCCTATGCGGTCATAGGCCGTCTGGTTGCGCTGTTCCTCAGAGCTTGGCAAACAGTTCCCTCGGGCGCAGGGCAATGCGTTTTTGCAGGCGCAGGCCTTCCACAAGGCCAAAGCTGCCGGTGAGCATCATGTCTCCGCCGGGCGCCGGGAATTCCGCGCCACGGTCCTCCAGCATGGCCCTGCGCGGGCCGATGACCAGGGTCTCGGCAAAGCCCGCCGCCTCTTGGGGCAGGTTCAGGCGCATGGTCCCGTGGCCCCGGTCGTCAAAGATCTCTTCAAAGCTCAAGGAACCCGCGCGGAAGCTCGCCAGCTGCCGCCACAGGCGCTCCGCATCCACAAGGCCGGTGTGGTGCTCGTACACGCCCCACACGCGCCCGCGGAACAGCAGGAAGGCCACGGTGTGGCTGTTGCCGATGTTCACCAGGGTAAGGCCCTTGCGCTCTGCCCGCGCGCGGATGGACGGCTCGAAAAGCCCGCCCAGCACGGCGGCTGCGCCGGTATCGGCCACGGGGCCGCCGCCGATGCTGCGCTGCAGATCGGCCAGGCGGGTGAAGCAGGCCGGAACCTCCTGGTACAGCAGGCTCTCTGGCCTGCCCTCGGCCTCCAGCAGCAGCCGCTCCCAAAGCACAAAGCGCCCCATGCGGTTGCTCTTGCCGGGGTGGAAGCCGTGGTCCTGGGCGCAGGCGGCCACCAGGCCCGGCCTGGGCAGGCCCAGGGTTTCCAGGGCGCGCGCCCAGAAGGCAGGGTCGTAGTCCGCCGCCAAAAGCGCCAGCGCGCCGTCCGGGCAGTCCTCGCGGATCTCCACCCCGGTGGCGGCCAGGGCATCCAGGTCGTCCGCCAGGGAAAAGGCCGCAGCGCGCACGCAGGAAAAGCCCAGCCCAGCGGCTAGGTGGGCCTTCATGGCCGAGTGGAAGCCGCCGCCCATGTTGCAGCCGTAAAGGTGCACGGCGCGGCCCTGGGCCGTGGCCAGGCGGATGTTTCCGGCCAGCACGCGGGCCGGGGCGGGCAGCACCAGCTTGGGGCAGTTTTCTATCTCGCGGTCCGGGAAATACAAAAGCACGTCCTGCGTGCCGGAGCCGATGTCCAGGCAGAGGATGGGGGCGTCTGCTGCGTTCATGGAGCCTCTAATGGATGCGCGAGCCGTCGGGCGCGTAGGCGTCCGGGGCCAGCAGGGTAATGTGCCCGGCCTGGGTGGCGGCGCCGAGCACCAGCACCTCGGAGCGGAAGCCCGCCACCTTGCGCGGCGGGAAGTTGACCACGGCCACCACCTGGCGGCCCGTGAGCTCGCCCGGTTGGTACAGATTGGTTATTTGCGCGCTGGACTGCCGCACGCCCAACTCGCCAAAGTCGATCCAAAGCTTGTAGGCGGGCTTTCTGGCCTCCGGGAAGGCCTCCGCGCGCACAATGGTGCCCACGCGGATGTCCACCTGGAAGAAGTCGTCGATGCTCACGCTCTCGGCCGGTACTGGAAGGTCCATGCATCCTCCGTGATGACAGGCAGTTTCGCGCATGGTACACAAGAGACGGGGTTGCAGGCAAGGCTTGCCTGGCCCGGAGGGCCTGCTTTTGGACACAGGATTCGCGCTTGGCGCGGCCATTGCCGCCCTGCTTTTTGTCCCCGCGCTTACCGGCGCGCTGGGCTGGCTGGAAAACCGCCGTAGCGGCGAGTCGGCCCGGCAGCGCGAACTACTGGGCGGCAACGTGGCCTGCGGCCTGGCGCGGGCCTTTGGCGACAGCGTATGGACCCTATGGCTGACCATGCTGGCCCTGCCCTTTGGCCGCGTAGCAGCCCGGCGAAGCGCCGCGCCGCGTTCTGCGCCATCTCCAACAACGGCACAACACAACGCCCCGCCCCTGGTGGTGCTGGTTCACGGGCTGTACCACAACCCTGCGGCCTGGTTTGTGCTGCGCCGCAGGCTGGCGCGCGCGGGTTTCGCCCAGGTGCGCACCTATGCCTATGCGAGCTTCGGGCAGGAATTTGCGGACATCGCCGCCGGGCTGGCGGATCTGCTGCTGGAAGCCGGGCGCGAGGCCCCCGGCGGTCGCGTGGTCCTTGTGGGCCACAGCCTGGGCGGGCTGGTCATCCGCGCCGCCTGCGCCGATTCCAGGCTGGCCAGCCCTGCAGCCTGCACCCTGGCCGGGGTGGTGACGCTGGGCACGCCGCATCGGGGCAGCACTTTGGCCGGAATGTTCGGCATTGGCCGCCTGGCGCGGGGGCTTGCGCCGGGGGGGCGCATCATCGCGCAGGTGCGTGCGCTGCCGCCGTGCCCCTGCCCGGCCTTGAGCCTGTACTCCCCCACCGACGGCATGGTGCTGCCGCTTTCCGGCGCGCTTTTGGACGAGCGTGAGCGGCAAGGCGGCTGGTCCGAGAAGGTCCTGCCGCCTACGAGTCATGTGGGCTTGCTGTATAGCGGTGCGGCCGCGCGCGAAACGCTGGCCTTTTTGCGCAAAGCGTGCGCGCAGCGGGGCTAGTCGCCCAGCAACTGGGCCAGGGCGGCCTTGAGTTCCTCGGGCTTGAAGGGCTTGGTGACGAAGGCGGTGACGCCGATCTTGGAGGCCACGTCACGCTGGGAGTTTTCGCTTTCGGTGGTGACCATGATGATGGGGGTGTCGTCGTAGCCCAGGGAGCCGCGCAGCTTGCCCACCAGTTCGATGCCGTCCATGACGGGCATGTTCATGTCCGTGATGACCACATCCGCGAATTCTCCGCTTTCCACGTAGGCGTAAGCTTCCTGCCCGTTGGAGGCCAGGAGGGTCTCAAAGCCCAGATCGGTGAGGATGCGCCGGTACAGGGCCAGCATGGACTTGGAGTCGTCCACGGCCAGGGCCTTGCGCGTGGCGGCCTTGGCGCGCGGCAGGGTGGCTGCGTCGGCGCGTGCGCGTGCGCTGCCTATTTCCATCAGCCGCTGGCT
Organism: Desulfovibrio sp. UBA6121; assembly: GCA_002422505.1. GTDB lineage: Bacteria > Desulfobacterota > Desulfovibrionia > Desulfovibrionales > Desulfovibrionaceae > Humidesulfovibrio. The sequence continues at coordinate 5,378 of DIVX01000005.1, forward strand.
GAAGGCGTCCAGAATCTCCTGGTCTTGCGAAAGGCGCAGGGCGTCGATGAGATGGTCGCCCACGAGGTCGTCCTTGTAGAGCTCCTGGAAAAGCCGCAGCGCGCGCGAGGCGATGATGGCTCTGCAAATGCGCGGGCTGTTCGGGGTGCCTGCGGCAATGCGCTCGCTGATGGTTTTGAGCACGCCGGGGGCCGCGTGGCGCTCCAGGCCGGTGACCACGGCCATGAGGATGAGTTCGTCGCTCTCCTCCAGCCCGTCCACCAGGCACACCAGGCCCTTCAGGGTGCCGATGCGTCCCAGGGCCTCGAAGGCGGCGTAGCGCACGTTGGAATCGGTGAACAGCCTGGAATCAAAGGCCCGCACCAGTGCGTCGGCCCCTTTGCGCGCGCCGATGAAGCCTGCGATGTTGCAGGCCAGGATGCGGTCGTCCGTGGTTCCGGCGGCGTACACGGGCTCGATGTAAGGCAGGGCGGCCTCGCCCAGGCGCACCAGGGCGTCGGTGATGATGCGCCGCACCGTGGGGTTCTTGTGGTGCACATGCTCCACCAGAAAGGCGATGCTCGCGGGGCTGGCTATGGCCGCCAAGGCGTCGATGGCCTTCCAGGTGGTGAGATCGCAGCGCTCCACGTGGTCGCCTTGGCTGGCGGCGCGCAGGGCGTCCATGAGGGCGGGCAGGGCCAGAGGATCCTTGTAGACCCCGGCCATTTCCATGGCCATGGCGGCCAGCATGGAGTCTTCGTGGGTCAGGAAGGAGCGGAACACGCTCTCCGCCCCGGCGGGGCGTATTTTGGCCAGGGAGGCCAGAATTTCGATGAGCAGGTCGGGGTCGGCGTCGGTTTTCGCCATATGCGCAAGGGGCGCAGCGGCGGAGGCGAAGGCGTACTCGCCTGCGGTGCGGATGCACAGGGTGCGCAGGGGCAGGCTGGCGCTCGTAAGGCCGCCCACCACCGCCTGTTCGCTGCTGCCGAGCACGGCGTTGAGCGCGCCCACCACCATGTAGTCCACGCCGGTGTCGCCGGTGGGGGTCTCGAACAGGTCGATGAGCGCGGGCAACAGTTCCGGGTCCCTGCTTCCGGCGATCTCGTTCAGGACGGTGATCTGCTCTAGAAAATCCTTGTCCCGGAACCCGTCCAGCGTGGCCATTTATGATCCTCTCTTACCTGGTTCCAGTGCTGGCTTCGCTATTCGAAGCAGAACTCGATGGTGAAATTGCCTGCGTCGGTCTCAAAAGGAATGGCCATGATGGGCGATTTGGCGATGTGCGTGATGCTGTGGTTGTCGCCCATGATGACGGTGGGGGTGGAGCCTTGCAGCACCAGGCCTTTTTCCGCCAGCCCGGCGCGCGCCTGGCCGGAGATCATGTTGGTGATCTCGCCCACCGCGTCCTTCACATCCTGGAGAATGTCCTGGATGTCGTCGCCCAGCATGTTTTTCACCATGGCCACGGCGCAGCCCTTTTGGAACGAAATGGATACGCTGCCCTTCTTGCCATCGCCTGTAAGGCCCACAAGGCCGGTCACATCGCCGGTGGCGATGGTGTTCTTCTTGACGAACGGTTTGCCCGGGCGCGGGGTGATGAACGCCATGGTGCCGATGACATCCATGGCCGCTTTCACAAAGGGCTTAGCAAGTTCCACATCCATGGGGCAGGTCTCCTTCCGTGGTCATATCCCTGGGGTTGTCAAAGCCTTGCCTGTGGGCGGGTTGCGCCTGGGCAAGCGGCTTTCGGGGGCCTCAGGGGATGCGCGTGAGCGTGCACCTCTCTCCCTACGTTCCCTTGGGGGGCTAGGTCAAGTGCTTTGGCTTTGATGTCTCTTGCTTAGGCGGTTAGCCGAACAGCAGCGCCAGCGCCACGGCGAGCACCAGGGAGGGCAACAGGTTCGAAAGGTTGACGCGTTTGATGTCGAGCAGGGTGAGGCCGATGCCCAGGATGAGCAGACCGCCTGTGGCCGTGAGCTGGCTGATGACAACCGGGGTGAAGTGCTGCTGGAACATGCCCGCAAAGATGGTCAGCCCGCCCTGGTACAACAGCACTGGTATAAAGGAGAACAGCACGCCGGAGCCGAAGGTGGAGGCCAGCGCAACGGAGGCGAAGCCGTCCAGGATGCTTTTAGTGTACAAAACCGTGGCATCGCCGCGAATGCCTTCGTCAAACGAGCCCACAATGGCCATGGCCCCAATGCAGAAGATGAGCGAGGCGGTGATGAGCCCCTCGGTGAAGTTGGGATTGCCGGAGCGCAGCAGGTCCTTGGCGCGGTCGCCCAGGCGCTCGAAAGCCCGGTCCAGGCGCAGCAGCTCTCCCGCCAGGCCGCCCAGCAGAATGGAGAAGATGAGCAGCAGCGGGTTGGTGACGGTGAGGGCCATTTTGGCGCCGATGAGCAGCACGCAGAGCCCCAGGCCCTGGAACACGATGGAGCGGAAGCGCTCCGGGAAGCGCCCGTGCAGGGCCATGCCGGCCAGGCTTCCGGCGATGATGGCGGCGGCGTTTACAAGGGAACCGGTGGGCAAAACCATGGCGCGACCTTGGGCCTTTGCCCGCAAACGCGGGCGGTTATCGGGAGGTTTGGGCTAGCATGGCCCCGGCCCCCTGGCAAGGCCGCAGCGTGCCCCGGCTTGACACGGCAGGGTGCATCTCCTATGAAAACCGCTCACGTGCCGGGATGGCGGAATTGGTAGACGCAGTGGACTCAAAATCCACCGGTGGCAACGCCTTGGGGGTTCGATTCCCCCTCCCGGTACCAAAAACAAAAACAGCGGCTTGCAGGTGTATACTGCGAGCCGCTTTTTCGTGCCATGAGAGTGTTTTTGCCAAGCTGGTCAGGGTGGCTTGTCGCGCCTCAAGAGCCCCCGCTGGGCTAGCCAAAGGCATTCACCCTGCCTCGCCGCTACCAGCCCCTCAGAAGGGTCAAATTTGTACGTTTCACGATACCGATGTTCACGGCGAAGGCGAGGGATTAAATGGGGAGGGATGGTTCAAACCGTCTCTCCCCTTTTTTTGCATTTCGGACTATGGGGGCAGGAATTGCCTCCCCACGCGGACTCGTCTGTGCGGGATGACGGGGTTGGTTGACATAGTTTACAGCTCAGCATATTTTTAGCATCTGGGTTGTAAAGTGACCTGGGAGGAGAAGCTATGGCAACTACAGTGTTTGACGTTGCTGCGTATATTCTAAGCAAGCAGTCAGCCCCCATTACCACCTGGAAGCTCCAGAAGCTGGTTTACTACTCTCAGGCATGGGCGTCTGTGTGGAGCGACAATCCCCTCTTCGAAGAGAGGATTGAGGCTTGGGCAAACGGACCCGTCTGCCCTGATCTGTATGAGCAACATCGCGGACAGTTCAAGATTGCCAAGCTGGATGTTGGTGATCCTGGGGTGCTCAGCGAAGATGAAAAGGACACCATTGACAAGGTGGTGGATTTCTACGGCAAGCACGACTCGCAGTATTTGAGCGAGTTGACCCACCGGGAGGCTCCTTGGAAGGAGGCAAGAATAGGCTTGTCCCCCGGCGAGAGAGGCAACAAGGTGATTCCTGTTGATGCCCTTTCTGAGTACTACGGTGGGCTCTAGTGGTGTCGTATGCCAACAAAAGCTGAGAAGAGAAAAGAAGTTCGACAGGCAAGGCACGAGGAGTTTGAACGCAAGAAGATTCGCCTAGTCGAACAGGTTGAGCTTGAGAAGAAGGCGAAGATGCCTCCCAAGGCCCCTTCCTTTGGGCAAGAGTTGATGAGGCTTGATTGCACGAAGGAGGATCGAAAAGGGTGTTGGTCTTGGGGCGAGGATAGGAATTGGACAAACGATTATTGGAACAAGACGCTCGGACCATTTCTCGCCGGATACACTGCCAAGACTTGGGCGGCGATTCGTGCTGAGAAATGTGGGAGCGAAGGCAAACAGAAGCATGTCTCGTATCCAGTCTCATCGATTTGTAAAGAGGCGCGGGAGAGGCTTGTCGAGCTAGAACTTGATGATTTCGAACACATATTTAGATTCAGGATGTCTGGGGAGGGGCGCGTTTATGGCTTCGTTCCTCACCCAACTTTTCAACTCCTTTGGCTTGATAACAAACACAAGGTCTACCCGACGAACCTCCAGGATAGGGGCAAGCCCAGGCTCAAGCGTAAGCGAAAGGGGTAAATCACTGGGGCAACTTATTTTCGGGCTCACGCGCTGCCGAAGCACTGAGCAGGAAGGGGTAACTTTCGGGGTATCCGTGCTGTGGAATTGTTGCTTTACTTATTGATTTCGGCACAATGCCTCAGCAGTTCGATTCCCCCTCCCGTACCAGAAACAATTGCAGGGTGTTGCCTCTGGCCTTGGCCAAGAATGCAACACCCTGTTGTGTTTGCCCGGCAGGCCGCCGTGAAACCCCGGACATCACGTCCGGGGTTTTGTTTTGCTGTGCACTGGCAGCCGGGGGGGCTGCGGAGGCAAGGAGGTGGAGGAGGTCGGCTGCGTGCCCGCGCGCGCCTAAATCGGCGGGGCGATGGTCACCAGCACGCGCATGTCGGTGGTGGCGCCCACGCCGTGCGGGGTGGCGATGGGGCACACCAGCACATCGCCCGTCTTGGCGGGCACCTTGCCGTCCTGGGACAGGAATTCGCCCTCGCCCTCCAGAATGGCCAGCACCAGCTCGCCCTCTATGTTGTGCGAGTGCAGGGGCAGGCCCTGGCCCGCCTTGAAGCAGAAGTTGATGACCTTCATGTGCTCGGATTCGTGCACCAGAACCATGTTTGGGCCGCCCGGCTTGAAGGCGTTGTCGAAAAGATGCTGGATCTTCATGGCGTTCGCTCCTTGCTGTTTGTGCGTCTAGCGGCCAAAGGGGCCGAGCCCGCCGGGAACCGGCGCGGCCTGCGCGTCTGTCAAAATCTTGCCGTCGCGGCTGATGATGAGCGTTGTGATGGGCACCTGCGCGCCCGCAGCCTGCGCGCCCTTTTGGGCTATGCCGGTCATGCCCGCGCAGCAGGGCACCTCCATGCGCAGCACGGTGATGTCCTTGATGGCGTTGTGGCGCAGGATGTCGGCCACCTTGTCGATGTAGGACTGAACGTCATCGAACTTGGGGCAGCCCAAAAGCAGCACGCGCCCTGCCAGAAAGCGCTCGTTGAAGTCCGGGAACGAGGGCGGCACGCAGTCGGCGGTCAAGAGCAGGCTGGCGTTTTGCAAAAAGGGCGCGGTGGGCGGCACCAGCCGCAGCTGGATGGGCCAGTGGGCGAGGTTGGAGACCGCGCTGGCCTGCTGCCGGGGCACATTGGCCTGCTGGCAGGCGGAGACCGGGGGCTGCCCCATGCTCATGACACGGCTGCCGGGGCAACCGCTGTGCCCGCCGCCAGCGCCCAGACGCAGGCTGCCCGGGTCGGGCATGTGGTCGGGCACGGCGCGTCCCTGGGCCTTCAGGTGCCGGGCCACGGCCTCGGGGTCGAAGTCCTCCACCTCCACTTCCACCACCTTGAGCGCGCCGGTGGGGCATTCGCCCAGGCAGGCCCCAAGGCCGTCGCAGAACACCTCGTTCACCAGCTTGGCCTTGCCGTCCACTATGGCCAGCGCGCCCTCGGCGCAGCCGGTAACGCAATTGCCGCAGCCGTTGCAGAGGTCCTCGTTCACCGTGATGAGCTTGCGTGTCGCCTTCATGTGCTGTCGTCCTTTCAAGGGGGGCGCGGGAGGTTCGTCGTCTCCCGCGCCCGGTGGAGTGTGAGAGGTGGAGCCGTATACTAATCTAGGAATAATTCCTGTTTCTGCAAGGGCGGTCCAGGCGATTAGCCCAGAATGGCCTTCAGGTCCTCATCCGGGGTGCTGATGGGCTTGATGTCGAAGTTCTGCACCAGGAAGGCCAGCACGTTCGGGGTGACGAAGGCGGGCAGGCTGGGTCCCAGGCGGATGTTCTTGATGCCGAGGGAGAGCAGGGTGAGCAGGATGGCCACGGCCTTCTGCTCGTACCAGGAGAGNNGCCACGGCGATCTGGATGGCCGAGTAGGCGTCGTTGCACTGGCCCACGTCGAGCAGGCGCGGAATGCCGCCGATGTCGCCCAACTGCTTGTCGAAGAAGCGGAACTTGCCGCAGGCCAGAGTCAAAATGACCGTGTCGGCCGGGGCCTTTTCCACGAACTCGGTGTAGTAGTTGCGGCCCGGCTTTGCGCCGTCGCAGCCGCCCACCAGGAAGAAGTGGCGGATCTTGCCGGCCTTCACGGCCTCAATGACCGCCGGGGCCACGCTCATGACCGTGTTGCGGGCAAAGCCCACGTTCACGTTCAGGCCTTCCACGTCGTCGGTGAAGCCGGGCAGCTCCAGGGCGCGCTTGATGACGGCGCTGAAGTCCTCGTTGCCCACGTGCACCGCGCCGGGCCAGCCCACCAGGCCGGTGGTGAAGATGTTCGGCAGGTACGCGGCGGTCGGCTTCTGGATGCAGTTGGTGGTCATGAGAATGGCGCCGGGGAAGGCCGCGAATTCCTTGATCTGGTTCTGCCAGGCCGTGCCGTAATGGCC
>DIVX01000177.1:0-2329 GCA_002422505.1 Desulfovibrio sp. UBA6121
TGGCCGGGCAACGTGCGCGAGATGGAGAACCTCATCGAGCGTCTGGTCATCATGAGCGACGGCGACCGCGTGGACGCAGCCTTCCTCAAGCCCTACCTGAGCCAGAACTCCGTGTCGCAGAGCCTGCTCCAGGCCGAACGCGCGGAACAGCTGGGCCGCGCCTCGGGCATCGGTTCGCTCAAGGCCCTGGAGCGCAGCGAGGTGCTGGCCGCCCTGAAGCGCAACGGCTGGGTGCAGTACAAGGCTGCGGAGGACCTGGGCATCACCCCCCGGCAGATAGGCTACCGCATCAAGAAGTACGGGCTGGCCCAGGTCATCGACCAGGAAGCCTCCCTGGGCCTGCGCCGCAGATAGGGCGGCCTGCAAAGCAAAAGGGGCGGCTTCCCCTGCCGCCGCTCACACGTTTCTCCTAATCAACGTGAGCGTATTGCCGCGCCGCAGCCCCCAGGGCATGGTTTGACTGGATACCTCTGTCCAGCACACCGCAACCCAGGAGCACCCATGAAAGTCAGCGCCCGCAACCTCATTCCCGGCACCATCAAGGAGATCACCCTCGGCCCGGTCAACGCCGAGGTCGTCATTGAGGTCTCCCCCGGCATCGAAATGGTCTCCATCATCACCCGCCACAGCACCGAGGCCATGGGCCTCAAGGTCGGCGGCCAGGTCAGGGCCATGATCAAGGCCTCCAACGTCATGCTCGTTACCGACTAGCCTCGCCCAGCGGGCCGGTCTTGGCGGGCCGGCCCGCCCCCCCCTTCGGGTCGCGCCCTGGGCCCCCGCACAGCCTTGCGACAGTTCGAAATCCTAATTTGCGCCTTGCGCGAATGCCCGTCATCTGATATCGATTCCTACAGTCTGCGTTCTCACAAGCACGCAGCAGGTCGAGAACCGACATGCTCCGAAAGGCCTCCCCCAGGCCACAAGGGCACAGGCCGCACCACAGGAGTCCCAATGCTGCGCGACACGATCCGTAACGCCAATACCTCGACCAAGCTCTACTCGCTCTTCGGCTGCATCATCGCCCTGTTCGTGGGCTCGGTGTTCTTCGTGTTTCTGCCGTTCTACGAGCAAGACCTGCTCAAAAGCCGCCGCGAAAGCCTTACCGACACCCTGGACCTGGCCACAAGCCTGGTGGCCGAATATCAGGTGCGCGTAGACAAGGGCGAGTTCAGCCTTGAGGAGGCGCAAAAACGCGCGGCCACGCGCCTGCGCAACATGCGCTACGGCAACAACGAGTATTTCTGGATCAACGACACCGCCACGCCGCCGCTCATGGTCATGCACCCCACGGTGCCCGCCTTGGAGGGCAAGCCCCTGAACGACCCGAAGTTCGACAAGGCCGACCGCTTCTGGCTGGGCGAGGACATGAACGCCCCGCAGCAGGACTATTCCGGCGGGGCCAAGAACCTGTTCGCGGCCTTTGTGGAGGTGTGCGGCGCTTCGGGCCAGGGCTTTGTGGGCTACGAGTGGCCCAAGCCCAAGCAGGAGGGCGGCGTCACCTCTGAAACCTATCCCAAAATATCCTTCGTGCGCCTGTACAAGCCCTGGGGCTGGATCATGGGCACCGGGCTCTACGTGGACGACATCCACGCCAAGGTGGTTGTTCTGCGCGGCTGGCTGGCCGGGGTGATGGCCGTGCTGGTGCTGGCAGTGGGCGGCGTTGTGTTCACGCTGGTGCGCATGATCTCCCGGCCCATCGCCAGCCTGTGCGCCGTGGCCGGCAACATCGCCGGAGGCGACCTGAACGCCCGTGCGGGCGTGAGTTTCCACGGCGAAATGGGCGCGCTGCAACAGTCCATGGAACAAATGGTGGGCACCCTGCGCGACAAAATAGGCGAAGCGGAAAAGAGCACCAGCCTGGCCGAGGAAGAAGCCAAGGTGGCGCGCGCCGCCACGGCCGAGGCCGACGCCGCCAAGCAGCGCGCCGCCGAGGCCACGCGCGAGGGCCTGCTGCAGGCCGCCGCCAAGCTGCGCGATGTGAGCCAGGCCATAGGCGAGGTGAGCCGCGACATTTCCGGCCGCATCGAAACCTCGCGCCGGGGTTCTGAGTTCCAGAAGGACCGCCTGACCGAAACGGCCACGGCCATGGAGGAGATGAACGCCACGGTGGCCGCTGTTGCGGGCAGCGCGGGCCAGGCGGCGGAAGACGCCGACCAGGCCAAGGAAAAGGCTCAGCAGGGCGCGGGCGTGGTGAACAAGGTGGTGCTGGCCATTCAAGACGTGTACGAGCAGGCCCAGGGGCTCAAGACCAACATGGCCCAGCTGGGCAAGCAGGCCGATGGCATCGGCCAGGTCATGGGCGTCATCAACGACATCGCCGACCAGACCA
>DIVX01000177.1:2358-2763 GCA_002422505.1 Desulfovibrio sp. UBA6121
CCATCGGCGGCATCCAGCAGGGCACGCGGGAAAACGTCAAGAACGTGGACATCGCCGTTAGCCGCATTGAGGAAGCCACCGGCCTGGCCAAGGACTCCGGCGAGGCCCTGGCGAGCATCGTCACCTTGGTGGAGAACTCCTCCACGCAGGTGCGCTCCATCGCCGCCGCCAGCGGCGAGCAGTCCACCGCCAGCGAGGAAATCAACCGCTCCCTCGACGACATCAACCGCAGCGCCTCTGAAACGGCGGAGGCTATGAACGAGGCCGTGGAGGCCGTGGCCGGACTGCTGGCCCAGGCGGAGAACCTGCTGGCGCTGATGCGCGAGCTGGAAAGCGCCTAGCTGTGGAGTTGCAAAACGTTGTTCACAACCCGTCCGAGTCGGCTGATGGGTGTTTTGTTTTGTA
>DIVX01000118.1 GCA_002422505.1 Desulfovibrio sp. UBA6121
CCAGCGGGCGGTGGCGTATTCGATCCCTTCGTAGACGGCGTCGACCGCGTATTCATTCTTGAGGCGCGAGACGATGACGTCGAACTGGAGGACGCCGACGGCGCCGAGGATGTAGTCGGAGGAGATCAGCGGCCGGAAGAGCTGCACCGCCCCCTCCTCGGCGAGCTGCACCAGCCCTTTTTCCAGCTGCTTGACCTTGAGCGGATTTTTCAGCCGCACCCGGCGGAAATGTTCCGGGGCGAAACTGGGGATGCCGGTGAACTTGAGGGGTTCCTTGTCGGTGAAGGTGTCGCCGATCTTGATGGTGCCGTGGTTGTGCACGCCGATGATGTCGCCGGGGTAAGCCTCCTCGACGTTGCTGCGGTCCTGGGCCATGAAGATGGTGGCGTTGGCGATGGTGACGTCTTTGCCGATGCGGTGGTGGCGCAGCTTCATGCCGCGGGTGAAACACCCGGAGCAGATGCGCAAGAAGGCGATGCGGTCGCGGTGGGCGGGGTCCATGTTCGCCTGGATCTTGAACACCACGCCGGAGAATTCCGGCTCCGTGGGGTTCACCACGCGGGAAACGGCGGCGCGGGGGCGCGGCGCGGGGGCGAGGTCGACAAAGGCGTTCAGCAGTTCCTGCACGCCGAAGTTGTTGATGGCGCTGCCGAAGAACACCGGGGTCTGCTTGCCCGCCAGGTAGCGCTCGCGGTCAAAGGGATACCCGGCCCCGGCCACCAGCTCCATGTCCCGGCGCAGATCCCTGGCCTGGTCGCCCAGCAGCTCGTCGAGCCGGGGGTCGTCCAGCCCTTTGATGACCTGGCCTGCCTGGATTTTGCCGCCGTGCGTGGCGGAGAAGAGGTGCAGCTCGTTTTTGAGGATGTTCCAGGTGCCCTTGAAGCCCTTGCCCATGCCGATGGGCCAGGTNNCTTGTTGATGAAGGTGATGATGGGCGTGTCGCGCAGGCGGCACACGTCCATGAGCTTGCGGGTCTGCGTCTCCACGCCCTTGGCCGAGTCGATGACCATGACGGCGGAATCGACGGCGGTAAGCACGCGGTAGGTGTCTTCGGAAAAGTCCTGGTGGCCGGGGGTATCCAGCAGGTTCACGGCAAAGCCCTGGTACTCGAACTGCATCACCGAGCTGGTGACGGAGATGCCGCGTTCGCGCTCCATGGCCATCCAGTCGCTGGTGGCATAACGCGCGGCCTTGCGGGCCTTGACCGTTCCGGCCATTTGGATTGCGCCGCCATACAGCAGCAGCTTTTCCGTCAGGGTGGTTTTGCCCGCGTCCGGGTGGCTAATGATGCCGAAGGTGCGGCGGCGGCCCGCTTCACGGGCGAGATCTTTGGCGAACTGAGGATCGGTCACTTGTGCTCCAAAAGAGGATCGGCAGGGCAAAAAAAGCGCCTTGCCGCGTGGAAAATCGGCGCACTTTCCCCCAGATGCGGGCAAAGGTCAAGTGCGCGGGGCCAGGGGCCAAGCCGCCGGGGTCGGCTGCGGCCAGGCAGGCCAATTAGCCAGACAAAAGAGGCAGACCGCCCAAGCCCCCTCAAGCCAAACAGCCCCGGCAGTCAGAACCCGGACAGAACCAGGCAGCAGAGGCTGACGCGTGCGCCTTCCACCCGCTGGCCCTCCCTCGCTGGCCCCTCGCTCAGCCCGGCGTGCGGCAGCCGGGCTCAGCCCTTGGTCAGCTCCGGCTTTCTGGTGATGGTCGTCAACGCGGCGGCGGCCAGCATCAGCCCGGCGGCTATGTAATAGGCCAGGGTGTAGCTGCCTGTGGCATCGGCTATGCGTCCGGCCAAAAGCGGGCCGAACACCCCGCCCAGGCCCCAGGCCGTGAACAGGATGCCGTAATTCAGCCCGAAGTTCTTTGCGCCCCAGTAATCGGCCACCGTGGCCGGAAACAGCGCCAGGCACGCCCCGTAGGAAAAGCCCACCACCGCGCTCCCGGCGAAGAACCCGGCCATGCCGTCCAGGCCGGGAAAGGCCAGCATCACGGCGGCCTGGCTCAGGCACACGCACAAAAGCGTGCGCAGGCGGCCCAGCTTGTCGGAAAGCATGCCCGCCAGCAGGCGGCCGAGTGCGTTGAACACGGCCATGCTGGCCACGAACACAAAGCCCGTCTGCACCGCGCCGCCGGTCTGCACAGCGATGATGCGCGCCAGGTGCCCAATGATCATGAGCCCGGCCAGGGCGGCAAAGGTGTACTCAATGTAGAGCAGATAAAAGGCGCGGGTGCGCAGCATGGCGCGCCAGTCTGGCGCGGGGGCGGCCAGGGCCATGGCGGGCGTTGCCATGGCGGGCGCCTGCGCGGCGGGCGGGTTCACAATGCGGCTGCCCAGGGCCAGGGCCACCAGGGTGAACACCGCGCCCAGAATGCGGAAGGCCCCGCTGACGCCGTAGTCTTCCAGCAGGTGCCGCGCCACGGGCGCAATATACACCGGGGCCAGGCCGAAGCCGCTGACCACCAGCCCGGTGACCAGGCCCTTCTTTTCCGGCGGGAACCACTTGATGGCCGCTGGCGTGGCCGCTGCGTAGCCCAGGCCGAAGCCCGCGCCCGCCATGAGCCCGAAGCCCAGCAGCACCGGCCACAGGCTTCCCGGCTGCACCAGGCTTGAAACAAGCAGCCCCAGCCCGGTGAGCACGGCCCCGGCCATGGCCACCTTGCGCGGCCCCAGCTTGTCCTGCATGCGCCCGGCGGGCACCATCATCAGCGCAAACACGCCAATGGCCAGCATGTACGGCAGGCTGGCCTCGGTCTTGGTCAGGCCCAGGCCGCCCGCGCTTACGGGTTCGGTCATCTGCTTGGCGAACACGCTCCAGGCGTACAGCACGCCCAGGGCCAGATTGAGGCCCAGGCCGCAGAACACGACCGCCCAGCCCCGGCTGCGCTTCGCCGGGGCCAGCTTCACGCACGCCCTCTCGCCGGGGGCGGACCCGGCCGTGGCCGCCTCCGCGCTCTGCGCCGTTGCGTGGGAGCGCCCACTCCCCTCGTCGTCATGCTTGTGCGCCACCTTGTGTCCTCCCGCTGTATTTTGGCCTGGCCCGGCAGCCCGATGCGCCCGGCAGCGCCATGGCTCCGGGGCTCGTACCCCAGCCGGGGCGGCAGGTGGGGGCGCAATCGGTGAAAGGCGCAAATGCGCGGGGCGAGCGGCAAGGCCGGGGGAGGGGGACGCCAGGGCAAGGGGGGGAGGCATGGAGCAGCCCAGGCAGCGCGGGGGATGCAGAGCATTCGCAGGCAGGCCGGGAAGCAAGCGACAGGCGCGGACGCGGGGCAGAGGGCAGGCGCGAGTGGGAAGGCCAAACAGGGGAGGCGGGAGCGTAAAGTTGCAAAGCGCGTCCGAACGGCGCTTGGCCTTTGGTCCATGCCTGCGCGCCCCCGGCCACGTGGGCAAGAACCGACGAGGCGCGCCACTGGCTCTCCGTATACAACATGCGACATTCGGGGGGGCACGCTGCGTTGCATAACGTAGCGCCAAGCAGGCGCGCCGGGAAAACGAGCTCGCGGGACTCCGCAGCTACCCAGCGCCGAGCAGCCGCCGCAGGCCGGGGCCACGCTCGGCCGGGGGCATGCGCAGCAGCGCGCGCAGCAGGTCCTGGGCAAAGGCGCACAGGGTCTCCGGCGCAATGTTCCGGGCCTGCTCCGGCTCGGCCAGGGCCTCGAACAGCGCGCCCACCTGCTTGGGATTGCCGTAGCGCGCCTGAAACTCCGGCAGGTTCTCGGCAAACATGTCGGAAAGGGCGGCGTCGGTCTTGCCGGGCAGGGGCGCGGCCCTGGGGCGGATGACGCTGGAGGCCAGGGTGAGGGCCAGGGCGGACTCAAGATCCTTGCGCACGCTGCCCTCCAGGCGGTCCAGGGCGTTCTGCGTCAGGGCGTTGCCCGTGGATGAGGCCGGGTGCAAAAGTCCCAGGCAGAGCAGGGAATCCGTGTCTTGCAGGGTGGACAGCGCGTTCAGCAGGGCCTGGGCCAGGCGGGCGGCGGCCTCGTCCGAGGCGTTGGGCAGGCGCGCCAATGCGGCGGCCAGGGCGTCCACCAGGGCCTCGGCGCGCAGGCGTTGCTCCACGGCCTGGGCCTCGGCCTCCGGGGCCACGGCCAGGGCCTGGGCCAGGCGGGCGCGCAGGGCGTCGGCGCGTTCGGGCTCGGCCTGGGAAAGGGCGCGCAGCAGGCCGTCGGTGCGGAAAAAGTCGTCTGCGCGGGTGCTTGCGGCGGCCAGGCGCGCGGCGGCAAGCTGCTCGGCCACGGGCCCGTGGGCCAGGTAGCCGCCAGCCCCGCCCACAAGCAGAAACACGGCCACGGCAAGCAGGGCGCGCCTGCCGCGCACAAAGCGGGAGCGTCCCCACCAGGCCGCGCCGAGCCCGGCCAGGGCCGCCAGCGCCAAAAGCGCCGCCCAAAGCAGATAGGTGAGCCTCATATCGGCCTCCGCTGCCTCTTCTTGCCTGATTATGCGCCGGGAGGGAAGCAGGGGCGGGCGCGACGGGTGCGCGGGCTGCGGCAAGAGCGCTGGGCCGGGGTCGCAAGCCAACGCCGCAGGCAAGGGCGGCAGGGCGGCGGCTGCGCCCGTTGGCCCCGGCGCGACAGGTCCGGTCCGATGTGCGCAAAAATTACACACAAAAAAGTTGCGCACAACGTAACTATTTTAGAATATCATGCGAAAACAGCTATATGCAACGTGGCACGGGCCTTGCTTTAAACGGTGCGAAGACGTTGCCGCTGGGGCCGAACAGACCCCATGTGCGCACGAATGGTACACTTTTGCCCGAAGTTCATGGCCCCGCACGCAGGGGCGCTTGCCTCAAAAATGCGGAAGGCGTAAGGGCAACTCCGCATCTGTTTCAAGCAGTCCCAGGCGGTCTAAGGCCGCTGTTTTTATGGGTGGGTTTCAGGGAACACGCCGCACGCGCGGCACACACAGTTTAACGACCACACGCCATCTCTGGAGTGGGCGGCACTATGCGCAAGAACGCACTCATCGTGCTCATCGTCATGGCGGTCAACCTCGGCCTTTGGGCCTGGTTCAACCGCCCGGCAGATCCGCAGCTCGACTTCACCGGCCAGGTGAAAGCCGTGTCCTTCAGCCCCTACCGGGCCGACCAGGACCCCCTCGTCAACAAGTTCCCCACCGCCGCGCAGATTGAAGAGGACGTGGCCTTCCTCAAGGGCAAGGTGGGCGCAATCCGCACCTATTCCTCCATGGAAGGCATGGAGGCCATTCCCGCCATTGCCGACAAGTACGGCATGCCCGTCATCGCGGGCGCCTGGCTCGACAAGCGCATGAAGCGCAACGAGACGGAAATGGCCGGGCTCATCAAGAACCTGCGCGAGCACAAGAACGTCACCCGCGCCATCGTGGGCAACGAATCCATTCTGCGCGGCGACTTCAAGCCCGCCGCCCTGGCCGAATACATCAAGCGCGTGAAGGAAGCCGCCCCCAACGTCCAGGTGAGCACCGCAGAGCCCTGGCACGTCTGGATCAACCACCCCGAGCTGGCCGACAGCGTCGACTTCATCGCCATCCACATTCTGCCCTACTGGGAACGCATTCCGGAAGAAAAGGCCATCGAGTGGAGCATGAAGCGCTATCATCAGGTGGTGGAGCGCTTCCCCAACAAGCACGTGCTGGTGGCCGAAATAGGCTGGCCCAGCAACGGCGAGCGCTGGGGCAAGGCCAAGGCCTCCATCGCCAACGAGGCCAAGTTCTTGCGCCAGTTCATGAATCTGGCCGTGCAGCAGAACATCGACTACTGCGTCATGGAAGCCTTTGACCAGCCCTGGAAGCGCCCCCTGGAAGGCGTTGTGGGCGCGCACTGGGGCATTTGGACCGTGGACCGCGAGAACAAGATTCCCCTGGTCGGCACCATTCTGGAAGACACCCTCTGGCCCGTGCAGTGGGGCGTGTCCCTGCTTTGCCTCATTCCCGTCTGCTTCTTTCTGTATAAGCGCAAGGACCAGCCCTTCCAGGGCAAGCTGTTCTTCGCCCTGCTGCTGCAAACCGTCACCAGCTCCTTGGTCTGGATCGCCTTCACGCCCATCACCGTAGAGTTTCTGCCTGCGGAAACTGCCGCCTGGGCCTTCCTTTTGCCCATGCAGATAGGCCTGCTGGCGGTGGTGCTCATAAACGGCTTCGAAATGAGCGAAATGCTCTGGCCCGAGGGGCTCAAGCGCCGCTTCTACCCCCTGCGCCACGACTCCGACGAGGGCCTGCAGAAGGTCTCCATCCACCTGGCCTGCTGCAAAGAACCCCCGGCCATGGTCATCGCCACGCTGAACAGCCTAGCCGCCCTGGACTACCCGGACTTCGAGGTGGTGGTGGTGGACAACAACACCCACGACCCCGCCCTGTGGCAGCCCCTTGAGGAGCACTGCGCCAAGCTCGGCAGCCGCTTCCGCTTCTTCCACCTGGAGGAATGGCCGGGCTACAAGGCCGGCGCGCTGAACTTCGCCCTCAAAAACACCGCAGCCGACGCCCGCATCATCGCCGTGGTGGATTCCGACTATCAGGTGAAGCCCAGCTGGCTGCGCTCCCTCACCCCGTACTTCGACAAGCCGGACGTGGCCATTGTGCAAAGCCCGCAGGACCACCGCGAGTGGGAAGGCGACGCCTACAAGACCGTGTGCGCCTGGGAATACGACGGCTTCTTCCGCATCGGCATGGTGCACAGAAACGAGCGCAACGCCATCATTCAGCACGGCACCATGACCATGATCCGCAAGGCCGTCATGGACGAAGTGGGCGGCTGGGGCGAATGGTGCATCTGCGAAGACGCAGAGCTTGGCCTGCGCGTGTTCGAACGCGGCTACCAGGCCGTGTACGTGCCGGAAAGCTTCGGCCAGGGCCTGACGCCCGACACCTACGCGGGCTTCAAGAGCCAGCGCTTCCGCTGGGCTTACGGCGCGGTGCAGATCCTCAAACGCCACTGGCGCGAAATGCTGCCCTGGAACAAGACCACCAGCCTGGACAACGGCCAGAAGTACCACTTCATCGCCGGTTGGCTGCCCTGGTTCGCCGACGCCACCCAGATCGCCGTGCTCGTGGTCAGCCTGTTCTGGAGCCTGGGCATGCTGGCCCTGCCGCGCTACTTCGGCACGCCGCTCTCCATCTTCCTTTTGCCGCCGCTGGGAGCCTTCCTGTTCAAGCTGTTCCACTTCATGTGGCTGTACAAAACCCGCGTGCGCTGCGGCGTGTGGGAGCGCATCGGCGCGGCAATAGCCGGGCTGGCCCTTACCCACACCATAGCCAAGGCCATTTTCCAGGGCCTTACCACCAAGAACAAGCCCTTTCTGCGCACTCCCAAGTGCGAGGAACGCAGCGCCGTGGTGCGCGGGCTGATGATGGCGCGCGAGGAACTCATCGTCCTGTGTTCCCTCTGGGTGGCCGCTGGCGGCGTTATTGCCCGCTACGGCACAGAGAACCCGGACATCGTCACCTGGGCGCTGATCCTGCTCGTGCAGTCTACCCCGTACCTGGCCGCCCTGTGCCTGTCGCTGCTCTCGGTGATGCCGAACCTGGTGCCCGGCATGCTGCGCCGCCCCGCTGGCCAGCCTGCCGGCCAGATCGGCGCCGGCGCCGCCCCCGGCACGCGCATGGCTTCCGCTGCGGTGAAGATTCCCGGGGAGAAGCGCTGATCCGACGAAGCGTGTGAGGGGCGCTGCCCCCTACCCCCGGTCAAGGGAAGCATTGTAACACCCGGCCGGGCACGCCAATAAAACGATGACGAGGCGAGGAGCTTGTGCGCTCCCCGCCTCGTTTTCTTTCCCTCCAGCCCCCACACATCCACCCGGTTGACCGGATCGTCAACGCAGTAGCCGTACCAGTCGCTGCCGCCGCCTTTCTCGCCCATGGGGGCAAGGGCGGTGAAGCGGCCGGTATCGGCGTCGTAGTCAGCGAAGAGAGTCCCCGGCCCGGAGGTGAGTCCGGGCCGGGGCTCTGTATTGTACTCACTTGTTTCGGGTTTTCGCTCTGCTTCTTGTAAACTGATACTCGCTAAACAAGCCGCGCAGGCCGCCAAGGAACACTACTCCGATCAGCATGCCTCCTAAAGTGAGGGCATGCTCGGCTGAACCCGTCCAGGCATAAATAACTCCCGACAATATCATTGCGAGCAAGATGCCCGCTCCAATAGTTTGGAAGACGGCACGGAAGGAGGCGTTCTCGCGCACAGGCTTTCCTGTCGTCCTAAGGTGCTCGATGTAAGCTACGGCAGCAAGTAGCATTGCGATGGATAATCCCAGCCGCGCATAGTCACCGACAGTCCAGGCCATTACTCCTCCAGGTCCGGGAAGTTTTGATCATTAGTGGCGCTTTCTCAAATCCTCTGGTTCAGCAGGCGTATCCCATTTATCCCAGAATTCTGTGGTTTCCTCGTAAACATCGTTCACAGGCGTCGGGTCGAGCATATCGCCGAGGGGAGCCGTAAGTATGCCAATTCCTGTGGCAACCTTTGAGCCGATCACTTTGGCCTGTTTGAGTGCCTCTGTCGCAATCGTTGAGCCGTAAGAGGCAACATCATCCCAGCCCCATTCCAGCCCCCACGCATCCACCCGATTGACCGGATCATCGACACAGTAACCGTACCAGTCCTTGTCGCCGCCCTTTGCACCCATGGGGTCAAGGGCGGTGAAGCGGCCGGTGTCGGCGTCGTAGTCGCGCCACACAAAACGCGTCAGGCCGGTGTCGGCGTCAAAGAGCCCGCCCGCGAAGCCTAAGGGGAGGCGAACAGGCCCTTGAAGCCCCCGAAGGGGGTTTCCGAAGGCGTCGTAACGCATCGCCTGTACAACGTTCCCGTCAAGGTCGGCAAGAGCAATCGGCGTGCCCAGGTGGTCGGCAACAATGAGAAAGGAGCTTCCGCCGTCAGTTACGCCAATGGGCGTACGACCAGGGCGCTCGGAATCGTACGCCAGGCGCCACCACTTGCGCCCGTCGTGGAATTCCTCCAGCCGCAGCGGGTCCAGCCACTGGTAGGCCTCGACCACCCGCCCGTTCACGCGCTTTTCAGTCCGCTGGCCCTTGGCGGCGTAGGCGTAGTCAATGCGCCTCCCGTCCGGCAGGTCCACGCGCAGCAACAGGCCCGAGGGCTCGTACTGGTAGCGCGTCTCGCGCTGGCCCGAAGAGGCAGCCTCGACCTTCAGGTTGCGGAAGCCCGCCGTGTCGTGGCCGTACTGGACGCGGCCCGCCTGCCCCAGGCGATTGCCGGAAAGGTAGCTGTAGCGTCGCTCGCCGCGAAAGCGTTGCGGGTTGATGTCTGCGAGGCGTCGGCCCTCGTGGTCGTACTGGTAGGACTCCAGCAGTCCGCCCGCGCCATCGGTGACGCGGGCCAGGCGTCCTGCGGAGTCGTAGGCATAGCGCCGGGTTTCGGTGATTGCGCCAAGGCGGGCGGTGCGCTCGACGATGCGGCCCCTTCGGGGGTTTTGGGCGTCGCGCTGTAATGAAATAGATGAGGAGGGCGCAGGCGTGCCCATAGGTGCTCCTTGCGTTTACGCGCCGGGCGATGGATTCCCCGAAGGGGGCCCGGAGCAAATTACGCAAGGATAGCCCTGGATTGTGGGGGCGGACAAAACTGGAATGGATTTGGCCGGGAAAAGAGCTGGAATAGCGGGTTGACAGGGGGTGAGAGACGGCAAGGGGCGCTGCCCCCTGCACCCCGCCAAAGGGAATGATTCCCTTTGGAATCCCCAGATGAAAACAGCCCGGCTCCCTGCGAAAGGAGACCGGGCCGTTGAACGTTAGAGGGGGGAAAGGGAGAAAGGCAGGGCTACTTGCCCGCGTCCATGTCCTTGCGGGCGTTCTCCAGCAGGCGTTGCAGCACCTCGGTGCCCAGGTCCATGGCCGTGCCCAGGGCGCTGTCCCGGTCGCTGATGTCCGGCTGGTCCGGGGTGCGCAGCCGCAAGGTGAGGATATCCGGCGACAGGGTTTTGCCCCCGCCAGAGGCCTGCACCAGCCGCACCTGCACGTCCTTCTGCCGGTAGCCCTCCTTCACTATGGTCACCAGATGGCTCTGGTCCTGGCGCATCTCCACGCTGCACGGCGTGGCCGCGCACACCTGGTTGCCGTCCAGGTAAACCACCGCCCCGGGGGGATCGGTGCTGACGGGAATTTTTTGCACCCCCGCGCAGCCGGAGAGGGCGGCGGCAAGGGCGAGACAAGGCAAAAGCACTGTTGCGCGCGTCATCAAAGCCTCCTAGGGGCGTGGGTTGCAGGGCCGGGGGCCGGGCCCTGTGTTGCAGCCGGGCGCTTCACACTACACTGCGCAGCCTCTTGCGCCGGGCGGTGCAACACGCGAGCGACCGTGCAAGGTGCGGCGATGCGCAAGGCGAAACGCCGGGCGGCGTGTACGCAGAATACGCCCTCGCGTCCGCGCAGACAAGGGCCCGGCAGGCCTAATCGGCCTTGAGCGCCAGCAGCAGCGCCTGCACGCCCTGAGCCTCTGCAAAACGCGCCGTGCGCTGGCGCGGGCTGGCCGTGCGCGCATAGTGCGCAAGAATGCGCCCGGCCAGGGCCAGGGCCGCGTCGTCGTCCAGATTGCGGGCCAGCTCGTCCGCCGCGCGGGGCTTGGCACCGGCGTTGCCGCCGAACACCAGCGTCCAGCCGCCCTTGCCGCCCACCAGCCCCAGGTCGCGCACGCGCGATTCCGCGCAGCAGCGCGGGCAGCCAGACACCCCCACCCGCACCTTGGCCGGAAGGTCGAGGCCGCCGAGCAGAGTTTCCAGGCGCAGGGCCATGCTGCGCGTTTCGCGCTGGGCGTTGGGGCACAGGGGCGCGCCAGGGCAGGCCTGCACCATTCCGCCCCCATGGGCCGCCGCGCCGTCCTCCTCCAACCCCAGGAGCTCCAGCAGGGCCGCGCGGTCCTGCGGGTTCACCCCTGGCAGGGCGATGCGCTGGCCGCTGGTCAGCCGTGCGCTGGGAATGCCGTAGCGGCGCATGGCCTCGGCAAAGGCGGCCAGCTGCTCCTGGGTGATGACGCCCAACGGCAGGCGCGGCACCAGCGGCCGGGCGGCCTGGNNGCCTGCCGATTCGCCTGCCGATTCGCCTGCCGATTCGTCTGCCGGTCCATCTGCCTGTCCGCCTGCCACGGCGGCCTGGACCGCGTGCCCGCAGGTGCGGGGCATGTGCGCTTCGGCCTTGGTTTGACTGGTCTCGTCTTTGGTCACAGGGGTCATGGCAGCCTCCGAATGCTGGCGGGCGCGTAAGGCGCGGGGGCCCAAGCGCGTGGGGTAAGCCTGCCGCAAAGGCCGGGTCAAGGCCTTGACTTGGGTCAGGCCGGGCAGAGCCGAACGAGGGAAACAGGGAGGCCGGGGGCCGCAGGGCCGCAGAGCCAACGCGCAGGGCCAACGCACAGGGTAATGATGCCGCAGGACGGACGAAAACAAAAGGCCCGCGCAGTCGCCCGCGCAGGCTTGGGTGGAGGCATTGCAAGCAGGGAAGGCAACGGCGGCCAGGCAACGCCGATCCGTTCCCCGCGCGGCCCTGGCCGAACTGTCGCGAGACCCTGGCCGGGCTGTCGCGAGGCCCTGGTCGGGCTGTCGCGCGGCCAGGGCCGAACGGCTGCGGGGGAACGTGGGCGCAGAGAACGGGCCGTCGTTGAAGAAGCCTTCGCGCAGCGGGCCGCCCGGACGAGCTGCGGAACAGGCCGCCCGGCTACTTCGGGAACTCGAAAGAGATCTTGTCGCCCGTGCGCGCCACGCGCAAGGCAAGCAGCCGCCGGTCGTTTCCGTCCGAGCCCTTGAGGGTGGCGTAAATCGCCATGCGGTCGCCTCCGTCGCGCTCGGCCTCTATGCCCTTGGCCCCTGCGGCGGGCTTGAAGCTCAGGGTGCGGCCCGCATCGGCCACAGTGCCGCTGGTGAAGGGCTTGCCCTTGAAATACACGCTCACCAGATACGACGCGCCCTTGGGGCAGGGAATTTCCTGCCGGTAGCCGGGGTACAGCCCCCAGCGCGGCGGCGGGTCCGTCTCCCAGGTCACGTCAACGCGCTCCAGGCCCGGATCTGCGCAGCCCGCAAGCACAAAGACCAGCAGCAGGGCCGCTGCGTGAAGCGCAATGGTCAGCCTTCGCCGCATGAAATACCTCCGCCTGTTCGGTGGATTGGCCATAAGCTGGCCGTGGTTTTGGTTCCTGCGCTCTGCCCTAGCAGTCATCGTGCCAGGGGAAACAATGGCCCTGGCGCTGGCAGCCAGGGCACGCCTGCGAAAACGGCGGCGGAGAGAACGACGGAGAGGACGGCAGAAAGGGCAGCGGAAAGGCGATGGGGAGCAGGGGGCAGAACGTCTCAGCCGGGGCGAAGCGGCCCGAACCGGTCACACGCGGCAAAGAAACCGCTGGGCGGGCCGCCCTGGATCTTCGTCCGCCAAGCGAACCCCGGCAGAGCCCCCGCAAGGCCGCCAAACCCTGGCCCGCCGCTCGTTTCAAACATCTTGCGCCTTGACAGGCCGCCCCGGCCAGGGGCACACGAGGCCCATGTTCGGGACCCGTCGCCTCCGCGCCCTCTGTCTGGCCGCCCTGTTGTTCTGCTCCCTGGTGCTCTGCTCCCCGGTGCTGCCGCCTACCCTCGCCTGCGCTGCGGAGCCCACGGCTGCGCAGGCCAGCCCGTCCACAGCCTCCACCCTCATCCTCACCGAGGAGAACGATTTCTTTGGCGGCACGGACGAGCACTATACCAACGGCATCAAGATTTCCTGGGTCTCCGGCGATTTGCTGAAATACGCCCAGGACGAGCGCCTGCCGGACTTCGTGCTGCCGTATCTGGCCGCCCTGCCCTTTGTGAACGATGCGGGCCAGCAGTACAATGTGGCCCTTTCCGCCGGGCAAAACATGTACACCCCCGGCGATACCAGCACCTCGGAATACCAGCCCGATGACCGCCCTTACGCGGGCTGGAGCTACGTTTCCCTTGCGCTGCACGCCAAAACCCCGCGTGAGCTGGACACCTTCGAAACCACCCTGGGCATTGTGGGCCCCTCTGCCCGCGCGGGGGAAACCCAGAACGACTACCACACCCTCATGGGCTTTGAGAAGGCCAAGGGCTGGAAACACCAGATCCACGACGAGCCCGGGCTCGTGCTTTCCTGGCAGCGCACCTTGCGCGCCGCCCGGGGCGACCTGGGCCGCGACGTGGCCTGGGACGTGCTGCCGCGCTTCGGGGTCACGGCGGGCAACGTGCTCACCCAGGCCAGCGCCGGGGTGGAAACGCGCCTGGGCCTGAACCTGCCCTGGGACTTCGGCACCTCGCTCATCAGCCCCGGCGGCGGCGTTAGCGCCCCGGCCGACCCCGAAGACCCGCGCCTGCGCCGCGAGACCACCTTTGGCCTGCACCTGTTCGCCGGGGCCGAGGGCCGCGCCGTGGCCCGCAACATCTTTCTGGACGGCAACACCTGGGAGCACAGCCCAAGCGTCACCAAAAAGAACTTCGTGGCCGACCTTTCGGCGGGCATCGGCATTGTTATGGGCGCAACAAAGCTGACCTATACGCATGTGTACAGGACAGAGGAGTATGACGGGCAGAACAGCCCGCAGATGTTCGGGTCCGTCAGCCTTTCGGTGACGTTCTAGGCTGGCGGTCGCGCCCGTTATGCCTGGGGCGCGGTCTCGGGCGAAGCTTCAGCGCCCCCGGCAGGGGCCTCGGCCGGCTCACCGGCGGGAGCTTCGTCCACATCATTGACGCCGCGCTGGGCATTGTCCTGCTTGCGGCGCAACTTCTCTTCCTTCTTCTTCTTCTTGGCCAGTTCCTTGGCGCGCTTCTCGTACTGATAATTCGGCTTTGCCACGGGCCTTCCTTTGCGTGAGGGGTGATGTGCTTCAAGTGTCTTGGGGAGCCATCCTATCCTTTCCCCACCCCCCTGGCAACGACTTTAAGTCCACGGCCCACAGCCGGGCAAAGCCCCCCCCTTTTTGCGCCCAGGGGCGAGGGGCGTCCGCCGCTGCCGCGCCCGCGCCTTCCGCAGCCTGCCCGCCTGGCCAAAGCGCCTTCGCCAAACCTGTCAAGCGGGCAAAAACGCCCTTTTACCCGCCCGCAGCCGGGTCATTTCATCCGACCCGCACGCACGGGTGTATACTGCCGCAAACAAAAACAGACGCGCACTGCGCCGGAGCCCCCGCTCATGAGGCCATGCGGGCCCGCCCCAAGGCGCCAAGGGCCTGCGCGGCGGGGACCAGCCCCCCCCTGATTTCGGGCACTGCGCAAGGCAACACTCAAAGCTGGAGCGAAGCATGAATCAACACCTTCTGAAAACACACACTCCGCCTGCAACACGCAATAGCGGCCCTGTTTCGGCGCAACGCAGGCCGTGCCGCCGCCGCAGCGCCGCCGCCCCCAAAAGCGGGCGCTTCGCGGAACAAGCGGGCAGGGGCTTGCGTCGCAGCAAGACCGACCAGTGCGGCGAGCTTTCCGCCGTGGTGCAGGCCCTTGAGTCCGAGGCCGTGCGCCGCGCCCTTTCCGGCGTCAGCGTGCCCGTGTTTCACCAAGGGCGCGAGTGCGGCAGCACGGTCAAGCACTCCGACCAGCTCTTGATCTTTCTGCTCAAAACCCTGCACCCCGCGCGCTACGGCGGCGGCAAGGAGGCTGCGGCCAGCCCGGACGGCAAGGGGCGCACCTTCGCCCTGGAGATTGACCTGAGCGCAGCCAACGAGGCCCCCGGCCAGGAGCAGCCGGAGGGGATCGAATTCGGCGAGGGCGGGCCGGTCGAAGGCGAACAGGATGAAGGAGCGTTGGGAGGGGGCGCTTCGGAAGAAGGCATTTTGTACTGAGCGCAAAGAGTCGCGCCGGGGCAGGGGCGGCGCGGGCCGTTCCTGCCTGGGTGCGCGCGGCAGGCGCAGCAGGCTCAGAATGTGGCTTTTGGCGACCACGTCGCTTCTGCCCTGCACGCGCAAAGCCCAGGTCGGGCACGCGGGCCGATTCACGCGGGCCGGGCGCGCAGGCTGACCATCCGGGCCGGTGGTCCAAGCCTCGTGCGGGGCAGCCGTCCAGCGCTCCAGTCAGCGCTCCAGTCAGCCTACCGTTCAGCGCGCCGGGAAATCAGCCAAGGGGCCAAACCGGCGGCCCGGCAAGGCCCCCCGCAGGCTGGGAGCGCAGGCGGCTAGCCGCGAGCCAGCGGGGTCAGCTCCGGCAGCATGTTCCAGGCCGGAAGCGGCGCGGCAAAGCGTTCCGCCGTGGGGCGCCTTGCTTTGCCCGCAGCCAAACGCGCCAGGCAGTCCTGGCACAAGGTGCCGTCCGAGGGCTCGAAGAAGCGGTCCGTGCGGTTGATGGGCCTTCCGCAGGCGGCGCAACAGTGACGTATCATGCGGCCTCCCTGGTTGGGGTGCAGATCATGCGCGGGATATGCATCTCGCGTGCCTGACCGTTTGTCTTATCGGCAGGGCGCGCCAAAACTCATGGGCGCAGGCAAGAATCTCCCTTGGCGGCGCAGCGCGGGTCTGCTATGTCATCCGCATGGAAACACACGACACCACCCCCGCAGCGCAGCCGAAGATCCGTCTCACCCAGGGCGTTCGCGCCGCCGGTTGAGCCGCTAAGGTTGCTCCAGGGGACCTGGAGCGGATTCTTGCCGGGCTGCTTACGGGCCACGACACACGCATACTCTCGGGGCCGCGCGGCGGCGGCGAGGACGCGGTGGTGGTGCGCTTTCCGCCCGGCCAGGCCCTGGTGCAAACCGTCGATTTCCTGACTCCCGTGGTGGACGACCCCTTCCGCTTTGGGCAAATCGCGGCGGCCAACGCCCTTTCCGATGTCTACGCCGTGGGCGGCGAACCGTACACCGCCATGAACGTGTGCTGCTTTCCCGCGCACACCATGGCCCCGGAAGTGCTCGCCGCCATCCTCAAGGGCGGCCTGTCCAAAATCGAGGAAGCCGGGGCCGTGCTCTGCGGCGGCCACAGCGTGGAAGACCCGGAAATCAAGTACGGCCTGTCCGTCTCCGGCGCGGTGGACCCGGACAAAATCGCCACCAACCGCGGCCTCAAGCCCGGCGATGCGCTGCTGCTCACCAAGCCGCTGGGCACCGGCGTCCTCGCCACCGCCCTCAAGGCCGGGCGGCCCGGCGCAGAACGCATGGAAGAGCTGATGCACTTCTGGTGCGCGCGCCTGAACCGCACCGGAGCCCAGGTCATCCGCGAACTGGGCCTCAAGGCCAGCACCGATGTCACCGGCTTCGGCCTGGGCGGGCACCTGCTGGAAATGGCCGCAGCCAGCCACGTCACCGCCGAACTCTTCCTCACCGAGGCCCCCTTCCTGCCCGAAGCGCTTAGCCAGGCCGTCCTGGGGCTCATCCCGGCAGGCACCATCCAGAACCGCAACCACTACCTGCCGCGCACCCTGGTGCGCCCAGGGCTCGACGAACTCCTGGTGACCCTGGTCTTCGACGCCCAAACCTCGGGCGGGCTCATCCTCGGCGTGCCAGAGGCCCTCGTGCCCCAGGCCCAGGCCATGCTCGCCGCAGCAGGCGACCTCGCCCTGCACATCGGCCGCGCCATCGCCCCCCTGCCCACAGGACAAGCCCTCTCCCTGGTGTAGCCCGCCGCAAGCCCCGCCCGCTCCCCCTTTGCCGGGGTCCAGGGGGGCCAACCCCCTGGCCTGCGGAGCATGACACAGGCACCCCCTTTCGCCGCCCGGCGTCGTGCCCGGCTCTGCCTCCGGCGGCCAAGGGACGTGCGCCCCTTGGAACCCCGTTACGAAGCCGACCTGCCGGTACTGTATCGACAGGGGTTGTGACCGAACGAAGCTCTCCGCCCCCAACCCCGCCTGCTCCCCCTTTGCCGGGGTCCAGGGGGGGCCAACCCCCTGGCCTGCGGAGCACGATACAGGCACCCCATCTCGCCGCCCGGCGTCGTGCCCGGCTCTGCCTCCGGCGGCCAAGGGACGTGCGCCCCTTGGAACCCCGTTACGAAGCCACCGCGCCGCCCCCTGGGCCCTGCCAGCCCGCGCCGCCCCCCAGCCCCGCCCGCTCCCCCTTTGCCGGGGTCCAGGGGGGGCCAACCCCCTGGCCTGCGGAGCACGACACAGGCACCCCATCTCGCCGCCAAAGCCTGCGACGCATGCCCCTGCCCCCCCATCACCGCGCGCCGCAGCCCTGCCGCTTTCCAAGCGTGGCGAGGTGCGCTAGGGCTGGTGCATGTCGCGCATCCGCATTCTGCATCTCATCACCGGCCTGGGCCTGGGCGGGGCCGAGACCTGGCTTGCGCGCCTGGTATCGCGCCTGCCTGCCGAGCGCTTCGAATGCCGCGTGGTGAGCCTGCTGCCGCTTTCCGGCGAGCACGGGGCGCTGGCCGGGCGCATCCGCGCTTGCGGCGTGCCGGTGCACAGCCTGCACATGGCGCGCGGCGTGCCGGGCCCGGCGGGCATGTTGCGGCTGCTGGCGCTGCTGCGGCAGTGGCGGCCCCAGGTGCTGCAAAGCTGGCTGTACCATGCGGATCTGCTGGGGCTGCTGGCCGCGCGGGCCAGCGGCTGCGGCGCTGCGGTAAGCTGGGGCTTGCGCTCCGGGTACATGGATTTTTCGCGTTACGGGCTGGGCACGCGGCTTACGGTGCGCGCCTGTGCGGCCCTTTCGGGCTGGCCGCAGGCGATAACGGCCAATTCACGCGCCGGGGCGGAACTGCACGTGCGCACGCTGGGCTATGCGCCGGAGCGGCTGGTGGTGCTGGAGAACGGCGTGGACGGCGCGGCGTTCCGGCCCGATGCTGCGGCGCGGGCGCGTTTGCGGGCCGAGTGGGGCGCGGGCGACGGGCACGTGCTGGTGGGGCTGGCTGCGCGCGTGGACCCCATGAAGGGGCACGAGGTGTTCTGTGCTGCGGCCCGCACCGTGCTGGACGCGTTTCCGCAGGCGCGCTTCGTGCTCTGCGGGCAGGGTACGGAGCTGGCGGCGCAGCCGGGCCGGGCTGGCGCGGATCTTTTGACGGAGTTGCTGGACCGGCATGGTCTTGCCGGGGCGGCGGTGCGCCTGGGCAGGCGCGACGACATGCCTGCGGTGCTGGCGGCCCTGGACGTGCTGGCCTTGCCGTCGCTGGGCGAGGGCTTTCCGAACGCCCTGGCCGAGGGCCTGGCCTGCGGCACGCCCGTGGCCTGCCTGGACGTGGGCGCGGCGCGGGCCGTTGCCGGGCCGGGCGGTGTGGTGGCCGGGGCGGCGGCATCGGCCCCTGGGGCGGGCGTGACGGCGCGTGCTGCGGCCCTGGCGGGCTGTCTGAACGCGCTGCTGGCGCGCACCGGGGAGCAGCGCAGACAAATGGGAGCTGCGGGCCGCGCCCACGTGCTGGCGCATTATGGCCTGGACGCGGCGGTGGCGCGCTGGGCCGGGCACTTCGAGGCCCTGGCCGCCGGGCGGCGTTAGCGTATCGATACCAACAGAACACGCCTGAATATAAGGCCTATTGCCTGTCGATAGCCTGCCGGTAGCGGCCCTAGTTTTGCGGTTTTTCCGTGTGCAGGGGCTTGAAGCGATAGCCCACGCCGCGCACGGTTTCGATCCATTCCGCATACGCGCCAAGCTTGCCGCGCAGGCGGCGCATGTGCGTGTCCACCGTGCGCGAGGTGCCGTCGAAGTCCGTGTCCCATACGGTGTCCAGCAGCCGCTCGCGCGGGAGCACGCGGCCCTTGGAGGCCACCAGCTCCTTCAAAATCTTATGCTCCGTGGCCGTCAGCCCGGCGTCCTGCCCGTCCACCAGCACGGTGTGCGCCTCGAAATCAATAACCAGCCCGGATTCCTGAAAGCCCTCGGCCTGGGCCTCCTGCGGGCCCGTGCGCCGCAGCAGGGCCTTCACGCGCAGCAAAAGTTCGCGCGGGCTGAAGGGCTTGGACACGTAGTCCTCGGCCCCCAGCTCCAGCCCGACGATGCGGTCCACCTCGTCGCCCAGGGCGGTGAGCATGAGCACCGGCACGGCGCGGGTGCGCGCGTCTTGCTTGAGCCTGCGGCACACCTCCAACCCGTCCATGCCGCCGGGCAGCATCACGTCCAAGAGCACCAGGTCGGGCCTGCTGCGCAGGGCGATGTCCAGGGCGGCTTGCCCGCTGGAGGCTGTGCGGGCCGTATAGCCAGCCGCCTTGAGATGATAGGCGAGCAAGTCCCGCGTTTCGGGATGGTCTTCCACCACCAGGATGCTTTTCTGCGACACGGGAACCTCCGTCGTGGGGACTGAAAACAGGGGGAGCGGCGTGGCGCGGCGCAACATCCGGCGAGCCCGCCCAGGGAACGCGGCGGCAAGCGGGCAGGCGGGTGTAAAGTTGCGGGCGCGCGGAGCCGATAGCGCACATGTCACGGACACATATCCCCGCCGCGCCGCACGCGCAATACCCCGGCCCGGCGGGAATGCCTCCGCGACCCCCCATCCTTGAATGACCGCAGGGAGAGCGCATGTACTATCACGGATTCCAGAAGAAATTTCCTTCAAGCGCAGCGCCTTGGACCCAGGGCGACGACCAGCTTGTGGGCCTGCTCTTCTCCAAGATCATCACCCGCACGGCGGGCTCGGCCCCGGTGGAGCCTCCGGCCCTGGCCGACGAGATGGCCCACAACCTCTTCGACCTCATGCTTTACATCAGCAAGGACTTCCACTCCTGCTGACCGGCGCGGCCTGGGTTGCGCCTGGACCAAAAGGGCTTGGAGCGGCCTGTGCGGCATGCCTCGTGCTCTAATGCGCGTTGGCCGCTGCGGGCGCGCCTGGGCTTGAATTCGGCTTAAGCGGGCGTGAATCCGGCCCCGGCGGACACGGCAAGGGCCTTGGCGGGCCGAAGCTTGGGCAAGCGCGATGCCCTTTGGTCATGCTGACGCCACCCGGCGTACTCTGCTGCGCCACCCGGCGTGCTCTGCTGCCCCACCCGGCTACTTTGCTGCGCCACCCGGCTACTTTGCTGCGCCACCCGGCGTACTTTGCTGCGCCACCCGGCGTGCTCTGCTGC
>DIVX01000004.1 GCA_002422505.1 Desulfovibrio sp. UBA6121
CAACCTGGTCTGCCCGGCGGAGTTCAACCTGGGCGAGGACCACAAAATCAGCATCCTCTCCGTCACCGAGGGCGACGACAAGCCGGAAAAGTATCCGC
Organism: Desulfovibrio sp. UBA6121; assembly: GCA_002422505.1. GTDB lineage: Bacteria > Desulfobacterota > Desulfovibrionia > Desulfovibrionales > Desulfovibrionaceae > Humidesulfovibrio. Next base: position 99 of record DIVX01000004.1, read on the forward strand.
TGATGTTCCACCTCTCCTCGGTCATGCTTTTGAACAAGACCGACCTGCTGCCCTATGTGGACTTCAGCCTGGAGGCCGCCAGCGCCCACGCCCAGAAGCTCAACAAAGACATTGCCATTTTCCCCGTGGCGGCCCGCAAGGGCGACGGCCTGAGCGCCTGGTACGACTGGCTGCGCACGGCGCGCGCCACGAAGCGCTAGGAAGCCCCATGCCCGAGGCCGCGAAAGACCCCAGGCTCGCCGTGCTCGTCACCGGCGCAAGCGAGGCCGCAGTGCGCTCGTTTCTGGCGCGCTACGTCAAGCCCGCCTTCGGCATGTGCAAGAACCAATGGCGCATGAGCTACCGCGAGCGCTACGCGCTGACCGTGCTTTCCCGCCCGTTGCGCAAGGGGCAGCCGCCCCAGAGCCTGTACGGCGCCCACGCGGGCAGCGGGGCCCTGGTGCTGGCGGCCCTTGATTCCGCGCTGCCCACCTCCGGCCGGGAGGCCGCGCGGGCCTGGCTGCTGGAAAGCGGTTTCGCCCCGGTGGTGGAGCTTGCGCTGGAGCTGCCCTGTTCCGAGGCCGACCTGATCGACCAGGGGGCGCAGGTGGTGAATTTCATCAACAGCCACTGCCCCTGGCGCATCAATCCCATAGAAGATTTAGACGCCTACATGGCCAAGAACAGCAAGCCGTTCTGGGCCTAGGCGGGTTGGACACGCGCCGGACCAGGACCGACCTCGCCCGCGCCATTTGGAAACATTCCGCCGGGCCGCGCCCGGCCGCAAGGAGACGACCATGAGCAATGCATGCAAAAGCTGTTCTTCCGCCAACGCCAGCGGGGGCTGTTCCTCCGGGCACGATCCCAAGACCTGCACCGAAAAGCCGGTTGACGAGCGCATCGCCGAGACCCTGGGCCGCATCAAGCACAAGATCGTGGTGCTTTCCGGCAAAGGCGGCGTGGGCAAAAGCACCGTCTCGGCCAACATCGCCATGGCGCTGGCTCAGGCGGGCAAAAAGGTGGGCCTGCTCGACGTGGACATCCACGGCCCCAGCATTCCGCGCCTGTTGTCCCTGCAGGACGCCAAGCCGCACATCGAGCCGGACCACATGGAGCCCGTGCCCTACAGCGAAAACCTTTGGGTCATGTCGCTGGGCTTTTTGATTCCCGACAAGGAGACCGCCGTGATCTGGCGCGGCCCCATGAAGCTCGGGCTCATCAAGCAGTTCGTGCGCGATGTGGACTGGGGCGACCTGGACTACCTCGTTACCGACTGCCCCCCCGGCACGGGCGACGAGCCCCTGGCCGCGTTGCAGACCCTGGGCCAGGAGGCCCGGGCGGTCATCGTCACCACCCCGCANNTGGGCATTGTGGAGAACATGAGCGGCTTTGTGTGCCCCAATTGCAGCGCCGTGCACGACATCTTCAACTCCGGCGGGGGCGAGGCCCTGGCCAAGGAGATGGGCGTGAACTTCCTGGGCCGCATTCCCATGGACCCGGAGGTGGTGCGCAGCGGCGATGAAGGCTTCGCGCTGATGAAGGTGCAGAGCGAGTCGCCCACGGCCAAGGCCTTCCAGAAGATCGTGGAGCCCATTCTGGCCCTGAGCTAGGCCCTCCAAACACGCATACATGCCGGGCGGCGCGGGGGCTCTGGTCCTTGCGCCGCCTTTTTCATTCGCCCTGGCCGCAGGTCTGCACACCCGCCTGATAGCGCGGGTGCAGGCCGCCCGCCCCCTTGGGGGCTGCCGGTTCCGGCTCGCCGCTGGTCACCAGCCGGGCGCCGCCCCTGGCCGCCTCGTACTCCGCCCCCCAGTCGCGCATGCTTACCAGAATGGGAAAGAGCCCCAGGCCCTGTGGCGTCAGGCTGTACTCCACGCGGGGCGGCACCTGCCGGTACACCTCCCGCGTTATCAGACCATCGGCCTCCAGCTCGCGCAGTTGCCGGGTAAGCATGCGGTCCGTCACCTCCGGCAGGTGGCGCTTGAGCTCGCTGTAGCGCTGCACCCCGTTCTGCCCCAGGTGGTACAGCACTATGGGTTTCCACTTGCCGCCCATCACCGAGAGCGCCAGCTCGAAAAAACAGCGGTAGGTGCGGCCTTGCAGCTCCTTGGTGGCGCATTGGCTGGGCATGGCGGTCTCCTTGCTATACTGTGTGATAGTACCTGTAAAAAAAGACAGTACTTGCGCAAAACGCAGGCTATGGCTATCAGCTAAGTGTCCCACCAACGGGAGTCAACACATATTTCGGAGGTAACGCATGAAGGTCGTGGCCATCAACGGGAGTCCCAGGAAGGACGGCAACACCCGCCTGCTTTTAGAGGCGGCCCTTAAGCCCCTGGCCGAGGCCGGCTGGGAGACGCGCTACGTGCAGATTGGCGGCAAGAACATCCACGGTTGCCGCGCCTGCTTCAAGTGCTGGGAAACGCAGGACAAGCGCTGTGTGTTCGGCAAGGATGCCTTCAACGAGGCCTTTGCGCAGGTGCTGGAGGCGGACGCCGTCATTCTTGGCTCGCCCACCTATTTTGCGGATGTGACGGCGGAGATGAAGGCCTTCATGGACCGCGCGGGCTTTGTGGCCATGGCCAACGGCTGCCTGCTGGCGGGCAAGATCGGTGCGGCGGTTGTGGCCGTGCGCCGGGGCGGGGCCACCCATGTGTTCGACACCATGAACCACCTGTTCCAGATTTCGCAGATGGTGCTGCCGGGCTCCACCTATTGGAACATGGGCTACGGCCTGGAGCCGGGCAAGGTTGCGGGCGACGCCGAAGCCTTGAACAACATGGAGCAGCTGGGCCAGGCCATAGACTGGCTGGGCAAGGCCATCAAGAACGCGCCGCCCTACCCGGTGCGCAAGAGCCGCGAAGGCTAGCGGCAAAGGGCCGCAGGCCTGGCCAGACGCAACCGGGCGCAACCAGGCGCAACCGGACGCAACCGGGCCACGAGTCAACCCCAGGCGTTTGCCTGCGTTGAGGGGGCGGGGGAGGCCATCGCAAAGGCGTCCTCTGCCCTTTGTCGTTGCAGGGAGCGTAGAAGCGGGGAGCGGGTGGAGGCCAGCCGCAGGCTAGGCGTCGCCGCGCGCCCGGCGCTGGGCGAACAGCGTGATCTTGCCGTCTTCCTCGGTGGCGTGCTGGGTGAACCAGTTGGCAAGAAAGCGCGAGAGCTCGGCGAAGTCCAGCTTGCCCGCCAGGCTGGCATCGACCAGCGCGTGGGTGCGTTCCAGAAACTCCCGGTGCAGGGCTGCGTGGTGCTCGCGCTCCGGGTAGCCCAGGCGCTCCATAAGCGCCTCTTCGTCGAAGAAGTGCTTCTTGGCGTACAGGTACATGTCTGTAAGGGCGTGCATTATCTCTACGTCTCTGTCCGGGGCGGCGCTGATGACGCGCACCTTCTCCAGCAGCGACGCCAGGATGCGGTGCTCCTCGTCGTTCACTGCATCAGCCGTGGTCACATTGGCGTCATGCTCTGGGCTGGTCATGTGTTCTCCTGGGGGGCGAGAGGGCGGCTGATGCGCTCTGGAAGCGTGATTTGGCCGCGTCGTGGTTTTCGTCACAGGCCATGTGCACCGGGAACGTCATTTTCCGGGCGCATGGGGAGGGTTTGCGCTGGCCTGCGCTGGTTGGGGCAGGCCGATACGAGGCGGTGCTGGGCGTGTCTGCTTCGTCTGGTCCAGCCGCGCTGCGCGTTTCTTGACTCGACGTTCATCAATATAGCATTTGAATTTGTCGCTGCCAAGGGGCAGGGACGCACCAAAGGGCCCGCAGCGAAAAAGCATGCGGCTGCGCAATAGGGTGCGGCTTGAAGGGCAATACACGTTGCCGGGCGCGCAAGCGTCCGGTCTTGCGTCACTGCGTGCGCCAGGCGCAGTCGTGCTGGGAGCAGGCGTTTGGACCGCAGCCTACAGGCGCGGCGGCCCCATGAGCAGCATCTCGGCGATGGTCAGGTCCACGCGGGGCAGCTTGCCCATGCGCTCGCGTCCCAGCAGGTCCATTTCCAGGCGCGCCAGGTCGGAGAGCAGGGGCGTGCGGTCCAGCAGGGCCGGTTCGCAGGTCTTGGCCAGGTTCTGGGCGCGGTCGCACCCGGGAAAGGCGGCGGGCGCGGCGCCTGGGCGCTGCAGCACGTTGGGCACGCCGTGCAGGCGGCACACCATGGGCCGGTGCGCATAGATGCCGCAGACGAGGCCTGATTCCGTGCTTACGCTGGCCGGGCAGGGCACGCGGGGGCGCATGCCGGGCAGGGCGTTGCGGTGGATGCGCAGGTAGGTCTCGGCCTGGGTGCGCATCTCGTCTTGCCGGGCCGGGGGCAGCGCGGCGAAGCCCTGGGCCAGGGCGGTCCATTCCACGTAGGTGTGGTGGCGGAACAGCGTCTCGCAGCAGCTGTCTGCGCAACCCTGGCAGGAAAGGCCGATGGCCGTGGCCGAAGCGGCGTAGGCGGCGTCCATGCGCTCGTACAGTTCGTAGAGGCGCTTGAGCACCGGAGTCTTTTTGGCGATTTTCTTCATCCCTGGCCTTCTTTGGTCGTTGCTTCGTCTGCGACAAGCCAGGCGTAAAGCCGCTCCAGGCTGGCGTTCTGGTCGCCCTGGTCGGTGCTTACCGTGTGGTCTGCCGCAGCCTGGTACAAGGGCTGGCGCTCCAGGTAGAGGTCCTCGCGCGTGCGGCCAGGGGCGATGGCCAGGCCCCGGTTGCTGCCGTCGCCCACGCGCTTGAGAAAGCTGGCCATGCTGATGTCCAGGTGCACCACCGGGCCCAGCAGGTGCAGGCGCTCCATGGCCTCCCGCCCGTAGACCACGCTGCCGCCGGTGGAAATGATCGCCCGGCGCACGTTCAGCATGGCCACCAGGGTGTTCTCGGCCTCAAGAAACTTTTGCAGGCCCAGGCCGTCCAGCACGTCCTGCAGGGGCAGGCCGTAGTACGACTCAATGAGCTTGTCGGTGTCGACGTGGGCCCAGCCGAGTTTTTCCGCCAGCAGGCGGCCCAGGGTGCTTTTGCCCGCACCGGCCATGCCGATGAGGCTGATGGAGCCCTGGGGCCACAGGCGCGGCAGGGCGTTGTTCGCATCGGGCTGCTGGGGCATGTCGTTCATTTCGGGCATGGCTGGTTGCGGGGCGGGCATCAGGCCTCTGGCTTGGGGCGCAGCAGCACCCGGTCCTGTTCGTCGCGCTCGGCCACCAGCACGTCCACGCGCTCGGAAGCGGAAGTGTTGACGCGTTTGCCCACGTAATCGGCCTGGATGGGCAGCTCGCGGTGGCCCCTGTCGATGAGCACGAGAAGCTCCACCCGGCGCGGGCGGCCGAAGTCGAGAATGGCTTCCAGGGCGGCGCGGATGGTGCGGCCGGAATAGAGCACGTCGTCCACCAGGATGACGCTGGCCCCTTCCACCTCGGCGGGAATCTCCGTGTGGCTTATCGCCGGGCTGATGCCCAGGCTGCTCCAGTCGTCGCGGTATAGGTTGATGTCGAGCTGGCCCAGCACCACGGGCTTGGGCAGGCGCGCGTCGAGCAGCTTTTGCAGCCTGCGGGCCAAATCGACCCCGCGGCGCTGGATGCCCACAAGCACCAGCTGGGCGCTTTCGCCCCGGCGCTCCACAATCTCCGAGGCCAGCCGCTCCAGCGTGCGGGCCATTTCCTTGGCTGTCAGCAGGGTACGCGCTTCGCTCATGGCTTTGCCCCGCCTTCCACCACCAGGCTGCGGCGGCAGAACTCCACGGCCTCGCGGGAGAAGTCCGCTATTTCCGGCCAGTAGAGCTTGATGCGCATGAGGCCGAAAAACATGTTGGCGATGATCATGCCCGTGTGGTCCAGGGGCACGTTGCGGATGGTGCCGTTCTTGATTCCGCGCGAGAGGAAGTCCTCGAACAGGGCGCGCATGCGCTCGATGAAGCGGGCCATGGAGCGTTTGGTTATTTCAAGGATGCTGTAAGTGCCGAGGACGATCTTGATATCGGCCGCGTTGGCCTCCAGAAAGGCGAAGTGGCTGCCCAGAAGGTCGTCGAGGGAGAGGGTGTCCTTGTCCATGCGCAGGCGGCACTGCTCGGCCAGGGCCTGGTACTTCTGATCGAAGATGTCCAGTATGTGCTGGAGGATGTCTTCTTTGCTCTCAAAGTGGCGGTAGATGGTGCCTTCCGAGATGTCGGCGCGCCGGGCCAGATTGGCCGTGGTCATCTTATGAAAGCCGACCTCGGAGATCATGTCCTTGGCTGTGGCTAGGATCAGGTCCTTTGTGCTCATGCGCTGCCTCGATGAAACGCCGGAAAGTGAGGGAACCAAGGGCGGACAACACATCCGCCCGCACCCCGCCGTGTAGCCCAGAGTCCCCCCGTGGTCAACGCCGGAAGCGGGTCATCACTCATTTGACAAATTCAGGGGCCGTCATTATCTATCCGTGTCCCACCAACGCTCCAAGGAGGCAGAGATGGTTGAAGTCACTGATTCCGCAAAGGCCCAGCTGGACGGGTACTTTGCGGACAAGGAAAAATCCCCGATCCGCATTTTCATGGCATCCGGGGGTTGAAGCGGCCCAAGGTTGTCGCTGGCTCTGGACGAGCCGCGTGAGAACGACGAAACTTATGACGTGCAGGGGTACAGCTTCGTAGTGGAGCGCGCCCTGGGCGAGCAGACCGGAGCAATCCGCATCGACATGACCCAGTACGGGTTCACGGTCGACTCCGAAAACCCCATGGCGGGCGGAGGCGGTTGCAGTTCTGGAAGCTGTGGTTCTGGTGGATGCAGTACCGGGGAAACCGGCGGCTGCTCCTGCTAGGGCAAGCCAAAACACGTTTCATAGGGGCGGCGTTCCACAAAGGGCGCTGCCCCTTCTTTGTTGGGGGGCGGCCTGAAAGCGATGCACCGGGATGATTCCGACACATCTGCCACACACCAGACACCGCGCCGCTGGCGCAAAAAGGAGTTCCCCCATGATCACGTTGAGCGATTCCGCCAAGGCCCAGCTGGACAGCTACTTTGCGGATAAAGAAAAGTCTGCCGTGCGCGTGTTTCTTGCGGGCGGCTGCTGCGGCCCCAAGCTCTCCCTGGCCCTGGACGAAGCCCGCGACGGCGACGAATCCGTTGAGACGGGCGGCTACACCCTGATCGCCGAGAAGAGCCTTTTGGAGGCCTCCGGCGCCATCAGCATCGACATGACCGAGTACGGCTTCAGCGTCGAGTCGGAAAACGCCATGGGCGGCGGCGGAAGCTGCGGCTCCGGCGGTTGCGGCTCCGGCGGCGGCTGCGGCTCCGGCGATTCCGGTTGCGGCTGTTCCTAAGCCCTCGACCCGGCCCACATACGAATAAAGGCGGCTTCCCTTTGCGGGGGAGCCGCCTTTTTCGCGCCCTTGGGCAAGACCGTTAGCTGGCCAGGGCGGCCAGGCAGCGCACCTCGACCTGCGCCTCGCGCGGGAGGGCGGCCACGCCGATGGCGGCGCGGGCGGGCTTGTGCTGCGGGAAGAACTCGGCGTAAATTTCGTTGAACGCGCCAAAGGTGGTCATGTCCGTAAGAAAGACATCCACGGTGATCACGCGCTCCAGGGACGAGCCTGCCGCCTCGACAATGGCCTTGAGGTTGACCAGGGCCTGGCGCGCCTGCACGGCGAAGGTGTCGGAAATATGCCCGGTGGCGGGATCAATGCCGAGCTGGCCGCTCAGGTAGCAGGTTCCCGCGTGGCAAACGGCCTGGCTGTAAGGGCCAATGGCGGCGGGCGCGGCGTTGGTGTGGATGACTTTCAGCTCAAGGGACATGCGGACTCCTGTGTTGTGGTTGGCCCGGCGGCATCGGCAGGGCGGCCAGTGGCCGCGCCGGAAACCGGGGTGCGCGGGATGCGCTTGTGCTTTGGGTATCTGTTTTGCGGGCAAAAGGAAAGGCCAGGAACCCGCAAAGGAGCCTGGCCTTTCATCAAACCTGCGGGGGGCTGTGCGCCGGAAAAAGCGCGCCTAGGCCAGCAGGCGCGAAACCTGGAAGAGGGCCACCGCCGCCACATAGGCCAGGGCGGTGTTGAAGGTCATGGAAAACAGCGCCCAGCGCCAGCCCGCCTCTTTGGCCATGGCCACGATGGTGACCGAGCAGGGCGCGTAGAGGATGACGAAGGCGATGAGCGCCAGCGCCGCCGCCTTGGAGAAGCTCTCGTCTTTGGAGAGCATTTCTGAAAGGGGCGCGGCGTCCTCGGCCTCTATCTCGCCCAGGGAATAGGCCGTGCCCAGGGTGGAGACGATGACCTCCTTGGCGGCGAACCCGCCCAGAAGGGCTATGTTCACCCGCCAGTTGAAGCCCGCCGGTGCGGTCAGGCTCTCCATGGCCACGCCCGCCCGGCCCGCGAAGGAAGTGCGCAGGGCCGCCTCGGAGCGCTCGGCCTCGATGCGCGCCAGGGCGTCCTCCAGTTCGGCCGGGGGATCCTCCCCGGTTTCGGCCTGGCTTTCCAGCTGTGCGTTCACGGCCATGGCGCGGTCGTCAAATACTTTGTTCGCATCGTCCGGCAGGGCGGGAAAGGTCATGGCCGCCCAAATGAGCACGGAAATGGCCAGGATGATGGTGCCCGCCTTGCGCATATACTCCCAGGAGCGTTCCCAGGTGTGGATGCACAGCCCGCGCAGGGTTGGCATGCGGTAGGGCGGCAGCTCCATGACGAAGGGCGTGCTCTCTCCCCGCACCACGGTGGAGCGCAGCAGCTTGGCCACCAGAAGCGCCGCGGCCCAGGCGCTCAAGGTCACGGCGGACATCACCGCGGCCTCGTGCCCCGGAAAGAAGGCGGCGGCGAGCATGAGGAACACCGGCACCTTGGCTCCGCAGGTCATGAAAGGCGCGGTGAGCAGGGTGGCCAGCTTCTCCTTGGGGCTGCGCAAGGCCCGCGTGGCCATGACGCCGGGCACGGCGCAGCCGCCCGCAATGCCGCCGGAAACGATGAAGGGCAGCACGCTGGTGCCATGCAGGCCGAAGATGCGGAACACGCGGTCCAGCATGTAGGCCATGCGTGCCACGTACCCGGTATCCTCCAGGGCGGAGAGCAGAAAGAACATGATCATGATCAGCGGCACGAAGCCCAGCACCCCGCCCACGCCCGCGATTGCGCCATCCACCAGCAGCGAGCGCAAAAGCCCTTCGCCCATGTTCTCCTTGAGGCTGTCGCCCAGCCAGGAGAAGGCGTTCTGCACCCAGCTCATGGGCAGCTCGCCCACGGCAAAGGTCAGGGTGTACAAAAGATAAATCACCAGCGCCATGACGACCGGCCCGGCGAACTGGTGCGTCAGCACCTGGTCCATGCGGTCGGAAAGGCGGATGCGCTCTTGGTTGATGGCCGGGTAGCGCACCACCTGCTTGACGATGCCCGCGATGTAGCCATAGCGGTAGTCGGCGATGATGGCGTCTGGGCTAGTGTTCAGCGTTTTCTTCAGGTGTTGCGCCACTTTGGCGGTCAATGTCTCCAGCCTGGCGGCCGCCTCCGGGCTGGCCTCGCGCCCGCGCCGGGTCACGCTGGGGTCGCCCTCAAGATACTTGAGACCCACCCAGCGCGGCGGCACCTTGCCCGCCATTATGCCCGCAGCCTCTACGATGGCTTCCATCTCGTCCAGCACGGGGTCCAGGTCTGGCCCGTAGGAGATGCGCAGCGGGGTCCACTCCCCGGCGCGCATAAGGGCCAGGGAATACGCCGCCGCCAGGATCTCGCGCCGACCCTTGCCCTGGCGCGCCACGGTCTCCACCGCAGGGCAGCCGGTCAGCCGGGTCAACAGCGCGGTGTCGATGTCCTTGCCGCTCTTGCGCACCTCGTCCATCATGTTCAGGGCGAGCACCAGCGGCACGCCAAGCTCCATGATCTGCACGGCCAGGTAAAGGTTGCGCTCCAGGCAGTCGGCGTTCAGAACGTCGATGACCGCAGCGGGCCGATCCTCGATGAGGAAATTGCGGGCGGCCTTTTCTTCCTCGGAATACGCGGTGAGCGAGTATGTGCCCGGCAGGTCCACCACGTCGAGCTCCGCCTCGCCCGCAAGGGCATGGCCCATTTTCTTTTCCACCGTAACGCCGGGCCAGTTGCCCACATGCTGGTGCGAGCCGGTAAGGGCGTTGAACAGGGTGGTTTTGCCGCAGTTGGGGTTGCCCGCAAGGCCGATGGTCAGTTTCGGTGTCGCCACGCGCTACTCCGCCGCCTCCACCACGATGTGATCGGCCTCGCTGTTGCGCAAGGTCAGGGTGAAGTCGCGCAGGCGCAGGGCGACGGGATCCTTGAGCGGGGCCTTGCCGACCACGGTCACCTCCGCGCCGGGAATCAGCCCCATGTCGCGTATCCTGCGGCCAAGCTCCCCAGGCGCGCCAACGGAACAGATGCGAAGCTTCTTGTTGACCTGCGCGCGGCGCAGGGTCATGCACGAATCCATCGGAATCTCCTTGCTCTTCTTTGCAACAATTTGCGCCCGGCTTCCTGGGCGTCGTCCGTTCGCTTGGTGAAAACGTGTGCTAGCCGGGTTTTCGCGCGCCTGTTCCCGGTCCAGGCGCCATCTTGAGCCCGCCGTCCTCAGCACAGCAGCCCTTGCCGCCCCCACTGGAAGCGCAGCCGTCCGAACAGGAACAATCGCCCCCGCAACACGAGGACTTGCCTGTGAACTTCTTGTAGAACTTCCAAAATACCGCTCCGGCCGCAACCGCAACAATCACATAAACCAGCAGCTCTTGCCACATGATGTCCTGCTCCTTGGCTTTGCCCACCCGCGCAACAGCCCGTAGGCAGCATAGATAGTGATATTGAAAGTCGTAGTCAAGTTTCAAGGCTGCCTGTAGCGTTCGCCCCAGCCCCAAGCCTTGAGCGAAAGCGCAAAGTATGATTGTATCCGCCCAGCACAGAGCAAGGAGGATTCATGGGCAAGCAGGCCAAACGCCAACGCAAGGAAGAAGAGGCGCAGAAAACCGACGAGGACATGAGCCTGACGCCGGAGGACAAGCGCTTCGCCGGAACGCTGAACTATCTGGCGCGCGGCATCATCATCGGCGGGTCCGTGGCGGTCATGGTGGGCTGGCTGCTGCCGGAAGCCAACATGGGCCGGTTGCTGGGGCTGGGGCTGCTGTGCGGCTGCCTGGCCGGTGTTACCATGAAGACCATAAACGAGCGCAAGAAGCAGCACTAGCAAGAAGACAAAGGCCGCCCTCTGGCGCGTCCCAACCTCTGGCCCAGCCGGAACAGCAGCACACTGAAGGAGCGAGGCCGTGAGGCGCTTGCGTGCCTCGCCTTGCCGCTTGCGTGTTCGAAGTTGGCGGCGGGAGCGGCGGGCGTTTGACTCAATGGCGTGTGGTTCTCCAGGGGGAAGCTCAGCCTCGCTGGGTGTCGGGTAGCCTCAGGGGCAGGCAGCTTCCTTGCCTTGCAACCCATCTGAGCGGACGGTTGGCATGTGCTGGAAACGCTGCCTGGGACTTCTTCGCAGCAGAAAATAGCCTGCCCGGCTTGGCGCGCGATATTACGCATGGCCTGTTGTTTCTACATTATGATTGGACGCACGATTCCCTGTTTGCGGCGGGCGTAGGGCTGTTGTCAAATGGAGCTTTCCGTGAAAACAGGGGGGGCTGACCGCTCGTGGCTGCCTTTGAGGCGTTGTGAGGCTTTCGCTCTTGCGTGTGCGAGGTGTGAAAGCCCTGCCGTTCTACTTAACGCCCTGCGTCTGCGTTGTCTTCCGTCATCTGGGGTGCTTGAAGCCTGCGCAGGCATTCCCCCCTGGCTTGCGGTTGCTCCAGCAGATGCAGGAGAACGTGAAGGTTTCAGCCCAAGTCGGCCTACAGGATGAACGGCATCGCCCTGGAGATTTTTCGGAGACGCAAAGGAAACACCGAAGGCCCCGTTCCGAATCTGCCAGTTTGGATGCCTCTGCGGCGGCACGCCTTGACAAAGCCACAGCTCTCAGAGGACTATAGCAAATGCACTTGCAGTCACTTCCACCGGCATCCGAACTTCTTCGCAAAGTCACCATGCTGGTGCCCACTCGCAACAGGCAAGGTTATCTGCGCAACATTTTGGAGACCTATAAAGATAGCGGTCTGAACCTTGTTGTGGCCGACACCTCGCCCGCGCCATTTCCCGGCGTAGAGCGCTATGAGAATGTATATTATCAGCACTTCACAGAGTGCCGCTTTATTGACAAGCTGCGTTTTTTGGCCGGGGCTGCCACCACTGAGTACATTGTCATGCGTGCGGAGAATCGGCACATTCGGGTCGAGGCCGTGGTTAGATGCCTGGAATACCTGCTTGCACACCCGGATTGCACCTTGGCTCATGGCGCACATGTGTGGGTGCGCCAGAAGCGCGGGCAAATCGAGGCCTGGCCCTGTTACGAGGCCGACGGCTTGGCCGGGCTGATGCAGGAACGCGCCGAGGACCGACTGCTGGCGGCCTTCGATCCCTTCGTGAGCCTATACTATGCCGTTGAACGCCGCCAAAATTTGCTCGACGTGCTGGACCATGCCCAGGGCATTGAGAATCTGAACGCTTTTGAAGTGCTGCTCACGGCCATCAAAGCTATCAACGGCAAGTGCGCTCGCGTACCTGTGTTGTTTTGCGCCATTCAGGAACGCCAGAGCGCGCTGAAAGGGGCGCGGCACCTGTATGACGGCTTCGACACCGTGGCCAGCGCTCCGGAATATGCGGGGCAGTTCGCCTTAGTGGTTGCGGGAGTAGCTGGGCATTTAGCCGCACGTGCAGGGCTTCCCCCCCCTCAGGCCGAGAGCTTTGCGCGCGAGAGCCTCGCGCGTTTTTTGCAGCGCCTGGGCCACAAGGCACAAGAGACTGGGGCGTCGCGTTTGGTGCGCAAGGCGGGCAAATTGGCGCGCTCCGGCCTGCGGCTTGTCGGTCTGCCCGACGCCCGCGCTGAGCGGACCCTGGACACATATCTAGGCAGCCTGGAGGGCGATGCCCGCAGCCAGTTTGCGGCCCTGCGCGGCAATATCGAACGCGGCTACCGCGAGGGCTGGTAGGTCTCGCTAAACCCCATCTTTACATTTCAGGAGGAACTCTGTGCCGGCCTTGCCGCTGACCATCGTCATTCCCACGTACAGGCGCCACCATTTGCTTGCCAAAGCACTGGCGCACTATGATGCCTTCGGCGTACCGATCCTTGTGGTGGACTCCACCCCAGAGCCCTACACGGACCTGGCGGGGCTGAAGAACGTGGAGTACCTGCACCGGCCCGATGAACCCTTGCCGCACAAACTGTGCGCCCCGGTGCGCGACCGCGTGAAGACGCCGTACATGGTCATGAGCGCGGACGACAGCTTCACCAGCCTCTCCGGCATCCGCGCCTGCGTGGAGTTTTTGGAGGCCAACCCGGATTATGCCTCAGCCCAGGGCTATTACTTCGGTTACCGGCTGCGCGGGGGCGAGGTGGACCTGGACCTGTACTACCGCTCGGTGGAGACTCTGGATTCGGTGGTGGATTCCGATAGGCCCGAGGACCGGCTCATTCAGATGTTCACGCGTTATTCCGCCATGTTTTACGCCGTGTACCGCACGCCGTGCCAGCAGGAAATGCTGCGGCGCTTCCCAGACGCGATTCGCAACTATTGCATCGCCGAGTTCTATTTCGCTATGATGACGGCCCTGTGCGGCAAGCACGCCCTTTTGCCCGTGTTCTACCAGTTGCAGGAGCACGCGCCGGGCATTGGCCACAACGAAACCTTCCGCAACGACATGCACCGCCTGGCCACCAAGCCGCGCTACATTCCAGAATTCGGCGCTTTCGTGGAGGCCGTGACGGCGTATTTGGCCGAGCTGTCCGGTCGCCCGGCCGAGGAGGCGCGCATCTTCGTCATGAAAGCAGTGGCCCTGCAGGCATGGCAGCGCAAGATGGAAAAGAGCTTGTCCGCCCGCCTGCACAGCGAGTGGCAGACCCTACTGAACAAGACCGTGTTCAAAGCCCGCAAGCGCGAGCAGACGCGCGCCAGACGTGCGGCCGAAGCGGTGCACCTGCGCCGCGCGGTGGATGGGGCGCTTGAGAAAGTGGGGCCAGCGGGCGCTGCGGAATTAGACAGCTTGGTCCAAGAGGTACTTCGGATGGAAGTTCTCAGAAAGGTTGAGTAATGGACAGCTAAAGATTACATAACAATAGGATGCGGTTTTCGTGGTGCGGTTTAAAGCCGACTCCACCAATTTGTTGATATTTTGAGGGAAGAGGTGGTTGCATGAGTTTTCGGGATAAGTTGAGTTGTTTGCTTCATGATGTCGAAACGGCTATTCGTTGTATCGGCGCTCCGAGGAAATATTACAAGATCAAGGATATTCCATCAACATATAACCAAGATTGTCTCATCACATTGGCGCAGAACACCGATGCGATGAAGGAACAGAAGTTCCAACAGGTTTGGGATGTGGCGTGCAAATTGTTTCCGAATGGTGCTCGTCCTCTTTGGCGTACCTACGTTTGTTGTTGGGCGGCGGAGCACGGCATGCACCTTGGGGGTGATTTTGTAGAATGTGGCGTCAATCTTGGGGGCCTTTCAAGAGCGATTGTTCAGTACGTAGACTTCAACAAGTCAGACAAGAGCTTTTACTTGTTTGACACGTATTGTGGACTTGTGGCAACGCACATCTCGCAAGGTGAAGAAGAATTACTTGCCCATCATAACAGCATCTACTACGACTGCTATGAAGAGGCCGCGCGAAATTTTAGGGACTACCCTCGTGTCCAACTCGTCAAAGGAACTGTCCCGGAGACGCTGGGCTCTGTCGACATAAAAAAAGTTGCATACCTATCTATAGATATGAATTGCATGCTGCCAGAAGTGGAAGCACTGCGTTTTTTCTGGGACAAGCTGACCCCAGGAGCTCTTGTTGTGCTGGATGATTACGGGTGGGAGCCTCATCGAATACAAAAGGAAGGCATCGATGCCGTGGCTCGCGAAAAGGGCGTGAGTGTGCTGACAATGCCAACGGGTCAGGGGCTGCTAGTGAAACCGTAGGCGAGGGACGCAATGAAGGCAATGGAGGCTCCCTGTGCGGTCGCGCTATCTTGCGCAGGGGCTGCGGGGCCTGGCGGGGGGGAGCGTATCCTCGTCACTGGAGCCACGGGGTTCATCGGCGCACATGTTGTGCGCGTGCTTTTGGCGCGCGGCGCAAAGGTCACGGCGGTGTATCGCGACGAGGATCGCGCTAGGGCCCAGGATTGGTTCGGCTGCGTGACGCCCCTGCGGGCGGATGTGCAGGCGGCCACCACGGCCCAACTGGATGAAATGGCCGGACATGGGCGCATTCTGCACTTGGCCTGGGGACACTTGAACAACTTCAAGGCCGAGGCCCACGTGACCGAGGTGCTGCCGAGGCATTTGGAGTTCCTGCGCCAGCTTGTGGCGCGCGGGGCCAAACACCTGCTCGTGGTCGGCACCTGCCTGGAATACGGGCTGCAATCAGGCGCGCTGACCGAAGACCTGCCCGCCACACCGGTGACGGCTTACGGCCTGGGCAAGGACATTCTGCGCCGCAAGCTTGCGCCCCTTTGCCAGGGGGCCGACGCGGCGCTGAGCTGGGCGCGGCTGTTCTACATGCACGGCCCAGGCCAGTCTGAAAAATCCTTGCTCTCCCAACTTGACCGGGCTATCAATTCGGGCGCCTCAATGTTCAATATGTCCGGCGGCAGACAGTTGCGCGATTACCTGCCCGTGCAGGAAGTCGCGGATATTCTGGCCCGTCTATCCCTGTCCGGCCAGGGGGTCGGTGTGGTCAACTGCGCCAGCGGCACGCCCGTCAGCGTGTTGGACCTTGTGCAGAACCATCTGCGCCAGCGCGGGGCGGACCTCCGGCTCAACCTGGGCCATTACCCCTACCCGGACTATGAACCCATGGAATTCTGGGGAGACACCACCAAACTTGCCGCAGCCCTGGCTGCGAGCCCGGACTAAGCACAATGACGCAAAACACCAGCACCAAGGACCAGCCCGTGGACATGACCGAGCAGTTCCGTCAGGAGCGCGCCGCGCGCATCCGCGCCATGGCTGGCGACAAGGCCCTCAAGGAAACCGCCCAGGCCTTCACCATCGCCTCCACCCGCGCCGGGTATTCCTACAATTTCTCGTGGTTGGGCCGCCCTATCATCCAGTACCCGCAGGACATGATGGCCCTACAGGAGATCATCTGGGAAATGCAGCCGGACTGCGTGGTGGAGACGGGCATAGCTCACGGCGGCAGCCTCATCTTCTCCGCTTCCATGTTGACCCTGCTTGGCGGCGACGGATATGTGGTCGGTGTGGACATCGACATCCGCGAGCACAACCGCGCGGAAATAGTGAAGCACCCCATGGCCTCGCGCATCCGTATGATCCAAGGCTCCAGCGTTGACGGCGGCATTGCCCAACAAGTGTGCAACAGCGTGGCCGGGCGTAAGAACCCTTTGGTTGTGCTTGATTCCAACCACACCCACGAGCACGTGCTGCGCGAGCTTGAACTCTACTCGCCCCTGGTGAAGAAAGGGGGCTGGCTGGTTGTTTTCGATACCGTGGTGGAACAGATGCCCGCAGACTTCTATCCGGACCGTCCCTGGGGGATTGGCGACAATCCCATGACCGCAGTGGACACCTTTTTGAAAAAAAACGACCGCTTCGTCATCGACGAAGCCATGGACGCCAAGCTCGCGGTGAGCATGGCCCCGCGCGGCTACCTGCGCTGCGTCAAGGACTAGCGCTCCAGACCCACACAAGGACACGCCCATGGAAGTCGTCATCCTCTGCGGCGGGCTTGGCACCCGCCTGCGCGAAGAAACGGAATTTCGGCCCAAGCCCATGGTGAACATCGGCCCCCGGCCCATTTTGTGGCACATCATGAAGATCTTCGCCACCTGCGGCCACACGGACTTCGTGCTGGCCCTGGGCTACAAGGGCGAGATGATCAAGGACTATTTCCTCAACTATGAGGCCATGAACAACGACATCACCATCGAGCTGGGCAAGCCCGCAAAGGCCCAGCTCCACTCCTGCCACGAGGAGTGCGGTTGGAAGATCACTCTGGCCAGCACGGGCGAAAAGGCCCTTAAGGGCTCGCGCCTCAAAAAAGTGGAGCCGTATGTCAAGGGCGATACCTTCCTTTTGACCTATGGCGATGGCGTGGCCGACGTAGATTTGTCCAAGCTGGTGGCCTTCCATAAGGCCCACGGCAAAATGGTCACGCTCACCGGCGTGAATCCGGCCTCGCGCTTCGGCGAGTTGAGGCTTGAAGGCGACCGCGTGGCGCGCTTCAACGAGAAGCCCGCCGGGCCGGATTCCGGCTCCTCAGACAAGTTCATCAACGGTGGGTTTATGGTCATGAACCGCGCAATCTTCGACCATGTGAGTGCCGACGATTCCTGCGACCTGGAGTATGGCCCTTTGGAGCGCCTGGCCGAGGAAGGCGAACTCATGGTCTACCGTCACCGCGGCTTTTGGGCCTGCATGGACACCCTGCGTGATACCGAATACCTGAACCGGCTGTGGACCGAGGGGCGCGCGGGCTGGAAGGTCTGGTAGGGAGTCGGCATGCAGCATATCCTGGACGGATTTTATCGGGGCCGCCGTGTGCTTGTTACCGGGCACACGGGTTTCAAGGGCGCATGGTTGTGTTTGCTCTTGGCTCGCGCCGGGGCCAAGGTTCTGGGCTATTCCCTAGATCCGCCGAGCTCGCCCAGCCTTTTCGACCTGGCCCGCCTGGGCGAAAACCCGCCCGAGGGCCAGATCAACCTGCACGCCGATATTCTGGACCTGCCAATTCTGACCCGCGCGGTGACTGAGTTCGCGCCGGAAATTGTCATCCACATGGCCGCGCAGTCTCTTGTGCGTCCTTCCTACGCCGATCCCGCCGCCACCTTTGCCGTCAATGTGCAGGGCACGGCGCACGTCTTGGAGGCCTGCCGCCGGGCCGCGCTCAAGCCCGAACAGCGACGGGCCATCGTCGTGGTGACAAGCGACAAGTGCTACGAAAACCGCGAGTGGGTGCACGGCTATCGCGAAACCGACCGCCTGGGCGGACACGATCCCTATTCTGCCAGCAAGGCCTGCGCGGAAATAACAGCGGGCAGCTTCGCGAAATCTTTTTTCCCGGCCGAAAGTTTTGCCAGCCACGGCACAGTGCTGGCCACGGCCCGCGCGGGCAACGTTATCGGCGGGGGCGACTTCGCCACAGACCGTCTGGTGCCCGACATGGCTCGGGCCTTTGCCAAGGGCGAAGCCGCCCATATTCGTCGTCCTGCTGCGGTGCGGCCCTGGCAGCACGTCTTGGAGCCCATTTCCGCCTACCTGTTGCTGGCCCGGCGCATGCTGGAGCAAGGCCATGGCTTTGCCGGGGGCTGGAACTTCGGCCCCTCCAGCCGCGACGTGCGCACAGTGGGCGAGGTGGCCTCCCGCTTCGCCGAGTTCTGGGGCGCGGGCGCGCGGCTGAACCTGAATCAGAGCAGCGAAAACGGTCTGCACGAGGCCGGACTCTTAACGCTTGACTGCGCCAAGGCCCATATCCTGCTGGGTTGGCGGCCCCGGCTGGACCTGGACGCGGCGCTCATTTGGACCAGCGGCTGGTACCGCGCCTGGTCCGAGGGCAAGACGGACCTGCGCGCCTTTTCCTGCACACGTATCGACGATTTCTTTGGCGAGTAGGCGCATGTCCAGCCTCACTCTGTACACAACGCCCCTTTCCGGCCTTATGGTGGTGGAAGGCCGCCCCGTGGGCGACCAGCGCGGCAGCTTCGCCCGGCTCTTTTGCACGCGCGAGCTTATGCCCCTTCGCCTGCCCGGCCCCATCGTCCAAATCAACCATTCCCTCACTCATGCCCAAGGCACAGTGCGTGGCTTGCACTTCCAGCGCCCGCCCATGGCGGAGGCCAAACTGGTGCGCTGCCTGCGCGGCCGTGTGCTTGATGTGGCGGTGGACTTGCGCAAAGGTTCGCCCACGTATCTTAAATGGCATGCGGTGGAACTTTCAGCGCAGAAGCATCTGGCGTTTTACTTGCCTCAGGGCTTTGCGCACGGCTTTCAGACCCTGGAGCCGGACTGCGAACTTTTGTACCTGCACACTCAACTCTACTGCCCGGAGCAAGAGGGCGGCCTGCGCCACGACGATCCGGCCCTGGGCATTCCCTGGCCCCTGCCTGTGGCCGATCTTTCCGCTCGCGACGCCGGGCACCCGCTTTTGACCCCCGACTTCGTCCCTCTGGAGATCACATGAACTGCCGCTTTTGCCATACGGAGCTTTCACAGGTCTTTCTCGACCTGGGAGCCGCGCCGCCGTCCAATTCGTTTTTGAAGCCGGAGGAACTGAATGATCCGGAGGTCTACTATCCGCTGAAGCTCTTCGTCTGCCCAAATTGCTTTTTAGTGCAGGTGGATGAAGTGAAGCGCTCCACGGAAATATTCTCCTCGGACTACGTGTATTTTTCGTCTTTCTCAAGCACGTGGCTGGCCCATGCCAAGGCCTACGTGGAGGCGACCTTGCCGCGCCTGGGGCTGGGCAAAGATTCTCTTGTTATGGAGATTGCAAGCAATGACGGCTACCTGTTGCAGTACGTGAGGGGGCTGGGCGTGCCCGCTTTGGGGGTGGAGCCCACGGCCAGCACAGCGGCGGCCGCACGGCAAAAAGGCATAAACACCCTGGAAGCGTTTTTTGGCGTGGAGCTGGCCTCTCGCCTGGCGGCGGAGGGCCGCCGCGCCGACCTCATCGTGGGCAATAACGTGTTGGCCCACGTGCCAGACATCAACGACTTCGTTAGCGGATTGCGGATAGCGTTGGCGCCCGGCGGACTCATCAACATGGAGTTCCCGCATCTGTACCGCCTTGTGCAATTCTGCCAGTTCGACACCGTGTACCACGAACACTTCTCGTATCTTTCACTGTGCGTTGTGTGCCGTATTTTTGCGGCCAACGGGCTGCGCGTGTTCGATGTGGAGGAGTTGCCCACCCATGGCGGCAGTTTGCGAATCCATGCCCGCGCCGAGGATGATCCCCTCGCCGTGGAGACCCCACGCCTGGCCGAAGTGTTGCGCCTGGAAACGGGCGCAGGCATGCAAAGCCCGGCCTATTACCTGGGCTTTCAGGACCGCGTGGAGCGTATCAAGGCCGAGCTTTTGCGATTCTTGGCGGAACAAACCCTGGCAGGCAAAAAGGTTGCCGCTTATGGTGCCGCGGCAAAGGGCAACACCCTGCTGAACTTCTGCGGGATCAAACCCGGGCAAGTGGCCTTTGTGTGCGATGCCAGCCCGCACAAGCAGGGGCTGTTTTTGCCCGGCAGCCGCATTCCTGTGCGTCATCCGAACGCAATTTGTGAAGAGCGGCCGGATTTCGTGCTTATCCTGCCGTGGAACATCAAGGATGAGATCAAGGCCCAGCTGGCTGTCATCCGCCAGTGGGGCGGACGCTTCGTGCTCGCGAACACCATGGCCGTAGAGCCCTGACGCCTGTCTTTATTGGGTGCCGGTTGTTGGGAGCATAAGCCAGTGCCCCTGCCTCTGTTTCGTATCCCAGCTATCTGTTTGCGATCCCCGCGAAGGAGAGTGTCCCGCCCCCCCGTCAACGCAGCCGTTGTCTGGATTTCCGTGGGCAGGGCTCTTTGATCTTGCGTGCGCCCTATGGGTTCATGGCCAGCGATTCGGCCCGTTGCGCAAGGAAGGCTGCGTACCCGCGCTCCAGGTGCAGGGTGGAGAAGAGGTACACGGCCCCGGTTGCTGTCAGGGTGAAGGTGATATCCTGGAAGGCGGCGTCTGCGGCCATGACGCGCAGGGCCTGCTCGATGTCCTGCGGGGGCAGCTCGAAGGGGGGCGCTTCAAAGAGCTCCAGCGGCACGGGCCGGGGATAGTCGCGGGAGTTGATACGGATTTCCTCGGCCATGAGCAGCAGGGGCGAGCCCTTGCTGTCCAGGATGCGGGCGTAGGTCCGGCTGAGCACATCCGGGTCGTGGTAGACGGTTTGCCCGGACAGGCTCTGGAAGGCGAAGATGCCCGGAGCCGCCGCGAGGACGGCTGCCAGCAGGGTGTCCCGGTCGCCGGGCGGAGGCAGCTGGTCTTCGGGGGCCAACCCCACGGGCGCGAGGGCGGCCCCGCCGGTCTCCAGGGCTGCGAGCAGGTCCGTGCGCGAGGCCAGCCGGCCCTGGCGGCTGGCCTCGCGCACGGCTTCAACCGCCGCTCCGGTGAAGGCGGCCATGGCTTCGGGCGTCATGACCTGTCCTTCGGCACGAGATTTTTGGCTTGCAGGGCCGCGCCCACCTCCGTCAGCCCCAGCCGTGCATAGGCCTCCGCCGTGGGCGCGCCAGTGGTCTTGTCCCAGCCCATTACCTCATAGAACAGGTCCATGGCGCGGCTGATGTCGGCCCGGTCCATGCGGATGGTGCCCTTGGTGAAGGGTGCGGCGCCGCTGGCGTCCTCAAAGACCCAGGGCGGCACCGTATCGTGCCGTGCGCGCATGTCCAGCTCGCCCATGTCGCGCAGGGTCAGGGCCCGGTGCAGGGTCACAATGCGCTCACCCATGTGGTCCAGCTCCTCGCGGTCCAGCTTCTGGCCCGTGGCCAGGCTGTAGAACTTCGATTCCAGGCTGTCGTCGCCGCGGTAGCCGCGCTCTTTCAGGGGCGAGGCGACCCAGGGCCCCATCCAGTTGCACAGACCCAGGCAGTCGTGCAGCTCCTTGCGCACCAGGGACCACCTGGCGCGCCTGGCCTTGTGCACGTTCATGGGAGTGTAGTCGCCCACGGCGTCCACAGCATCTGGCGAGCCCCAGATTTCTGCGGCCAGCTTCTTCTGCACCGCAAGGGGCAGGCCGTTGCGCACGAAGTTCGAGTGCGAGTGGCACTGGGCATCGCGGTTGTACTGGGTGTTGATGATCACCCCGCACTGGCCGTCGTCCTCATTGGCGTGGTGCTTGGGGTGGCCCATCTTCCAGTACACGGCGTCATGGTCCTGGCTCCAGTATTCTTCGGAAATGGACCACTGGGAGAACAGCCCGGCGGTGCCCTGGCTGAGCACGTGGCCCAGTTCGCCCTGGCGCTCGCCGATGCGCGGCAGGATATCGAAGAGGAAGGCCGGGTCGCCGCTCTCGAACTTGTCCCAGGGGATGGAGGCGTATTCGGCCGCGCCGAGCTTGGCCTTGAGCAGCCCCTCGCGCTGGAGCTTCAAAAAATCGCGTTGCAGTTGGCCGTAGTTGCACCAAACGCCCAGGTCGTCGGCCAGATGCATGCCCACCATGCAGGCTTCCAGGGCTGTCTGTCCCTTGAACCCGCCGGGAAGGGCCTTGAAAAAGCTTCGGCCAAAGAGCAGGCCTGCGCAGGTGTTCTGGGCCACCTCGCGGATGCCATACTTGGCCGTTACGGCGGGGACCTTGAGCACGGTGTGGCAGCGGATGGGGCAGGCCGTGCAGCCATTGCCGCGCACCGTGTGCTTCCAGGCGCCCTCGCCGAGGAAAAAGGCCGCGCTGTTGGTGCGGTAGGCGATGCGGTTCAGGTCGTAGATGTTGCCGGTGATCTCCACGGGCGGGTCGGCGGCGCCCCAGCGCTTGCCCGGTTCGCCCACCCAGCGCGAGCCGGGATTGTAGTACTCGGACTGCGGAGTGGGGAAGCTTGGCACCACGTGCTGGTTGTTTCCGCCCAGAATCGACAGGTGGAAGGTGATGAGCTTCTCCCACTCGGCCTTGTCCCCGGCGATCCGAACCGCTCCGCTGCCCTGCACGCCGATGGCCTTGAGGTTCTTGGAGCCCATGACCCCGCCCACGCCGCCAGCGGAATGCGACAGGGAATTGGCTACAATCGCCATAGGCGCCAGCTTCTCACCAGCCTGGCCAATGGCCGCCACCGAGCAGTCCGCGCCCATCTCCTGGCTGATCTCCAGGTTGGTTCGGCGGATGCCCGAGCCCCAAAGGTGCGAGGCGTTGCGCAGCTCCACGCGCCCGTCGCGGATGAACAACCACACCGGGCGCTCAGCCTTGCCTTCCACGATGAGGGCGTCGTAGCCTGCGTATTTGAGCTTGGCCGCAAAGTTTCCACCCATGTGACCGGAGCCCACCAGGTGCCTGGGCCAGCAGGTGGGGAAAAGGCAGGTAACGGCTGTGCGGCCGTTGCAGGGCACGCCCGTGCCCGCCAGCACCCCCGTGGCGAAAACGATTTTGTTGCCCGGGTCAAAGGCGCCGGTGCCCGGGAGCACCTCTTCCCAGAGCACCTGATAGCCAAGGCCGGTGCCCCCGAGCACGGCCCCGTATTTTTCTTTGGTGTCCTGGGTGCTTATCTTTCCTGTGGAAAGGTCAACCCGAAGCACCTTTCCGGCAAAGCCTCCGTCAGTCTTGGTCATGGCGCGCTCCTCGAAGAAAGGGGGATCAGCGGCGGGCTGGTTTCTTGCCGGACGGGACGTGACAGTCCACGCAGGCCTTGGCCGTGGCGGGTGAAAGGGCGGAAAGCGTGGCCGCGCCTGCGCGCCCCTCGCGGGTGATGTCGCGCCAGGGCACGAAGCGCAGGGCCCCGGCTGGGCAGGCCTCAACGCACTTGGGCTTGCCGTGGCAGAGGAAACACTTGGAGGCCTTCTGGCGCTCCTCGTCAAAGGTCATCATGTCCCAGGGGCAGGCCCGCTGGCACAGGCGGCAGCCCACGCAGCGCTTGGCATCCACCACCCGGGCTCCGGTCGTGGGGTCGGTCTGTATGGCGTTTTCCGGGCAGGCCGTGGCGCAGGGCACGGGGTGCGGGCACTGGCGGCACACGCCCTGAACCACCAGGGCATTGCCCCAGGTCCCTTGCATGTCCGGTCCTCCGGTGGGGCCTTCCGGCCCGAAGTTCATGGCGCGGTCGATCTTGATGCGGGCCTGGGAAGGCTGGGCGCGGCCGTCGTTGAATTCCGTGCAGGCCAGTTCGCAGCGCTGGCATCCCACGCAGCGGGAGGGATCGGCCAGGATCATGCCCTTGGCGTTGTCCAGAATCACCAGTGGGGAGCTGGCGCCCAGAGCCTCGCATAGGCCCAGGGCCGTGAGACCGGACACCGCGCTGGCCGAAAGCAGGAGGAAGCCCCGCCGCGAGAGGGTGGCCCCCATGCCCGCAGCGTTTGCCGCCAGCCTGATCAATTCCGGCGAGTCTTCACGCTTCATGCGTCCTCCAGTCGGGTGGGGTGGGCTTGATTGGATGATGTGGCCAGCCCCCAAGAGTTGTGCCACTCATTATGGTCGTCTGTGAAGCCTATTTGAGTTCAGAGAGAGCCCAAGGATGTCCGGGCGGCGCGTGTATTTGAGATAGCCCAGTGTCCCAATCATGGCTAGTTCGATTTCTCGTTCAGTTGTTTGTTACTCCCGAGAACTGCCCGTAGCACAGGGGCTAACAAAACGAAAGACGAGCCAGAGCGCACCTGCCAAGGGTTTCGCCCCCTAGAGCAAGCCGTCCCAGATGGTATCAAGGGCGTTGTTTCGAGCGGCGTTGTTTGCCGTGCCCACTCCAGCCTGCACCGTGCCGCCGATCACCGCGTCTTGAGCAACTTCTCCTGCGAGGCCGCCAGCTTTGACCGCCTCCTTGAGCCCCTCGTACTTCGCCAGTTCCGTGGTCTGCCCACTCGTCAGGCTCGCGGTCAGCATGGCCGAGGCCAGGGCGCGCAGTACCGCTGAAAGTTCCTATTCAGCTTTCACAGAACAAAAAGGCCCGGCGGTGGGCCGGGCCTTGTCGTGTCTCGCAAATCACTTCGCAGTCGCTGGGCTGAAGAGTATGGACTTCATCTGTTCGATGGCCTCCTGCTGCACCTTTGGATTGGTGGGCCAATCCTCGGATTGCGTTGCGTCGGAACTGCCGCGCCACGCCTGGTACACCTTGGCGAAGGTCTTGCCGGTGTGTGATATGTACATGAAGGCACGCTCGACAGTGTTGCCGTCTGTCACGACCTCTGGCCGCAGTTCCGGGCAGTAATACTCCAGCGTGATGGTGTTGTTTTCCGCACTCAGAATGCGCGCCTTGCTTTGCCCCTTGCAGCCAAGGGCCAGGGCGTTCATGGACTCGTCGAAGAAGCGCTTCATGTCGTGCTCGGGGAGATAAAAACCATACACTCCGTACAGGCGCGTCCAGTTGGAAAACTCCTGCGACTTGGGGACCATTTCAAAAGAGAAAATGTTCTTTTTCTGATTGCGGAACATCTTGGAGTCGGCGATCTGCTTTGCCTCCTTCACCCACAGGGGGAAGGGGCACTTGATGACTCCGTCGTAAAGCTTCATCGTCAGGACCATGCTGGGCTGCTCCCCTGCCGCAGCCTGCGCCTTGGCCTGGGTTGCATTGTGCTGCTCTTCGGCAAGCCCCTGGGCAGCGAAGCAGGCAAGGAAAAGGCACACAAGAGCAGTAAGGGGGGCGGCGCGTTTAAAACCTGTGGCTGTTTTCACTATGAATTCCTCGTTTCGTGTCTGAGCATCGCTGCATCCGGCTCGCTCGCCTAGTTCGCAGGCAGAACGGTGAGCCCCTTCTTCATGACGATCTGGCGCATTCCGGCCAGGGCCTTGGCGCGGTAGGCGCTGGCCGTGGCAGCGTCCACATTGCGCCATATGGCGCGCACGGTCACGATGGTATCCATGAACCGGCCGATGTAGATGACGCCCTCCGTGTGGGAAGCGTCGGCAATGGCGAAGCGCAGGATGTGGTGGTCCGGGGCGCTCTCCTCGCTGGTGATGGTGGCCTCCGAGCCGAAACCTGTGCGCAAGGTTTTCTGCACCAAGCGCAGGGTCTCGTCCAGGCTGGTGCCGGGCGTATAGGCGGTACTGGCTGTGTAGAAGGTCTTCCAGTCGTTTTCTGTCTGACCCTTGGGAAGATAGTCCAAGGTGATGATTCCGGGCTTCTGCGTCTGCCGGGCGTTCACGTCCTCGCTGGTTTTCGGCGTGTCGGCCCAAAAGGGCAAAGAATACGTCAGATCGACTTGGTGCATGAGCATGTTCAGGTTTTTGGGCTGCTCTAAAGCCTTGGCTGCAGGCACATTCAGCACGTCCGGCGGGGTGGTATCCAGCACAGCTGGACGCAGGGCAAGTTCATTCCCCTGTCTTGGCGTGAAGTCAAAGACCATACCGTGTTTTTCAAGCCAATCCACGCAACGCCAAAACCACATGTACTGAGGGTTTGAAGGCATACGTATGGAAGCCGCACAGCTAAGATCAATCTCAATACTTTCCTGTAAATTCCTTACGCCTCGTTCACCCGAGTGCAGATAGTACACGCCGTGTTCCAGCATATACAAAGTAAGCTTAAAATTCCCTGAACTCGCAGCGTGCTGAATGAGCGAATACCCCCCAAATCCAGTCTCCACGCGATAGTCAATCTGGGCACCAGCCTTGTAAAGTAAAGCAAATGCTGCTTCGCGTCCTGGCTGCACAGCTTCAGCGATGACCCGATAGCGTTTGTTTGGCGGTTCCAGATTGGGATTACCCTTGCCGATCTCCAGGCACAATTTTAGGTATTCCACCCCGATTCTCGGGGACTGCTCTGCCGCCATGTGCATAAGAGAAGTCTGTAATGTCTTGCCGTAGTACCAAATTTTGTTGGGGTCCGCGCCGCGTTCAAGCAGGCGACGAAACCCGGCCTTGTTCGGATGGTACAACACCCAGCCGGGCACAATGATGCCAAACGCTCCGACTGCGTTCGGGTCGGCCCCGGCGTCAATCAATTGATCGATCTCTTTCACGTCGCCTTTGCTGGCCGCCTTGACCAACGCCCGGGCCTGCGGGTTGTCAGGGTACATTTCAGAGGGGCTCATGTACCGCGCAGGGGTCGGTTCCTTGGGAGCCCGCGCCGCAGCACGCTCGATTCTGGCGATGTCAGGATCGGCACTGTAGAACGTGCAGGCACAAAGCGGGAACGAGACAAGAAGGACAACAAGAAATATAACAGACCTGTGCATCAATACTCCTTACTCTTCTGCTAGTGGGCAACCGCTGGTGCACTAGTAAAGCCGCTGATTCCATGCAAACCAGCCCCATCAGTAGTAACTCTTTGTCCATATGACTTTGTTCCCAAAAGAGCGTTCAGGAAAAGATCTTGAATATTTGTCAACAGATCACCTCGACTGGCATAGCTTATCGTTCGCTGGTCAGCCACTTCTGCCTTTCCCTGAATCGCGGCAATTGTATTTGGATGTAATGCCGCAGCATTGAAGACAATTGCCTGATCAAAATAGCCCGTTGAAGCAAGGGCTGTCGCGACACCACCGCCAAGAGAGTGGCCCGTGACATTAAGGCTCGCATCATTACTTTTTGCGAAGCTAACGAGAGCTCTTAACGTATCCTTGTCAGCTGCTATCTCATACTGCCCCCCGACTCCGCCGAACGCCTGCACAATGTTGGTCTTCAAATCACCAACATCTGTCAGCTCACTACCACGAACGGCAACAACAACTTCACCCCCAACATCATAAACGGATGTGTTTTTAATGAATACGTCAATATGCAATCCAGTAACCCCGTCGATCAATTTATCTGTACTTATTCCAGCTTTCAGTAGTTCATCGTCGGACAGGCGCCTGAACCCTGCCGCGCTCTGGCAAGTCGACTCGTAGGAACAACCGTCCAAAGTTGCATATTTTTCCTTTTGTGCCTCCTGTGCCTCAGTCAGCGGTGTCGCGTTAACCCATGACGCCATCTCCACAACCATGGAACTCAGGGCTCCCTCCAGCGGATCACCGCCCGCCAAGGCGGCCCCGGCAGCACCTGACGCGCCTTGCAGGATGATGCTGACGGCTTTATTCAACTCGGCTCCGGTAATTTTCCCGCTAGCGTAGCTGGAAAACGAGGAACCGAGCGAGGTGAGGAAGGCCTTCTCAAGGTCATTCCCGCCGACAATATTGCTGGTAATTGTTTTTACAGTAGTTGTCGCCAGTATTTTCCCCACTGCGGGATACTTATCAAATGTGCTGCCAAACTTACTCATTTCCCCGGCCAGCACCATGCTTGCGAGCAGTGAACGCACGCCCTCCTCGGAGACCAGCGCCTCCATATTTTTCCCGAAATCTCCTCCAGCTGCGGCGTTCGCAGCGGCAACGGTAACATTCGCGGCCGTCGCAGTGATACCTGCCGCCAAAGCGCTTTGCAGGGCCAACATGGTCGCGCTTGCGCCTTTCCCTATTCCTAACATCATCCCCGCAAACTCGGGTGCGAATACCCCTGCCGCCGCCGAAGCTGCAATGGCCAAGATGATAGTGGCAGCAGGAGAAATGCCACCATCCTTCTTGTTCCAGCTCTCGTACTGCTCCTGGACTCCTTTCCAGTTGACGTCGTCGCGCTTGAGCAGTTCGCCCATCCACTCAAGGCCCTGGGCCTGGGAAAGCTGCTGAATGTCCTGGCGCAGGTCGCCGGTCTGCTTGTACTCGACCGTGACGCCGTCGCGGCTGGTGATGGTGAGGCCCTTGCCTGTGGTGATGAGCGTATTGACGATGGTCTCAGCGCTCTTGCCCTTGTCCTGGGACGACCACGTCAGCCAGCCGACGTTGGAGGAGACGCTGCGGTTATACTCGCTGTCCTTGCTGGTCAGGAGGGAGACGTTGCCGCTTTTCGCCACAAGTTGGGTCTCACCGTCAGAGGTGATCTTCGCGGCGGTCAGCGTGATGTCCTTCTGCGCCTCAACGCTGACATCGCCCCCTGCGGCGATCTCACTGCGTTCCGTGGTCACCTTGCGGTTCTCCTTCGAACCAGAGGAAGAGATGAGCCCACCGAAACTAGAGCTGCTGCTCTGGTACTGGCTGGAACTCGTCATCTGCGCCGCCAAGATGTTTGCGTTGCTTGCCGCAGCCAGTTTGACGTCCTGCGCGGCGCTGAGCTTGCTGCCCGAGACCACGAGGTCGCCGCTACCCGCCTTGCCCGCCTCGGCGCTGAGGCTGCCGCCGGAGGTGACCTGGGAGGCCACGTTGGTGCTGCCGCTGCCCGAGGCAGACTCCGAGCTTTTGCCGCCAAACAGGCCGCCGCTCTTGGACTTGAGGTGGCGGGAGAACTCGTACGTATCCGTGGCCGAGGTGATGGAGAGGTTGCGCCCGGCTGCCAGGCTGGCGTCGCCGCCCGCCTGCACCGTGCTGCCGTGAATCACGGCGTCCTGCCCTGCGGTGATGCTGAGTGCGCCGCCAGAGCTCAGGGTGGAGGCCTCGTTGTTCACCACGCTGGCGCTGGCGTTGTATTTTGAGCCTTGCGAGGTTGCGAAGCTGGTGCCGGTTTGCTGGGTGGAAAGGATCACGTCCTGGCCCGCGCTTAAGGTGGCGCTGCCGCCCGCCACAGCGTCGCTGCCAACAAGCGAGATGCTCTCGCCCGCCTGCATGTTCAGAGTGCCGCTGGCCTCGATGCGTCCGCGCTGATTCGCGACCTGGCTGGTGGTGTTCGACGAGGCGAAGGTCACGGTGGCCGTGTCGGAAACGATGTTCTTGCCTGCGGCCAGGGTGACCTCATCGCCCTTGATGAGCCCGCTGGTGTTGGTGAGGGAGCCGGTGGCGGCCAGGGCGGCGGTCTGCCCCTGCAGGGTGCCCAGGGTGTTGAAAATGTTGGACGCGTTGATGGTGAGGGTGTTGGTGGCCTGGATCACCCCGGTGTTGCTGGTGTCGCCCGTGGTGGTGATTGTGACGTCCTTGCCCACGATGACCGACCCGCCCTGGGCGATCTTCTCCAGGCTGGCGCTGGCCAGGTAGACCCTGGGCGCCAGCACCTCGTGCCCGTCCACCACGGTCTTCTCCAGCCAGACGATGTCCTCGGTGAGTTGGGCTATTTGGGCCTCGCTCAAGGCCACGCCGATGGTGAGGTCGTGCGAGACCTTGTGCTCCGCATGTTCAGAAAAATGAGAGCGGTCCGAGCATTGTCACGAGTGGCGCCGACGGGAGCGCCAGCAAAGCTGGCGACCCGAATGGAAGGGGTGTGCCCGGGACGGCGGCACGGCTTGTTGATGATGCGCCGCGTTCACCCGCAGCGCGTCGTGCGGTGTGCAGGCTACCAGCTGAAGGTTCCGCGCACCTGCGCCTTCATGGCGTCCTGGTATTGCGCAAAACGAGGATCGGCTTCAAGCACTTCCACGACGACGGAGTGCGCCATCGTGCCATCATGCAGCGGCAGAACCTGGGTGTCGAGCACGATGGACGTTTGTTCGCTTCCGGGAGACGGCACGTGGCTGTCCAATTTGGAGTAGGTTTTGGACTGCACAAGCCTGTTGCCCTGATAGTATTGGATGAGCAGACGACCGGAATAGACAGTGCCTCCGGGTGGGAACCGGTTCTTGAAGTCCAGAACCAATGCGACCTCGCGGGTGTGGTGCACGTCAAACGGTATCTCGATTTTGCTTCCGAGCCGGGATATCTCAAAGGGGTGTTCATCCGAAAGCGCGTCGCTGACGCCCCTGTGAACGATGGCATTGAAAAAGGCCAATTTTTCAGGCGAGGCATGCACGACGAGGAGGAAGGCGACGAGAGCTGCGACAAGCAGAGCGATGGAGGTGCTGACGACCAGCACCGAACGAAGAAATGGCTTCATGGCGACTCCAAACGCAGGCGGTGGTTACTTCTCTTGCCAGAACCAGAAGTTCCAGAACTTCACGCCACGCGCCTTCAAGTGCTCAATGATGCCTTGGTCCGTGGGAATCCAGGCCATGTTGATCTTCTCGAACAGGATGCCCTTCTTGTAGACGATGATGATGAAGAACAGGCTTTCCTCATACGGGCTCAGGTTGATGATGCGGCGGATTTCATCGTAGCCTCGCACGCCCACATGCGGCCAAGAAGAGGTGAAGGTGTCGTCGGAGAAGGAGGAGATGCGCAAGGGGCGGAGCGAGAGATAGCCGAAGATGAATAATGGCAAGGTAAAAGGGACAATCCAACGGATATCGTGAGTTGCAATGCCAGCAAAGAAAAGCATGATCGGTATGATGTAGAGATACCGCATAAGCTTTGCGTGCGAATATGCGCTACGAATGACGTAGTTCTCTTTCACAACTATTTCCATGCTGTGTTTTCCAAATGTCGGCGCACCGCTTCTGGCGCGCCAGCCATTTCATGATGTTCAATCCCTGTTGTACAGATCGAAATCATCCGGCGGCGAAGCTTCCGTGGGTACGGTGGTGAAAATGGTCTTAGACCATGTATTGGTCTTGTAAGCATGTGTCTCTGGTGTGCCTGCGCCCCAGCCATACTGCCCCGACACGCCTTCGTATCCATCGCCAGTGACCTTGTCGGCGCCGAAGACGGGTCCCGCCTTAAACTGTCCGACAGGGATTTCTCCCACACTCCAGCCCGCCTGCGTGCCCGCACCGGTGAGGTCGTCCATGCGGGTGGCGTTGGTGGCTTGGGCAAAGCCGCCGATTGATGCGCCATAGCCAGCGTTAGGTCCTGCGCCGACAGTTCCTTGCCACGCCCAGTTCCCCTCACCATCACGGCCAACGGACCCGCTCGCCGTGCCGCCGACTCCAAACCCGCTGGCGCTGCCGCTCACACCAGCGTTTGCCGTCCACAGCCCCCACACGTCCACCCGGTTCACCGGATCATCCACGCAGTAGCCGTACCAGTCCTTGTCGCCGCCCTTTGCGCCCATGGGGTCAAGGGCGTATTGGAAAATGCAAGGCGACCTTGAGAGTATCAAGGCCGCCTCGCCGAGTTATTGCTTGTCGATCTCAGGGGGCTGCCCCGGCCTACGCAAGTACCAGGCGAGCAGGGGGAGAACCATGCCGGTCGCCACGAGAAGGTACGATGTCCACAGAGGCATTGGAAAACCGTGCCATGATGACCGGCCGGCACCGACCTCCAACGCTCCGACCCCAACAAACAGCTGGCTCAGGTATATTTCTGAAAGCCTTACTCTCATTGTTCACTCCACCTCTCATATGCTTTGCTTCCAAGAAATCCCACTTCGCCAGCTGTTGTCATGGGTGGTGGCCCCGGCACGAAAGCCCCAGACAGGAAATCATACGCCTGTTCGACCTTCTCCGGATTACGCGCCACCGTCGTGGCGATAATCGGGTCGGCCTCAATGCCTCCCGCCACGGCAATGGGCAGCGCCCCCGCGCCGAGAGCCACGGCGGTGTATTTCTGCAAATCTTCGTTCGTTGCGAATGCGTCGGTCGTTTTGCTCAACGCTTCCCCGGCGCCCTTGGCTCCCCCAGACACGGCTTGGCAGATGCCGCCAGGAGCCTTGCCCCGGAGCTGGCCCAGGCCATCACCGATTTTCTGGACTCCGTCCCACCAGCCTTCCTCCAGCCCCCACATGTCCACCCGGTTAACCGGGTCATCCACGCAGTAGCCGTACCAGTCCTTGTCGCCGCCCTTTGCGCCCATGGGGTCCAGCGCCGTGAAGCGCCCGGTATCCGCGTCGTAATCACGCCAGACAAAGCGCCTCTACGACTCTAAATCCTATTCGCGTGGGGGGATGCGAATTCCTTTGAGCCAGAGCGAAAAAAGCCCCCCAAAGCCAAGGGCTACGGCTGCACAGTTGGCCATCATTGCATGTTGCCGTTTGCAGAAGATCAGATCATTTCCTGGAACAGCTGTGAGCCAAGCATAGAACAGTGCTTTGTAGAGAAAAGCGAGCCAAAGCAACATGGAGAGCAGCAGCAATGAATTTCCAACGATCTTGCGAGACCGGGACATCGACGTGACGCGTTCCCGGCTGGGTCGCCACATCCACCAAAAGGAAGCAAGACTAAACGGGACGGAAATAAATACAAGAACGCCAACAAAAGCAGGCACGGGATACACGGCCCCTGGAGACCATTTCTCTAGGAAACTGGCATGGAAGCCGCGTTCTGCGATGTTGGCCAGCAGGGTGACCACGCCGAGAGTGGGTGCGAGCCATCGTTTCACTATGATCCTCCTGCTGGCCGTGAGCACTACTTCACGTCGGTTCGGCAGAATTTGAGAACCTCAGTCACATTCGTCCGGCAGTCGTTGAATCCGGGCAACCATCTGCCTGTATCATTTCCAGGCTTTGCCAGCTTGTCAACGCACTGCGGATCGACATTCGGGACAGTCCAGCACTGCGCTTTTGCGGACTGCGATTGGCCTGTATGGTCAGTCCATTGCGTTGGGGAGAGCAAATCTCCTACGCTATCGCCTTGCTCGGCCGCTTGGCCCGGTATTCCCATGCCAGACTCTGTGCGTGGCGTTTTGATGAAATAATGGTCGACACTATCGGCCAGATACTCATTATCTATTTGAACAGGTCGCTTGCACACCTGCACGGCATCTTCATCCTCCAGCCCCCACGTGTCCACCCGGTTGACCGGATCGTCGACACAGTAGCCGTACCAGTCCGTGTCGCCGCCCTTTGCGCCCATGGGGTCCAGGGCAGTGAAGCGCCCGGTGTCGGCGTCGTAGTCGCGCCACACAAAGCGCGTCAGGCCGGTGTCCCCGTCAAAGAGCCCGCCCGCGAAGCCGATGGGCAGGCGCACCGCGTCACCCCGCACCTGCAACAGGTTGCCAAAGCTATCGTATTGCATCGTCTGTACAACATGGCCATCATGCGTGGCAAGGGCGACCGGCGTGCCTACCTGATCGCAAAGCAAAAAGTACGAGTCGTCGCTGTTCGTTACGCCAACGGGCGTCCGGCTTCCGTGACCAGGACGCTCGGAATCGTACGCCAGCCGCCACCAGCGCTGGCCGTCGTGGAATTCCGAGAGCCGCAGCGGATCGAGCCAGCGATAGGCCTCGACCACGCGGCCGTTGATGCGCTTCTCCGTGCGCTGGCCCTTGGCGTCGTAAGCGTAGTCGATGCACCGCCCATCCGGCAGGTCCACGCGCAGCAGCAGGCCCGAAGGCTCGTAGTGGTAGTGCGTCTCGCGCTGACCCGAAGAGGTGGCCTCAATCTTCAGATTGCGGAAGCCCGCCTTGTCGTGGCCGTACTGGACGCGTCCCGCCTGCGAAAGCCGATTGCCCGCAGCATAGCTGTAGCGCCGCTCGCCACGGAAGCGCTGCGGGTTGATGTCGGCGAGGCGTCGGCCCTCGTGGTCATACTGATAGGACTCAAGCAGACCGCCCGAGCCATCGGCGACGCGGGCGAGGCGTCCTGCCGAATCATAAGCGTAGCGCCGGATTTCGGCCTCGCCGCCGAGGTTCAGGGTGCGCTCTGCAATGCGGCCCCTTCGGGGGTTTTGGGCATCGCGCCGCAATGAAAGAAATGGGATGGGCATAGGAGCTCCTTGCGTTTGCGCGCCAGGCGAGATGCCCGGCACAAATTACGCAAGCATCGCATGGGGTTTGGGGGCCGGACAAAAGTGGCATGGTTTTGGCCGGTAAAAGGACAAAACGAGCGGGTTGACAGGGGAGAGCCAGGGGGGCCGCCATTCGGCGCCGAAGGAAGAATGGGGGTACCCGATGTAGTGCTCTGCTTCACCGCGCGACGTGAGGCAATCCGTCTCTGACGAATACCAGGTGAGCCCAACTTCTTGGAACTGCTTTTGGGTTTCGGCAAGAGCACCTTCGCGCTCATCGGAACTCATGCATTCGCATACAGACGAAAATACTGCGAAATCAAGCGGTGACCTGTGGACTTCAAACAGGTTGGCGTCGGTCTTTCTCGTGTCAAAACGCCAGCCGAGCAGTCATATGGATCACTTTCAGGATAAGTCAGAGGATTGCGCATTATATTAAGCTATAATGTCAGTCGGTTATGCCTGTGATGTGGTAGACGGGACAGCGTCCACATCCAAAAACTCTCCTGCCAATGCTGGCCGTGACAATAATCTTATTCAAATGTTGACATTCATTCTGTTCTGAACAATATATTGTTCATGAACGAGATCGGACACACAATCGCCCAACTGCGGCGGGCAAAGGGCTGGAACCAAACGGAACTTGCCGAGAAGGCCGGGGTTTCCCGTCCGCTCGTGAGTGCTCTTGAGCGTGGTGCCGCTGCAGGGGCCGGGATGCTCAAGGTGGAGAGGATCCTCGCGGTGCTCGGATATGAGCTCGCTGCCGTGCCCAAGGCTGGCCCACCGACTTTGGATGATCTCCAAAAGCTTAATGAGGTCGGTGATGATTGAGGTTCGGGCAGGCCAAATCTTATCGGGCCGACTGACTCGAACCGCAAGGCAGCGGTTCGCCTACACGTATCTGCCGGATGCGTCGGCGGAGGCATCTGTCTCATTGACTATGCCAGCGCGCTCTGAAAGCTGGACATACGCTTGGGGACTGCACCCGATCTTCCAGATGAACCTTCCTGAAGGTGTTCTACGGCTTCACTTGGAGAACATGCTGGCCAAGGCTGTGCCTGATTTTGACGATTTGGAACTGCTGCGTGTCACGGGGCACTCCCACATCGGCCGCCTTGGCTATGGTGTGCCAGGTGGTGTGACCGATGCCTTCCCTGCCGCGGTGAGCGTGGAGGAGATTCTTACATATGATGGGGCAGAGGATCTGTTCCGTGATCTCCTTGAGAGATTCGCCCGCTTTTCCGGAGTGTCTGGAGTTCAGCCCAAAGTCCTCGTCCGCGCCACTGAAGGCTTGAAACTGTCACCTGATCACAAAGTTACGCTGCAGGCCGCAACCCACATCGTTAAGACCTGGGATGAGCGCTATCCCGAGTTGGCCCTCAATGAACACTTCTGCCTGCTGGCAGCCAAGCACAGCTGCCTTGCCGTGCCAAGCTGGTCCGTTTCCGAGAACGGTCGCTTTCTGGTCGTGGACCGCTTCGATCTTGATGAGCATGGCCGGTACCTGGGACTTGAAGACTTCTGTGTACTGCAAGGCCTTGGCACCAAGGACAAGTACTCCGGGAGCTACGAGCAACTCGCGAAGATCATCAAAGCTTTTGTGTCGCCAGAGGGCCAGAACCAGGCGCTTCGAGCATTCTTCAAGATGGTTGCCTTGTCTGTCGGCCTCCGAAACGGCGATGCGCACAGGAAGAACTTTTGCGTGCTCTATGATTCACCCGTATCTCGCCAGGGGCAACTGGCACCGACATTCGACCTGATCACTACGACGGCCTACCTGCCACATGACTCCATGGCCTTGCTGCTTCGTGGATCGAAGCGTTGGCCCAACAGGGCGGAACTGCAAGATCTCGCGACAAAGGCCTGTGCTCTCACTGCGCGAGAGGCTGAGGTCGCCCTCAGTGAAGTCGAGAGTGGTATTGTGTTGGCTAGAGCAGACCTTCAGGATCGAGTCAAGGCTGGGGGGCCCTTCGCGGATATTGGGACGAAGATGCTTGCCGCTTGGGCAGAGGGATTGCTTACCATGACTCGGTAATGCGCGTGCGATGAGGCGGATTGTGTAGATGGGGATGGCAGCCGCGTTACGCATGTGTCTGCCCACGTCATGTGACCCTGTGCTGTCAACACAGGGCCGACGGTGCATTGTTGAGAGTCCTTAACCTGCGGCCGATTGAACCATTGCAATCGATTGCAGCGCGCCGGTCAGCAAGCCGACAACTCCAGTCCTTAGTCCACAACCACCATCACTTGATCTGATTATACACCCGAGCCCTGTTTCTGCCGGTGATCTCCCTCGCAATCCTGATTTGTTCCAGGAGGGCTAGGCTCTTGCTGACCTTGGCTAGGCTTGTTCCGCGAGCTCTGGTGAGGGGGACATGACCAGAGCTTTCATCCAGCGGGTACCGCCCAAGCTATTTACAGAAACCTCCTAATTATAAGCTGTACAAATACAAATCAAAAACAATATTGACAGGGCAAATCCGCAAGGCTACTCAGCCCACTGATCAACTCGCGGATAGCGGCTGGGCGTTTGTTGCAGAAGGCCTGGCATTGTCCGGGAAGCCTTGCGCTGTGCAGAGCCCCTACGACTCCCCACGCCACGCGGCTCCCTTTGGACCGCCTTCCGCCTTTACGTGGAGGCTCGGGAAGCTTGCAACGACACCAGACAAATATTGCCCGCACACTCGCCACCATGCTGCTCTGCGCGGCAAGCTGTTTCCTGTTCCCGCTCCTTGCGGCCCAGGCAGCTCCCACGGCGGAATCCATCCGTCAGCAGCAGCAGATTGTCCGTGGTGAGGAAGAGCGCCAGCGCCAACTGGAAAAGCAGCACAAAGAAATGCTGGAGCGCCAGCCGCAGCAGATCGATATTCCGCAAGAAGAACCTTCGGCGGAACCCGTTGATAACGCTGTGTGCGTGCAGATAGACGCCATTGAGCTTCGCGGCGCGGCGCTGCTGAGCGCTTCCGCCAAGGCACGCCTGACCGCGCCCTACACCGGGCGTTGTTTGTCCATGCGCCACATCAAGGCACTCATCCGCGACATCACCAACCATTACGTTGCGGAAGGCTACGTCACCGCGCGGGCCTACGTCGCTCCGCAAGACCTTTCCTCGCGCACCCTCGAGATTACAGTGATCGAGGGTACCATCGAGGGCATTCAGCTCAACAAGAATGAACCTGCCGACCAGCGCCGCGTGGGTTCCGCCTTCCCTGGCCTGCAGGGAAGGCCGCTGAACCTGCGCGACATTGAGCAGGGCCTGGATCAGCTGAACCGCCTGCCCTCCAGTAATGCCAAAATGGAGATAGTGCCCGGCGCACAGCCGGGCGCAAGCCGCATCGTCATCACGGATCAGCAGGCCAAGACCTGGCGGGTGCGCGCCGGGGTAGACAACTCCGGGCAGGAAAGCACCGGGGTGAACCAGTACACGCTGTCCTTCGACAAGGACAACCTGCTGGGCGTGAACGACCTGCTCACCTTCAACTGGAACGCCGATGCCGACACCTTGGTGAACTTTGAGCGGCACAAGAGTGAGAGCTCCTCGTTCTACTATTCCGCTCCCATCGGCTACTGGACCATAACGGCCAGCGCCAGCTTCTTCGACTACCATACCAACCTCGAAGGCAGCGGGACCGCGTACCTCAGCACCGGCAATACCACCACCTACACCCTGGATGTGAGCCGCGTGCTGCACCGAGATGCGGACGGTAAGACCAGCGCCGGGGTGTCGCTCACCACCAAAAAGATCAACAACTTCCTGGAGCACGAGCGGCTCAAGGCCAGCAGCTACGACTTGAGCATAGCCAAGGCGTCGCTGGACCACAGCCAGCGCCTGCTTGGTGGCGTGCTCAGCCTGGGGGCCGAATACAACCTTGGCCTGCCGGTGCTTGATGCGCCCAAGGACAAGACCACCGAGGTCGCCGCGCCCAAGCACGAGTTCTATACGCTCGGTTTTTCAGCCGGCTACACGCGGCCTTTCGCCCTGCTGGAGCATGAGTTCTCCTTCAGCACACGCGCGCAGGCGCAGTGGACGCCGGACACCCTGTACAACTCCGAGCGCCTCAGCCTCGGCAGCCGGTATACTGTGCGCGGCTTCCAGCGCGACACGATTTCCGGCGACTCCGGCGGCTATGTGCGCAACGAGCTTTCCACCCCGGTGCTGCCGGAAAAGCAGCGTCCCGCCTGGCTGAGTGAGACCCTTGGCGTCCCGCAGGCCTATCTCGGCTACGATGCCGGGTTCATCCACAAGGACAAGACAGACGACTACGAGCGCGGCACGCTGCAAGGCCTGGCCCTTGGCCTGCGGGCCACGGGCGAGCGCTTCGCTGCAGACCTTTGCCTTTCGCACGCACTGGATGCGCCAGCTTTTATGAAAAATCGAGATTGGGAACTCTATTGGACGTTCAGCATAAAAATCTAATTGTCTGACATCGTTGGAAGGTCTTTGATGAATACGAAACTGAAGCATGTTCTGGCCAATATCCTCGTCTGTTTGCTTGTTTTGGAACCGTTCTCCTTCGCCATGGCTGGGGGCATCACCGTGGCCCCGGGAGCCCCTGCGTCCAAGCAGCCCACCCTGGACGCCGCAGCCAATGGGGTGCCGGTCGTCAACATCGTCAAGCCGAACGCCTCTGGCCTTTCACACAACCAGTTCGACCAGTTCAACGTGGCCGCGCCGGGCGTGATCATCAACAACAGCAACCGCGCGGGCGTGTCTCAGCTTGGCGGCGTCATTTCTGGCAACGTCAACTTCGGCGGCGGCGCCGAGGCCCGGATCATCCTGAACGAGGTCACGGGCAGCAGCCGCTCGCGCATCGAGGGTTATACTGAGATCTTCGGTTTTGCCGCGCAGTACATTCTGGCCAATCCCAACGGCATCAGCGTCAATGGCGGCGGGTTCATCAACACGCCCAAGGCCACGCTGACCACGGGCGCGCCGCGCTTTGACGCTACGGGCGGGCTCCTGGGCCTTGATGTGCGCCGGGGTGATGTGCTCATCGAGGGCCAGGGGTTCAACGCAGGCAACCTCGACGCCTTTGAGATCATCAGCCGCACGGCGAAGATCAATGCCGAACTCCACGCCAGGAACCTAAGCATCATTGCCGGACAGGGCAGCTATGATCCGGCCACGGGGCAAAGCACGCCGCTCGCGCCCGACGGCTCCGCCGCGCCCACGTTCGCCCTCGACTCCACGGCTCTGGGCGGCATGTACGCCCAGCGCATCCGGTTCGTGGGCACGGAGGCCGGGGTGGGCGTCAATCTTGGGGGCACCGTCCGCGCCACGGAACAGCTTACCCTCACCGCCGACGGCAAGATTCAGCTCGCGGGGGCGGTCTCCTCGGACAAGGACGCCGCAGTGGCGTCCCGAAGCGGCTCTGTCGAGATTTCCGGCAAGCTGGGTGCGGGCGGTGCGGCGGCGGTTGGGGCGGGGCAGGAACTGCGCCTGGCCTCTCTGACCGGAGGCGACGCGCCCCTGCTCTACGGCTCCACGGTCACCATTTCTGCAGGGAAGCTGAGCAACGCCGATGGCAAGGTGCTTGCGGAGAAGACGCTCTCTGCCGCAGTTGCGGGGGACTTGAGCAACGCCGGAACTCTCTTTGCGGGTACGCACGCAACGCTTGCTGCCGGGGGCGCGCTGGCCAATTCCGGCGAGATCCAAGCCAAGGGAACCCTCGCGGTTGAAAGCCAGGGCGGGCTGGAGAACTCCGGCACGTTGCAGGCAGGTGCAGACCTGACGGCGCGTTCTGGAAACGGTCTTTCAAACACGGGCACCATCGCCGCCAAGGGCGCGCTTAGCGCCGAAGCCACGGGCAGCCTGGACAACAGCGGCACGCTGTATTCGGACGCAGCGGGCGCCTTCCAGGCGGGCACGCTGAACAACCACGCGGGCGCGCGCATCGAGACCTTGGGCGACGCCCTGTTCGGCACCAGTGCTGGCTTCACCAACGCCGGAACCATCAACGCCGGGGGCAAGGTCACCATGGGGGCCGCAGGGCTCCTGCGCAACGAAGCCACAGGTCAGATGCTTGCCCAGACCGGCATCGGCCTTGAGGCCCTTGGCAACTTCGCCAACCTCGGAACTCTGAGTTCCGGCGGAACCAGCTCCTACAATGTGGCTGGGCAGTTTCTCAACTCGGGCACGCTCTCCCACTCCGGCTCCGGCTCCCTCAGCGTGCCCCATCTCATCAACGACGCCACCGGCCAGATCCTGTTCAGCGGCGACTCTTTGCTGAGCGTCAGCGGCGACCTGACCAACGCCGGTTTGCTCTACTCTGGCGGCAAGGCCACCTACCGCGTGGGCGGCACCCTGCTCAACAACCGGGGGCAGATGCTGTCCCAGGGCGACATGCTGCTGGAGGGAATCACCGCAGACAGCCGCATGGCCAAGCTACAGAACGATTCCGGCGGCATAGAGTCCCTGGGCGGAGGCTTGGCCTTCCGTGCGCAGACCATGGTGAACAACAACCTGGACTTCTCGCTGGAGGAAGGGGCCATTCCCGGCCTGTGGAAAGAGGGTGGGCAATACTCCCACTCGAACAACTACTCTGCTGCCTACAGTACGATATTCAACTGGGCCACAGGCCACTCTCCCAGCTCAGGCACATACGCCATGGACGCCAGGCGACTGTATTTCGCATATGCCGAGGCCATCGGCCTGGATACCACCCGCAATGTTTTCTCCCTGGCGGAGATCACAGCGGCAGTAGCCAAGGCAGAGCAGGAGTTGCTGACAACGCCGGACGCAACCCGCCAGGCCAACGTCAACGGGGTTAAGAGCAGTATCATCGCCCTTAATGCCCCTTATTCCGTTATGTGTCTCCCCGGCCAGCGTTGCTCACTGTTGGCCTACGAGGCCATCACTGCCACGGACCGCGCCGTGGGCCTGGACAAGGGCGGCGGCATCGCGGCCAGCACCAACATCAGCATCGAGGCCGACGACTTCCGTAACAACGTCAGCAAGGTCTCCACGGCCACGGGCGACATCGACATCGACGCCGCCAGCTTCGAGAACGTGGGCCAGACCCTGTACGAGCGCACCACGGTCAAGTGGGGGCGCGGCTTCAAAAATAGCGAACATAATAAGGGCACGTATTCCGAGGGCAACGGGCAGGAAGTGCTGCTGAGCCCGGTGGGCTATGCCTACGGCACAGTCAGCGCGGGCGGGGCGGTGACCATCACCGCAGCGCATGTGAACAACGGCATTGCCGAAAACGCGGGCGGGGCCGGTTCCGGCAGCGCCGTGGGCATCGTTTCCCCGGCCAAGCCCGGAGCCCTGGGGCAGACCCTGCCCAGCGTCAACGACCTCATCGACACAACCGGCCTGTTCAGCGTCAACACCACGCCCGGTCACCACTACCTGGTGGAGACCAACCCCGCGCTGACCAGCATGGCCAGCTTCTACGGCTCGGACTACTTCTTGAGCCGTGCGGGCATCGACCTGGACAAGACCCACCAGCAGTTGCTGGGCGATGCCTTCTATGAGACCAAGCTGGTGCGCGAGCAGGTTTTCGCCCTCACCGGCAGGCGTCTCCTGAGCTCCTCCGTCACCAGCGATGCTGAACAGATGCAGGCCCTCATGGACAGCGCCCTGCGCGCCAAGTCCTCCCTCGACCTCACCATCGGCGTGGCCTTGAGCGAGGCCCAAATAGCCCAGCTCACCGAAGACATCGTCTGGCTGGAGAAGACCGTGGTGGACGGGCACGAGGTGCTGGCGCCCAAGGTCTACCTGGCCAGCGCCAGCCTGGAGAAGATCGCCCAGGGCGGGTCGGTCATCGTGGGCAAGGACGTCACAATCACCACCACGGGCGACACCAGCAACACCGGGGTTATCCAGGCCACCAACACCCTCACCATCAACGCGTCCAACATTTTCAACACCCTGGGCACCCTGCAGGGGCAGACCGCCGCCCTGGCCGCCACCGGTTCCCTCACCAACACCAGCGGGCTCATCAAGGGCGATGAGGTCACCCTGGCCGCAGGCAAGAACATCGTTTCCGACACGGCCACCGTGACCTTCGCCTCGTCGAACACCACCAGCCAGGTCGCGAATCAGCGCGGACGCATCGAGGCCAGCGGCAC
>DIVX01000178.1:0-9452 GCA_002422505.1 Desulfovibrio sp. UBA6121
TGCCCATGTGCTCCACGCTGGAGTACGCCAGCAGGCGCTTGTAGTCGGTTTGGCGCAGCAGAAACACCGCCGCCCAGGCCATGCTCACCAGGCCCAGCAGCACCAGAAGGTCTCCGGCGAACTGGGCCTGCCCGGCGGCGGAAAGCACCTGCCGCACGCGCAAAATGGCCAGGAACGAGACATTCAGCAGGCAGGTGCTCATGAGCGCCACCACGGAGGGCGACTCGCTGTACACATCGGGCAGCCAGGTGTGCATGGGNNCCATCTTGGTGCCGTAGCCCACCAGCAGGAACACGAAGGCGGCCTTGAGCAGCACGGGGTCCAGGCTGGGGCCTGCGGCCATGAGCGCGCTGATGTGCAGCGACACCTCGCCCCCGCCCGCCAGGGCCAGCATATAGGTGCCGAAAAGCGCCAGGGCGATGCCCACCGAGCAGAGCAGCAGGTACTTCCAGGTGGCCTCAAGGGACCTGTGGTGGCGGTGGAAGTAGATGAGCGGAGCCGAGGCCAGGGTGGTGGCCTCCACGCCGACCCACAAAAGGCCCAGGTTGGCCGCCATGCACACAAAGCTCATGGCCGCCAAAAACAGCAGCAGGCACCCGGTGAAGCGCGCCTCCGGCGAGTTGGAGAACAGGCCGCCCTCCACCATGTCCGGCCTTTGGCCGCGTGTTTCGCGGTCCAGGTAGCCTGCGGCGTAGAAGGCGGCGGCCAGGAACAGCACGCTGGTGATGAGCAGAAACAGCCGGCCCGGAGCGTCGAGCAAAAGCGCGCCGTCGAACATCGGGCGCGAGCGCCCCACAAAGGTGGCCAGGGTGAGCAGCAGGTGCGCCACGGCGGCAACGATGAGCAGCGCGCGCCGGGGGGCGTGGCTGGGCATGACGAAGGCGGCGGCTCCGGCCAGGGCGGGCACAAGGATGGTCAGCGCGTCGAGCATTCGCCGCTACTCCTTGAGCGACGCCAGCCGGTCGGCGTCGATGTGGTCGAATTCGTGGTTGATGCGGAAGATGGCGATGCCCATGACGAAGACCGCCACGAACACATCAAGCAGAATGCCCATTTCCACCAGCAACTGGGCCTTTTTAAGGGCCACCGCGCCAAAGGCGAAGATGCCGTTTTCCAGCACCAGGTAGGCCACCACCTGGCTTACGGCCTTGCGCCGGGCCACGATGCCGAAAAGCCCCACCAGGATGGTGAAGAAGGCCACCGGGGTAAGCAGCTGCGGCATGCCGCCGGGCAGGGGCATGCGCCCGCCCAGCCACACGGAGACCGCCAAAGCCGCCACGCCGAAGAGCAGCGAGCTGGAATAGCTGACGTAGGGCTCCACCTCCGCGCGCACGTGGGCGCTTTCCAGGGAGCGGAACAAAAGCCAGGGGAAAACCCAGCCTTTGAGCAGGGCCGTGACGGCGGAGACCAGCACCGAGGACAGGCCCAGCTCGCCGTGGCCCAAAAGGGGCAGCAGCGCCAGGCCCACGCCCTGGAAGGCCACCATGCGTATGCCCAGGCCGATGCGGCTGGTGCCCAAGAACACCAGGTTCGTCAGCACCAGGCCGACCAGGATGAATTCCACCAGCGAGAGCATGTTCCGCTACCTCAACAACAGGATGAGGGCCAGACCGGAAAGGGCCGTGGCGCCGACGAGCAGACGCGGCACCATGAGCAGCCGCAGCCGGGCCATGCTCGATTCCACAACGCCCATGATGAGCGCCAGGGCGAAAATTCCCGCCACGCCCACGGCGGCGGCTTCCAGCGCGCCCGTGCGCACCGGGGCCAGCACCGCGCACAGCACCGCGCACAGGGTCCACATCTTGACGCCCTGGCCGTACAGAATGAAGGCGAAGTCCGGGCCGGAGTGGTCGAGCACCATCACCTCGTGGATCATGGTCAGCTCCAGGTGGGTGTTGGGGTCGTCCACGGGAATGCGGCAGGTCTCGGCCAGCAGCACAAGAAACAGCGCCGTGGCGGTAAGCGCCAGCACCGGGCCGTTGGCCTCCCAGCAGGCCCAGTCGATGTGGCCAAGAATTTCCGCCAGGGAGTAGGTGCCCGTGGCCTGGGCCAGGGCGGCCAGGCCCAGAATCTGCGCCAGCTCCGCAGGCACGGCGAACTGCATTTCGCGGCTGGCGCCCATGCCCTCGAAGCTGGAGCCCGTGTCCAGCGCGGCGGCAGCGGTGGCGAAGCGCGCC
This sequence comes from Desulfovibrio sp. UBA6121, assembly GCA_002422505.1. Taxonomy (GTDB): domain Bacteria; phylum Desulfobacterota; class Desulfovibrionia; order Desulfovibrionales; family Desulfovibrionaceae; genus Humidesulfovibrio. Next base: position 2,178 of record DIVX01000178.1, read on the forward strand.
AAAGAAAGCAGCCCGGCGAAGAGGAAAATGTCGCCCTCGAAGGAGAACAGCCCCGGCTGCCCGCCCAGGGGGGCCAGGCAGAGGGCCGCCAGGGAGCAGGCCAGGCCCAGCGTGGGCCCCAGGGGAAACACCCAGGTGGTGGTGCGGCTTATCACCGCGCCCTTTTTCAAAAGCCGCGCCAGGTCGTAATAGGTTTGCAGCAAGGGCTGGCCCGTGCGTCCGGCGAACTTGGCCTTTACGCGGTTGATGATGCCGAAGAGCAGCGGGCAGAGCGCAAGCCCGGCCAGGATGCGCGGCAGGGCGTCGAAGTGCAGGGCGTTCTGGGCAAGGGCGAACATCAGCGCAGCCCCCAGGCCAGCAGGGCCACCAGCGTGGCGGCGATGTACAGCACGTAGACGTGCACCTGCCCCTGCTGCAGCCGGTGCAGGGCCTCAAGGCGCGCGTCCAGCGCGTTGAACAGGGCGAAGAACGCGGTCAGGATGCGGTCCTGGGCCTCCGCAAAGTAGCCCGCCCGCGCCGGGAACAGGCCCCAGGGCCGGGTGGCCCGGCCAGTGCTGCCGGTCAGCGCGTGGAACATCAGCGCCAGGGGCTGGGCGAAGGACGAATAGGTGTACTGGATGCGCGCCGTGGGGGCGATGTAGCCGCAGTCCCAGGTGGGGCCGGTGCGTACGTCGCGCCCGCGCAGCAGCGCCCGGCGCAGCCAGAAAAGCCCGCCCAGAAGCGCCAGCAACAGGCCGAAGATGACCGAGGCCACGCCGAGCCCCTGCACCAGGGGTGCGCCCAGGGCCGAGGCCTGGGGCAGGGTGGGGGCCAGCACGCTTAAGACGGTGTGCAGCAGCAGGGGCGCGCCCAGGCCCAGCAGCAGGCCTAGCCCCGCCAGGGCCAGCATGGGCCAACGCATCAGCGCCGGGGCTTCGTGGGCGGTCTTGGCGGTCTGGCTGCGGGGTTCGCCCAGGAACACCGCGCCAAAGGCCCCCACAAACACCGCCGCGGCCATGCCCGCGCACAAAACCAGCACGGCCAGGGCCGCAAGGCTGGGGATGTCCAGGCTGGCCGTGGGCAAAAGCAGGCCCTTTACCGCGCACAGGCCCAGCACCAGCTCCGAGGCGAAGCCGCCCAGCGGCGGCAGCCCGCAAATGCCCAGGGAGGCCACGGCGAAGGCCGCGCCGGTGGCGGGCATGCGTTTGAGCGCCCCGCCCAGTTGGTCCATGCGGCGCTCCCCGGTGCCGTGCAGCACGCTGCCCGCGCAGAAAAAGAGCAAAGACTTGAACACCCCGTGGTTCACCATGTGGATGAGGGCCGCGCTGAAGCCCAGGGTCGCCACCAGGGGCGCGTTGCAGGCGCGGCCAAGGGCGCCCAGGCCCAGGCCCAGCAGCATCAGCCCGGCGTTTTCCATGCTGGACCATGCCAGCAGGCGCTTGAGCTCCGACTGGCCCAGGGCTCCGGCCACGCCGAGCACGGCAGTTGCGCCGCCCAGGGCGATGAGCGTCCAGCCCCACCAGGGCTCTGGCTGCAGGGCCAGCAGCACCCGCAAAATGCCGTACACGCCGGTCTTGATCATGACGCCGGAAAGCACGGCGGACACGTGGCTGGGCGCTGCGGGGTGGGCCTCCGGCAGCCATACGCCAAGGGGGGCCAGGCCCGCCTTGGAGCCAAAGCCCACCAGGGCCAGCAGAAAGATCAGCCCGGCGGGAACGGCGGCCAGGCCCAGGCCGGGCGCGGACGCCAGGCTGGCCAGGGAGTCCTCCAGCAGCGGGGCGGCGGCGGGCAAGGCCTGCGTGGGCGGCCAGGTTGCGCCCGGCACTAGGCACAGCACCAGCAGGAAAGCCGCGCCCAGGTGCGAGGCGATGAGATAGATACGCCCGGCACGGCGCACGGAGCCGTCGCCGTCCTCCATGCAGACCAGGAAGTAAGACGACAGGGCCATGCCTTCCCAGAAAAGCAGCAGCAGAAGCGGATCACGCGCGGAGAACACCCCGGTGATGCAGGCCGCCAGGATGTTGTAGAAGAACCAGGGCGGACCGGCGCGCTTGCGGCCCTCCATGTGCGCCAGGTAGCCCCGGCCATACAGCGCGCCCAGGCCGATGAGCAGCAGGGCGGGCGTCAGGAAAAGCGCGGAGATGCCGTCCAGGGCTAGGTGGCCCAGGCCCCAGGGCGGCGGCCAGGCCAGGGCCAGCTGCCAGTCCTGCGGGGTGATGAGCGCCTGCACGGCGGGCGCGAGGCCCAGCAGGCAGCCCAGCACCGCCAGGCCGGAGCCCAGGGCGTTGGCAATGCGGAAGGAGCGCGGCAAAAGCGCTGCCAACGCGCCCAGCAGAAAGGTCAGCAAGCAGGCGGCAAAGAGCGTCACGGGCGCTTCCTCCCGCGTTTTGCGCCCTGGTGCAAATGCTCTGCCGCGGCTGCCGCGGCCTGGATTGCAGTCTCCGGCGCGCGTGACAGCACCGCCTGGCGGAAGTCCGCATCGCGCAGGGCGGCGGCCAAAAGGGCCAGCAGGGTCAAGTGCGCGCGCACCGTGGGCGAGGCCAGCATGAACAGGGCCTCTACGGGCTCCTTGTCCGGCGTGGGCACGGCGGAAAGCGGCAGGGGCGTTTTGGGGTAGACGAGCAGGATGCGCGGCTGCTCGCCCAGGATGAGCGGGGCGCGCACATGCGGCACCAGCACGCCGCCGCCCACGGCGGTGACGCCGGTGGCCTCCCGCGCCAGCAGCATGGCCAGCACCAGCTCGCGTTCGGCCTCACGCGCATTGGGCAGCAGGCGCTCCACGGCGAAGCAGAGCACCTCCGGCAGGGTGGCGCCGGGCGCGCCGGAAACAACGCCGCCCGCGCGCAGGGCTCCGGCCAGGGCCGAGACCGCGCCGCAGTCGCTGTCCTGCTCCGGCTCCAGCTCGCAGCTGAGGGCCGTGGAGCCTATGCCGTGGTGGATGGCCCACTCCATGAGCTCCGCGCGGTTGAAATGGTACAGCCCGCCCAGACGCACCGTGGGCAGCCCCGCGTGCGCAATCCAGCGCAACACGGTTTTCTCGGTGCAGTTGAGGGAGGCCGCAGCCTCGCGCAGGGTGAGCCTCATGTCGGTGCGTCCTTACGGGCCTGGGCCTCGCCCTTGGGGGTGGGGCTCATGGTTGATTTTAGTGAAACGGACCCACCCAAAGCCATTGCCTGCTTTTTGTCAACCAGGAATATGTCCGTCAGGGCTCCAGGCAGTAGTCCATGGCCTGGGCGTCGCGCAATCTGCGGCACAGGCCCAGGGCGCAGGCCTTGGCGTAGTCGGCGCACATGCCGGGCACATCGCCCTTTTGCGAGCGCGAAACGCCCCGGTTGGCCAGGGCCGAGGCCTGCCTGGGGTCCAGGGCCAGGGCCTGGGTGAAGTCGGCTATGGCTTCCTCGAAGCGGCCCTGTTCGTCGCGGGCCACCCCCCGGTTGATCCAGGCCAGGGGCAGTGCGGGGCTGAGGGCGATGGCGCGGGAATAGCTGGCCTCGGCCTCCTGCGGCCGCTCCAGCATGAAGTAGGCGTCGCCTTGGGCCAGCAGGGCGTCGATGTCGTTGGGCTCCAGCACCAGGGCGGCCTCGAAGTCCTCCAGGGCGCGCTCGCCGTGGCCCAGGGCGGAAAAGGCTCTGCCGCGCTCCACAAAGGCCCGTGCCAGGCGCGGGGTGCGCAAAATCTGCCGGTTGCACTGGGCTACGGCCTCGTCCAGGCGGCCTAGCTGGCGCAGGGCCTGCACGGCCAGCAGCCACGCGCCGGGGGCGTCGTCCGCCTGTGGCGCGGTCAAAAGCGGCTGCAGCAGGTCCAGGGCGGCCTGGGGATTTTGGCCGGGCCCTTCGTCCAGCAGGGCGGACGCGCGTTCCAGGAGGTTGGCGGCGGGGCTTGCGGTGGCTGGGGCTGCGGCGCTGGCGGGCGTTGCGGGCAGGGGTGCTGCGCTGTGCACGGCGGGGCGCGCGCAGGCGGCGCAGCACAGCAGGGCCAGGCAGGCCAGCAGGCCCAGCGGAGTCAGTCGGGGCAGCCGGTCGAGCCGAAGAAGCCGGTCGAATCGAAGCCGCTGGTTGAGCAAAAGCAGCAGGGCCAGCCGGTTGAGCTGGTCGAGTCGGCCCAGCAGCGCCAACGGGGCGCACGGGGGCGGGGCGCACGGGGACGGGACGCAGCAGTACGGCGGCGCGGAAAGGTTTGCCGCATTGGCGTGCGGTTGCGGCATGGAAGCTCTTGCAGGCCTTGCGCCGGGCGGCCGGGGCCGGGCCGGGGGCGCTACGGGGAAGGCGGCGCGTGCGGGCATGGGGTCGTCCTCCCTATCACAGTGGGCCTATCACAGTGGGCCTATGGCAGTAGGCCTGTTGCGCCGGGCCTCTGCCCGCAGGCCTGTTGCGCCGGGCCAGGGCGCATGGCGGGCATGGGCGCGGCCAAGGGGCTTGACTGCGGGGGGCAAAACGCGTCATGCACGGCTGTCCGTCACGCTAGCGAGGTTTGCAGTGTCCCGCAATACAATACTCACGGCCCTTGTGTTCGCCCTCACCTATGTGGGCAGTTTCTACTTCCGCATTTATGTGGTCGATACCCCGGTGAGCGGGTCGGGCGGGAGCGTGCTGCTCATGGGCCTGCGCCAGGCCGTGCTTTGGGGGCAGCTTTCCGGCGCGTGGGGGCTTGGCAGCCTTGGGGCCGGGCTTTTGGCGCTGTTTGTGGGCGGGCGCGGGCCGGTGCTGTTGTGGAGCTTCTTCACGGCCATGGCGTTGTGCAACTACAACGTCGATCTCGGAGCCATCGGCTTTGTGCTGGGCTTTTTGCGGATAGTGCGCTTTTAGGAGCGCGCAAGGGCGCGGGCCGGGGCTACACGCCCAGCTGCTCCAGGCGGCTCAAGAGCCTGCGCGAGGCGGCGTGGCCGGGGTCTTGCTCCAGGGCGGAGGCGAGATAGAAGCGCGCCGTGGGAATGTCCTTGGTCATGGCGAAGGCGGATGCCATGCTGAAGGCCACGATGGGCGCTGTCTTGTGGAATTCCGGCGCTATGCGCTGGACCTGCTCGTAAGCGCCCACGGCCATGCGGTGCAGCTGGCCATCGGCGTAGGCCAGGCCCATATTATAGATGACGCGCTCGTCGGACGGGGCCACGGTGAGGGCCTTTTTGTAGTTGTCCACCGCTTCGCGCCATTTTCCCTGGCGGCGCAGGGCTATGCCCAGCTTATTGAAGGTGGCCATGTCGTCCAGGGTCAGGTTGTCGCCCTTCATGTCGAGCAACTGCACGTAATATTTTTCCGCCAGCTCCGGCGAAGATTCCGCCACCACCTCGGCTATCTCTTGCACCACGCGGTCCACCTGGCTGAAGGCCTCGCGCTGGGCGTTGGCTATGGCCTCGCTGAAGTACTTGTCCGCGTTCTCCATCTCGCTTTTGCGCATGTAGACTTTGCCTATCTCGCACTTGCGCTCGGTGTTCAGCGGGCTGATGATGTCGAGCTTGCGCAGGTAGCGCAGGTAGGCGTCCTCGTCGAGCTCCTTGTGCGCATCGGCCAGCTTCTTGAGGGGCTCCAGGTACAGGCGCGCGCCCACGTGGGCGGCCTCGTAGGAGCGGATGGCCTCGTCGCGGCGGTCCTCGGCCAGGAAGGCGTCGCCCAGCAGCATGTAGGCCACCGGGCTTTTGTCCTTCAGGCGCAGAATCTCCTGGGCCAGTTGCTTCACCTTGGCGGTATCGCCCAGGTCCAGGCAACTGCGGGCCTCTTGCACCAGCTGGCTTATTCTGCCCTGGGGCTTAATGGCCCCGGCCATTTTCTCCACCAGAGTGTCCACGCTCACCGGCTTGGTCAAAATGCTGTCCACGCCGATTTCGAAGAGCTGGGAGAGGTCGTGCTTGCCGGTCTCCTGGGTCATAACGAGCAGGCGCGCCTGCGGGTAGGTGGTCTTGATGGTGCGCATGAACTCGATGTTGGGCTTGCCGCGCAGGAGCCTGTCGGCCAGGACGAGCACGGGCAGCTTGCGGGCCACGCGGTCGCTCACCACTTTGATGACCTGCACGGGGTCGGTGTAGACGTGCAGGCAGTCGGTCTTGACGCCCAGGGTCTTGAAGACAGCGGTGCGCAGGGAGCGCACAAAGAGCTGGTCATCGGAAAGCATGACCAGAATCCCGGCCTGGTTCTCCAGGTAATCTCGCAGGTCCTGGTCAAATTTGGGGGCAATTGCCATGTGGAACGCTCGCTCGGTGGAGGTCAGTATTATTTTCTATCCCGCTATTGATAGCAGAATTGCTTACGGGCTCCAAGACCGGATATTGCGTACTATAAAAAATGAGTACTCTCCGACAAGGGGCTGACACCCGGCAGGTTTTTCTAGGCCAAGAGGAGCCGCACGAAAGAGTCTAGACAATATTTTAAACAAGAACCACTTGTTATTAAAGGCATTTTCTTTGTTGGCATTGCGCGTGCATAAGCCTGGGCCAAAGGGAATGTTTTTCGAACAAGGAGGTTTCTGTCATGTCTTTGGTGATCAATCATAACTTGATGGCCATGAACGCCGCCCGCAACCTGGGCACCGCGTATGGCAACCTGTCCACCTCGACCCAACGCCTGTCCTCCGGCCTGCGCGTTAACACCGCCGCAGACGACGCCGCCGGTCTGGCCATCCGCGAACTCATGCGCGCGGACATCAAGAGCATGAACCAGGGCGTGCGCAACGCAAACGACGCCATCTCCATGATCCAGACCGCAGACGGAGCGTTGGGCGTCATCGACGAAAAGCTCATCCGCCTGAAGGAACTGGCCATGCAGGCCTCGACGGGCACCTACAGCTCCGACCAGCGCCTGATGATCGACTCCGAATACCAGGCCATGTGCTCGGAAATAACACGTATCGCCAACGCCACCGACTTCAACGGCATCCACCTGTTGAACGGGCATCTTTCCGGCGATGAAAACAGCCACAACGGCACCGGCATCGAGTCCGTGGGTGCGCTCAAGATCCACTTCGGGTCCGGCAACGACTCTTCCGAGGACTACTACTACATCAACGTGGGCTGCGCTACGGCCTCGGCCATGGGCCTTGGCATGCTGGCCGGCAGTAAGCAGAAGTACTCCGATGCGGAGATCGGCGCCGCCACCGCCACGGAAGCGGCCAAGATGCTGGCCGCGAACAATGCGGGCAAGAGCATTTCCACCCAGGAGCTGGCCCAGCAGACCCTGGAGGCCATCAACCAGGCCATCATTTCCAAGGACAAGATCCGCGCCTCCCTGGGCGCCATGCAGAATCGCCTGGAAAACACCATCACCAACCTTTCCATCCAGGCGGAGAACCTGCAGGCTTCCGAGTCGC
>DIVX01000178.1:9469-23633 GCA_002422505.1 Desulfovibrio sp. UBA6121
GCCCAGGCCAACAGCCTGCCCAAGATGGCTTTGCAGCTCATTCAGGGCTAGTTCGGCACGGCCCTGGCGCCGTAGCGCAAACGCACGCAAGCATGCGGGCCGGAAGGGGTGCTCCCCTCCGGTCCGCTGCGTTGTTTTTGAGGCCGGCTATGGCTTGGGGGCGCGCTGCGTAAGGGCGTTGATGGCGCTCTGGGCGGCGGCCTGCTCGGCCTTTTTGAGGCTTGGGCCCGTGGCGCGGAAACGCTGGCCGCCGGGCAGCAGCACCTCCACCTCGAAGGTCTTGTGGTGCTCCGGCCCGCTTGAATCCACCAGGGTATACACGGGCCGCTCGCGGTGGGTCTCCTGCGTCAGCTCCTGCAGCCTGCTTTTGCAGTCCTTGCCGCCGGGCAGGGCCGGGCTTTCCGGCCACAGCGGGTCAAGCAGGCGCAACACCAGCGTTTGCGCGGCCTCGAAGCCGCCATCCATGAACACCGCGCCGAACAGGGCTTCCAGGGCGTCGGCCAGCAGGCTGTCGCGGTCGCGGCCGCCCTGGGTCTCCTCGCCCCGGCCCAGCAGCATGCGCCGGTCCAGACCCAGGCCGCGCGCCACCCCGGCCAGGGTGCTTGTTTTGACCAGCCGCGAGCGCAGCTTGGTCAGCAGCCCCTCGGCCGAGTCCGGGAAGCGGCGGTAGGCTTCTTCGCTGACGCACAGCTCAAGCACCGCATCGCCCAGGAATTCCAGCCGCTCGTTGGAGAGCTCCGGGCGGCCCTGCTCGTTGGCCCAGGAACTGTGTGCAAGCGCCAGCTCCAGCAGCTTGACTTGCTTGAAGCGATAGTGGATGTCATCCTGAACCGTTGTGAGATTTTGGTCCACCAAGTCCTCCGAAAGGCCGCCCGCATGTCCGAAACCTCGTCCCTTGCCGCGCTGTTTTCCCCCGCCAGCATCGCCGTGGTGGGGGCCTCGCGCAGCGCGTCCAAGGTGGGCGGCATGGTTTTGGCGAATCTTGTGGCCGCAGGGTACAGGGGCGTCGTCCATCCCGTCAATCCCGCCGCCGCACGGGCCGGGGAAACCCTGGCCGGTCTGACGCCGCTTGCTTCCTCCGCCCTGCTGCCGCCCGGCGTGGACCTGGCCGTGGTGTGCCTGCCGCGCGAGCAGGCCCTGCCGGAGCTGGCCCTTTTGGCCGAACGCGGGGTGCGCGCCGCCATCGTGCTGGCCGCAGGCTTCCGCGAAACGGGCAGGCAGGGCTTTCTGGCCGAGCAGGAGCTTAAAAATACCGCCGAGTCCGCCGGGATGCTGCTGCTTGGGCCCAACTCCTTGGGGCTCATCAACACCGCCTGCAACCTGAACGCAAGCTTTGCCGCCGGGCACCCGAAGCCGGGCGGCGTGTCGTTTTTTTCCCAGTCCGGGGCCATGTGCGTTTCCGTGTTGGACTGGGCCATGGGCCTGGGGCTGGGCTTTTCCAAGTTCATAAGCCTGGGCAACAAGGCCCGCCTGAACGAGGCCGACGTGCTGCGCGCCCTGGGCGACGACCCGGACACCAAGGTTATTCTGGGCTACTGTGAGAGCGTGGAGGACGGGCAGGAATTTTTGGCCGCCGCGCGCGAGGTGACGGCGAAAAAGCCCGTGCTGCTGCTCAAGGCGGGCATTACCCCGGCCGGGGCGCGGGCGGTTTCGGCCCACACGGGCTCGGCCTCGGGCTCTCCGGCGGCCTACCGCGCGGCCTTCCGCCAGGCCGGGGTCATCCATGTGGACGAAATGGCCGAGCTGTTCAGCCTGGCCCAGGCCTTCGCCACCCAGCCCCTGCCCGCCGGACCGGGGCTTGCGGTGCTGACCAACGCGGGCGGGCCGGGCATTCTGGCCGCAGACGCCTGCGCCCGCACCCGGCTTACCCTGCCGCGACCCTCCCAGGCCACCCTGGCCCGCCTAGCCGAGGCTTTGCCGGGCTTCGCCTCGCTGTACAATCCCGTAGACGTGCTGGGCGACGCCGGGGCCGAGCGCTACCGCGCGGGCCTGGCCCTGCTGCTGGCCGATGCGCAAATCCACAGCCTGCTGGTCATCTTGACGCCCACGGCCAAGAGCGAGCCGCTCAAAACCGCGCGGGCGGTCATCGATTGCGCCTGCGGGCCGGACAACCCGGAAGCCAAGCCCGTGGCGGCCTGCTTTTTGGGCGGCGAGGGCGTGCGCCCCGCGCGCGAGGCCCTGCTCAAGGCGGGCATTCCCTGCTATGATTTCCCGGAAGCAGCGGTGGGTGCGCTTTCCGCCCTGTACCGGCAGCGCGGGCTGCAGGCCAGCCGGGCGGCCAGCGCCCTGCCCGAGGCTTCTCACACCGCAGACGCTCCCTGGGACGACGAGGCCGTGGCCATCATTTCCGCCGCCCACGCCCAGGGCCTGCTGGAGCTTGGCGGGGTGACGGCCCTGGAGGTGGCGCACGCCGCGGGTTTGCCCGTGCTGACCACCGGACTTGCGCGCACCAGCGCGGAGGCCGTGCGCCTGGCCGGGGAAATCGGCCTGCCCGTGTCGCTGAACCTGGCCCTGCGCGAGGGCGACGCGGCCGGGGCTGCGCCGCATTCCGGCGGCCGGGGCGCGCCTTTTGCGCGCCTGCACAGCGCCGGGGCCGTGCGCAACGCTTTTTTGACGCTGACCAACCGCGCCGCGCGCCAGCGCCCGGAGGCCAGCGTTACCGGCTGCCTGGTGCAGGCGGCGGCCGGGACGCCGCAAAGCGGCTTCGAACTGGTGGTGGGCTTCACGCGCGACCCGCAGTTTGGGCCGCTGCTGAGCTTCGGCCTGGCCGGGGTCGGCTCGGAACTCTTGGGCGACATTTCGTATCGGCTGGCCCCCTTGACCCCGACGGACGCGCGCGAGATGCTGCGCGAGGTGCGCTTCTATCCCCTGCTGCGCGGGGTGGACGGCGGGGCGGTGGTTTCGCTGCGGGCGCTGGAGCGCCTGCTGCTGGGTGTTTCCCGGCTGGCCCTGCGCGCGCCCAGGCTGGCCGGGGCGCAGTTCGCCCCGGTGCTGGCCGGGGCGGAGGGCGTGTTCGTGGCCGGGGCCCGGCTCGCCCTGGCCTAGCTTTTCAAGACCACGCGAAACCACGACCACGCGAAACGACAAGGAGGGCGGCATGCCCGGACTCTACATCGGCTCCACATCAGGCTATTCCGGCAAGAACACCATAACGGTGGGCCTGGGCCTGGGCTTCCAGCAGGCGGGCCTCAAGGTGGGTTACATGAAGCCCGTGGGCGCCATGCCCCTGGAGACCGAAGCGGGCTTGGGCGACGAGGACGCGCTTTTTGTGCGCGATGCCTTGGGCCTTGCCGCCGACCCGGCCCACACCCCGCCCGCCATGACCCCGGTGGTGGTGACGCACGACTTCAAGGTGGACGCCTTCGAGGGGCGCTTGCCCGGCGTGGCCGACGGCGGCCTGGTACGCAACATCGCCAGCGCCTACAAGGGCCTGGAGCAGGGGCGCGACCTGATGCTTGTGGCGGGCAGCGGCAGCATGTACTCCGGAAAATACTCCGGGGTCGATGCCATCAGCGTGGTCAAGGCCCTGGGCCTTCAGAGCGTGGTCATCGACCGTTTCGAGAAGGAGCTGAACTACGACCTGCTTTTGATGCTCAAAGAGCAGCTGGGCGACAATCTTTCCGGCGTGATTTTGAACGACGTGCCCCCGGCTTTTCTGGAGGAGGTTTCCGGGCACCTGGCCCCCTTCTTGGAGGCGCGCGGCGTGCCGGTGCTGGGCATCCTCCCGCGCGACCCGCTCATGGGCTCCATCACCGTGGGCGACCTGGCCCAGCGCCTGGGGGGCAAGGTCATCAGCGCGCACCACAAGACCGACCGCGTTGTCTCGCAGTTTCTCATCGGCACCATGCAGGTGGAGAATTTCATGCTGCACTTCCGCAAGAAGAAGAACGCGGCGGTCATCGTCGGCGGCGACCGCGCGGACGTGCAGTTGGTGGCCCTTGAGGGCGACTGTCCCTGTCTGGTGCTCACCGGCAACCTGTATCCCAACGATGTCATCCTCACCCGCTCCGAGGTGCTGGAGACGAGCATCATCATCGTGCGTGAAGACACCTTCACCGTAGCGAAAAAGATGGAGAATTTGCTGACGCGCCACAAGATGCGCGACGCCGTGAAGGTGCGCCAGGGCGCAGAGCTGGTGGCCAGGCACCTGCGGCTGGATGTGCTGCGCAAAAGCCTTGGCGTGTAAGACCGAGCACCCTTCGTTCCCAATGCGCGCCCCCAGGCAGGGGGCGCACCGGGAGGAGTTCATGCGCAGAATAATGGCGTGTTGGATGTTGGCGGTGCTGCTGTGCTGCCTGCCGTGCGGCGCGGCCCAGGCGCAGCAGGCCGGGGAGGCCAAAGTGACTGGGGCCAAGGTGCTGGCCTTCGGCGTGTTCTCCTCCACGGTGGAGAGCCGCGAATACTCGCCGCATGTGGTCGATGGCATCCGCGACCGCGCGCGGGACTTCGTCCTTGTGCGGCGCGGCGCGAATGTTGAGGCCGTGCTGGATACGGGCATAGGCCTGCGCTACCAGCTTACCGGCAGCCCGGAGGGCGCGGTGGCGGTGGTGGACGTGGTGGTGCGGCACCCGCAGATGGTGAACCCGGACACGCAACTGCCCATGACCCACTCAACCGCCCAGTACGAGCGCGTCATCGGGGCCGTGGAGCACAGCGTGTGGAGCTTCGACACCCCCGGCGACCTTGTGCCGGGCGTGTATGTCATCGAGATTCTGTACCGGGGTCACAAGCTGGCCCGCCAGGAGTTCTTTGTGACCGTGAAGCCGTAGCAGGGGCCGGGAGCCAGCGCGTTTTCGCACCGGCCTGAAGCTTCCGCCGCTTTCGCCCGCCGGGCCTACCCGCGTTCTTTCACGTCCTCGCGCCAGGCGTTGTGCCGGGCGCAGCAGCCCTGGCCCACAAACAGCGGGCTCAAGTCTACGCCCGCAACCGGGTGCACCACCAGATCGCAAATGTAGCGCGCCCCGGTCCAGACAAGGGCCGGGCAGCGCTTGGCGTAGCCGAAGGCCTGGTGCGACACCTCGCAGGGATTGTCCAGGCAGCACCAACCGCAGCCCAGGCAGGGAAGCGGCGGCAGGCCGGAGTCTTTGGGGGAGTAAAAGTCGTCGTCCTGCGGCACGGCGAGCACATCTCCCGGTGCGCCTTCCTGCGGCACGGGCAGGGCATCGGCCAGGGGGGCAGCCTGCGGACCGGCCAGGCTTTCGGGCAACTCGTCGGCCAGGGGGTCGGCCAAGCTGTCGGCCATTTCACCGGGTCCAAGGGGGCCGGGCTCAGGGGCGCCGGGCATGCGGGGCGTGGGGCAGGGCGATTCGTCGGTCATGGGCGCGAGGATAGGGCAGGCTAGGCGGGAAGGCAACCGGGCGTTGCCGGGCTGGCCTCAGCCGGAGGCGTTGGTCCGTTCCGGGGCCTTGCCCGGCAGAAAGGTGGTTTTGAGGAAGGCCGGGTCAAGGAAGCGCAAGGGATTGTCCACGCTGCCATCGGGCAGGAGGTGCCACCAGCGGTAGCCCAGGGCGCGGAAGTGCGCACGGGCGCGGGTCAGGTGGCCCAGTTCGCGGGCGGCGGCCAGGGCGGCGTCGCGCTGGCAGCGCGAGGTGCTCACCGGGGCCAGCAGGCGTGGGTGGAAGCCCCGGCGTCGCAGGGCCCCTTTGAGCCGCTGGTACTCCCGGTAGCGGCAAAAACCGTCGGCCAGGCACAAGAGCGCCAGGCACAACCAGCCGGAGGCGGGCAGGGCCAGGGCCACTCCGGCCACAAGCGCGCCCTCGGTCAGCAGCTCCAGGCTGTGCTGAGCCAGGCCCGCCCCCACCAGGGCGGAGACCGAACCCGTGGCGTGGGGCAGGGGCGCAACAAGAAACAGATACTTGTGCGCCGCGCGCAGCAGGGCGCGCAGAGGCGGTTGGGGGGCATGCGTCTGGGGCTTCATGCCCCGGCTGTACCCCAGGTTCCTCCACCCGCGCAAGGGCCGGGCGCACAGGCGCGGGGCGGTCTCCGGCCCTGTTTTGCTCTCTTTCACGCGTTGCGGGCTGCGGGCTTTGCTGCTATGCACGCCCCTACGGCGCATTGCTCCGTATACTCTCGCCCTGCGGAGCCCCCCCCGATGCAGACGACCACCCCCCTTGCGCCTTCCTGCCCAGAGCGCCGCGCGCCCATGGACATCATTCGGCGTCAGGCCGTGCTGGCCAGCACCCTGAACACCAGCGGCGTGCTCGACATGCTGCCGGTGATGGTGCTGGTGCTGAACGAGGACCGGCAAATTGTGCTGGCCAACGACAATTTGGCGCGTTTTCTGGGGCGGCCCGCCGTGGAGCTTTTGGGCCTGCGCGTGGGCGAGGCCCTGGGCTGCGACCACCGCCACGCGGCGGAGGGCGGCTGCGGCACCACGGCCTTTTGCTGCCATTGCGGCGCGGCCAAGGCCATTCTAAGCGGTCTGGACGGCCGCCACGACGTGCAGGAGTGCCGCATCACCCGCGACACCCGCGATCTGCGCGACGCCGCCAACTTCCAGTTCCTTTCCACGCCCCTCAACCTGGCCGGGGAGCGCTTCCTCTTCGCCACCATGCTCGACATCTCCTTTGAGAAGCGTGTGGAGCTTTTTGAGCGCATCTTCTACCACGACGTGCTGGATACGTCCTCCGGCATCCACGGCCTGTGCGCGCTTTTGGCCGGGCAGGTGAGCGGGGACCTGCGCGATGACACGGAAATTCTGCTGGGGGCCTCCTCGCGCCTGGTGGACCAGGTGCTGGCGCAAAAACAGTTCGCCGCAGCGGAAAATCGCCAGATGCAGGTGCAGCCCGTGAAGCTGGGCACGCGTTTCATCCTGCTGGAATTGGCGGATTTCTTCCGGCGGCAGTCCGTTGCGGCGGGCAAGCGCCTGCAGGTGGACCCGGAGAGCGCCGATGTGTTCTTCAGCACCGACAAGAACCTGCTGTACCGCGTTATGGCCAACCTGACCCGCAACGCCCTGGAGGCCACGGACCAGGGCGGCTGTGTGACCCTTTCCTGCGGGCGCGGGCCGGGCGGCATTTTTTACCGGGTGCGCAACCCCGGCGTAATGGACGAAGCCGTGCGCTTGCAGTTGTTTACGCGCTTCTTCTCCACCAAGGGGCCCGGTCGCGGCCTGGGCACCTATAGCGCGCGCCTGCTTACGGAGGAATATCTCCAGGGACGTCTGCTCCTGCGCTCCGAACCGGAAGCAGGCACGGAATTCTCCGTCATTCTGCCAGAGAGCCTGCCTTCGCCCTTGAACTGCGGCGCTGCAACATTGACGCCTCCTGCCAATGCGGGATAGATGAATCCACCGGCTGGCGCAGGGCGATGCAGTGCTGCCAGGCTGCATTCTTTCGTTGAGTTTTATGCGGAATGCGGTAGTACTATTGGCGAGAGGTGAAGATGACCACGTTGCAGGAGAGCAAACCCCAGAACGGGTTGGAAGCTGTCCAGGAAACCCTGGCGCGGCTCGGTATTGCCGAAGACGCGGACTGGATGGCCGTGGTGCTCTTTGCCCGCAACCTTGTCTCGGCCATGGATCTTTTCACCGACGACCAAAAAGCCCAGCTACAGGCCAAGATTTTTGAGCAAATGGCCAAGCGCCCCCTGGACCATCAGCGTTTTACGCACATAGTGCAGAACATTCAGAGCTTTTTGCTGGAAAATCAAAAGATGGAGGACATGCGCAGCCAGCTTGCGGCAGAGCGCCAGGGCTACAATGCCCTGTACGACGAAATGTCCAAGGTCTTTGCGGAAATACAGCACACCACCGCCGCGCGGCAAAACCGCATCCAGCGCATGGGCGCAGACACAGAGAAAGACATCGCCAACGCGCAGTCGCCCGCCGGGGTTCTCAGCCGCCTGCGCGGCATGATCACCGATATGGTGAGCCAGGCCAGGGAAGAGGCGCGCACCTGGCAGGAGCGCGCCCACCAGTTGGAGCACACCGCGAATTTTGATCCGCTGCTTTCCGAACTGTACAGCCGCCGCGCGCTGGACGCCCAGCTCTCCGTCGTTCAGGAGCGCTGCCGCAAGGAAAACACCCCCTTGTCGCTCATGTTTCTCGATGTGGACCGCTTCAAGACCATCAACGACACCCACGGCCACCAGGTGGGCGATGGCGTGTTGCGGGTGCTGGCGGCCATTCTTTCGGCCCATTCCATGCAGTTTTCCGGCTATGCGGCCCGTTTCGGGGGCGAGGAACTGGTGATCCTGTGCGAGGGGCTGGACGAGGTCCAGGCCGTGGCCCAGGCCGAGGATTTGCGCCAGGACGTGGCGCGCTGCCCCTTTGTGCCGCACCTTACCAGCTCGGAAACCGTGCCGCCCCTGCACGTTACCGTAAGCATCGGCGTGGCCCAGATTGGGCCCGGGCAGAACGCCTCGGACCTTGTTTTGGCGGCGGACCAGGCCATGTACGCGGCCAAGACCCAAGGCCGCAACCGCGTGGTTGCGCACAGCTCGCTGGCCATCTACAGGGCGACCTGATTTCCTCCGCGCGCCGGAGAGATGACAACCCCGCCACACCGGCGGACATTTTCAAGGACACATGATGCCGAGAGTGCAATCCATTCAGATGCGAGTCTTGTTGTGGGGCTGGGGGGTGCTCATCGCCGGGTTGGCCCTGGCCTTCTGGCGCTACAGCTCCACCCTGGACGACGAGACCGCGCGCGACTTCGAGCGCGACACCCAGGCCAAGCTTGAGACCGTGCAGTGGCTGCTGGAACGCAGCGGGCCCTTCAAGGAACCGCGCGACCGCCAGGATTTTCTGCATTCCCTGGGCGGCAGCATGGGCATGCGCATTTCCCTCATCGAGGGCGGCCGCGTGGTGGCCGATACCTCTGTGCCCTATGCGGAAATAGGCAAGCTCGACGACCACTCCACCCGGCCGGAGGTGCTGGCCTCCCTGGGCGGAGAGGTGGGCCAAAGCACGCGCCACAGCACCACCCTTGACCGCGACATGATCTACATGGCCAAGAAGCTTACCGCAGGCGAGGGCGCGCCCGAGACCGTGCTGCGCCTGGCCGCGCCGGTCAGCCTGGTGCGCCTGCACCTGCAGCGCATGCGCTGGGCCCTGCTGGCCGCCGTGGTGCCGTTGCTGCTTGGCTCCGGCGTGTTGTTGTGGCTTCTTTCGCGCACCATCACCTCGGGCATCGCCCAGTTCACGGAGGCCGCCCAAGCCATCGGCGACGGCGACTACCGCCGCAAGATCCTCTTCTACCCGGCGGCGGAGTTCCAGCCCCTGGCCGAGGCCATCAACCGCATGGCCAAGAAGATCAAGAAGAACGTCAAGATCATAGAGAACCAGCGCGGCGAGCTTTGGGCCATGTTCGAGGGCATGAGCGAAGGCGTCATGGTCCTTGATTCCGGCGGGCGCATTCTGCACGTGAACCCGGCGCTCTCGGCCATCTTCCCGCGCGCGCATGAGTTCATTGGCCGCGCGCCCCTTGAGGCCACCATGAGCCTGGACATCCAGAACATCGTGGACAGCGTCATGGCGGGCGACACCAGCGAGCGCGTGAACCGCCAGATAGAGCTCAAGGACCGCCACTGCGCGGAGATGACCGTGGTGCCCTTCCGCGACCACAAGTTTCGGCCGCGCGTCATCCTGGTTTTCCACGACACCAGCGAGCAGAAGCGCGTGGAGCGCGTGCTGCGCGACTTCGTCGCCAACGCCTCGCACCAGTTGCGCACCCCGCTCACAAGCATCCGCGGCTACTCCGAGACCCTGCTCGACTCGCCCCCGGCCGAAGACGCCAAGCGCCGCGAGTTCCTGGAGATCATCCACGCCAATGCCGTGCACATGGCCAAGGTCATCGGCGGCATGTTCGCCCTGGCCAAGAGCGAGCGCGACGGCAAGCGCGCCAGCGACCTGACCGCCAGCGTGGCCCAGGCCATGGATCACGCCCTCAAAAACGCCTCCTTCGCCGCACAGGACAAGCGCATAGAGCTTGAGCTGGCCCCCCTGCCGGAGAAGCTGCCCCCGGCGGCGGCGGACCCGGACGGCCTGCTGCAGATCATTGAAAGCATTGTGGACAACGCCATCAAGTATTCGCCGGAGGGCACCAAGGTGCTCATAGAGGCCGAGAGCGACGGGCAGAGCGTGACCCTGCGCTTTGCCGACCAGGGGCCGGGTATCTCCGAGGAGAACCAGAAGCGCATCTTCGAGCGCTTCTTCCGGGCCGACGGCAACGGCGTGGACGGCGCGGGCAGCGCGGGCCTGGGCCTGGCAATCTGCCGCCACATCGCCCGTAACTACGGCGGCGAGGTGTATGTGGAATCGCCCACGGACGCCGCCACCAACACGGGCAGCGTGTTCACCGTGCGCCTGCCTGCCGCTTAGCGGCGGGGCGCGCCAGCCCGGTAGCATTCGCCGCCCAAGGGCGGCCTTGCGGCACAACGTGTACGCACACAAAGAAGTCGACGGGGAGACCCGTCGGCTTTTTTGTTGCTGTGGGGGTGGGGGCCTTGCCGGGATTGCCGCGTGCTTCAGCCTGGCAGCGCCTGTGCCGGGCCGACATGGGCTGAGCGCGCGCCGGGCTGCGTTTTACGCGCGGGCCTGCCATCGTGCGGGCGGACCCTCGGCTTTCTCGCGGCGCCGTGCCGAGCGTTGCGCGGGGAAGCTGCCGTGCCCGGGATCAGCCCAGCAGCGGGCGCAGGGCCAGCACGGCGGCCACGCCCGCGCACATGGCCAGGGGCAGGTTGCCGAAGCGCCAGGCCGTAAGCGCCGTCACCAGCGTGGCCATGGCCTCGGCCGAGCCGCTGGCCAGGGCGCTGGGCGCCACGATGGACGCCAGAATCGCGGCGGGAATGGCTTGCATGAAGCGCGTGAGGCGCGGGCCGGGGCTGATGCGGCTCATGAGCATGAGCCCGGCGGCGCGGCTGGCGTAAGTGGCCACGGCCATGCCGCAGATGGTGGCCAGGGACAGAGCCAGGGGCGAGAGGGCTGCCGCGTCCATCATGCGTCCGCCTTGGGTTGTGCATTGTCGGCGGCAGTCGCGCCAGGGGCAGTCGCGCCAGGGGCAGCCGTGCCGGCAGCCGTTCCGGGGGACGTGCCGGGGGACGTGCCGTCAGGCGGGTTGGCCTTGGCCGGACCCGTGGACGCGGCCGCCAGCCCGCCCGCAAGGGCTCCGGCCAGGATGTACCATTTGCCGGGGCAGAAGCGCGCCGCCAGCAGCGCGGCGCAGGTGGCCGCCGCAAGGGGCAGCACGTCTGCCCTGCGGGGCCGCAGGCCCACCAAAAGCGCCGTGAACACCGCTGTGAAGGCGAAATCCAGCCCGTAGCGCGCCGGGTCGTCCAGACCGCGCACCAGCACATGGCCCAGGGCGGTGGAGGCCCCCCAGAAGGTGTATACCGCCAGGCCCGCGCCCAGCAGGAAGCCTCCGTCGCAAAGCGCCCCGCGCCGTCTGTCCTCGGCCCAGCGCGTCAGGGTCAGGGCCCAGGATTCGTCGGTCATGAAGAACAAAGAGCCGAAAGCCTTGCCCGCCGAAAGCCGCAGCAGCTGCGGGGCCAGGGCCGCGCCCATGAGCACGTGCCGCAGGTTGACGATGAAGGTGGTGGCGATGAGCGAGAACACGGGCAGCTCCGGCCCCCACAGGTCCAGGGCGATGAGCTGGCTGGCCCCGGCGAACACGAACAGGCTCATGGACTCGGCCTCCAGGAAGGAGAGCCCCTTTTGCCGGGCCAGCAGGCCGAAGAGCACGCCGTACACAGCCACGCCGACGGAAACGGGAATGCAGGCCCGGAAGCCTGCCCTCAGGCCGGAAAGTGTGAAGGGGAGCCGCCCAAAGGACGGCAGCGGGGTGGTTTGCATGGGCAGGCAATAGCCCAGGTGTGCGCTGCGCGGCTTGTACGTTCTTGCGCTCTCAGCAGCGCCAGCGCCCAGGGGAAACGCCGAAGGCTCGGCGGAAGTGCCGGGTGAAGTGGCTCTGGTCCGTAAAGCCGCAGGCGCTGGCTGTCTCGGCCACGCTCGTTCCGGCGCGCAAAAGCGGCAGGGAGCGGTTTACGCGCAGGGCGTTGCGCCAGGCGTGCGGCGGCATGCCTGTTTCGCGGGCGAAGAGCCGCGCGGCATGAAAGGCCGAGAGACCCACGCAGCGCCCCAGCTCCTCCAGGCTCAGCTGCTCGGAAACATCCGCCGCCAGGCGCTCGCGCATGGTGGAGACGTAG
Organism: Desulfovibrio sp. UBA6121; assembly: GCA_002422505.1. Lineage (GTDB taxonomy): Bacteria > Desulfobacterota > Desulfovibrionia > Desulfovibrionales > Desulfovibrionaceae > Humidesulfovibrio. The sequence continues at coordinate 21,614 of DIVX01000178.1, forward strand.
GCGCTTGCCCCCGGCGCGGGCTGCGGCCTTTCGGCAGCCAATTCGCCGTGGCGGGTAAGCAGGGCGCTCAAGGCGTTCAGGGTCGCAGTCTGGGCCTCCAGCACATCGCCGCCGCCTTCAAGCAGAACGTGGGCGCTGGCCAACGCGCGGGCCAGGGGCAGATCGCTGATGACCTGCTGCGGCAGGCGCGGCAGGCCTGCGCCCTGGCCGGGGCACAGCTGCCGGGCCAGATCCCCCACCACCTCGGCCGGGGGATAGAACACGCGGTAGGCCCAGCCCTGGTCTGCGGCGCGCTCGCCGGTGTGGATCTCGTCCGGGTTGATGCAGGCCAGGGTCCAGGGCTCGGCTATGTGCCGCGCGCCCCGGTAGCTGTAGCCCTCCGCCCCGGCGGTGATGACCGCCACCACGTAGCCCTCGTGCCAGTGCGGCCCGAAGCTGTGGCGAAAGAAGCGCGCGCGTAAAAGCTCCGTGCCCGGCAGCGCGGGGGAGCGGAAGAAGCGGGCTTCGTCGGTGAAAGGGGGCTGAACGTGGGAGGTCGGCATGGCCGCGCCCGGGGTGCGCCTACTGGCGGTATTGCAGAACCAGGCCGTCGGCGGCGGCGCCGTTGGCGGCCTCCTGCCCCAGGACCGAGAGGACAGCGGAGAGGCTGGCCCCCAGCAGGCGCGGCAGAAGCGGCAGCTTCTTTTCCGGGCCTTCCAGAACATTGATGTTGGCGTCGGCCTTGACCATGTCGCGCAGGGTGGCCATGGCCAGGGCCTGCCCGCCCAGCTTGTCCACCAGTTTGAGCTCCAAGGCCTGCCGCCCGGTCATGGCGCGGCCATCGGCCAGCTTGGCCACCACGGCCTGGTCCAGTCCGCGCGCGCTGGCTACATCGGCAACGAACTGCTGGTGCAGGTCCAAAATCAGCGCCATGAGATAGGCGCGTTGCTCTGGCGTAAGGGGCTGCGTGGGCGAGCCAGCAGCCTTGAGCTTGCCGCTTACGAGCATATCGGTCTTGAGGCCCAGCTTGTCCATAAGGCCTTGCAGGTTCACGTATTCCGCCCGCACGCCTATGGACCCGGTGATGCTGCCGGGATTGGCCACGATGAGCGTTGCCGGGGCAGCGGCATAGTAGCCGCCGCTGGCCGCCGCCGTGCCCATGCTCACCACCACGGGCTTCACCTTGGCCAGTTCGGCCACGGCCTGGTAGAGCTCCTGGGAGGGAGCCACGGCCCCGCCAGGGGAGTCGATGCGCAGCAGCACGCCCTTCACCGACTCGTCGGTCTGGAGTTCAAACAGGAAGTCCACCACCTCGCGCGCATCGGTGATGACGCCTTCGATTTTGCACAGGCCGAGCTTGTCGCCTGTGAGGGGCTTGGACTTGCTGCCCAGGCCACGGAAAAAGGCCATGGCCCCCGTAAAGAGGGCCACGGCCAATATGATCAGCAATATTCCGAAGAGCAGCGGGTGCTGTTCGGAAAACTTCGCCATGTTAGTTGCCGGATTCCTCGCCGTTGGCGGCGTCTTCAATCTTGGCGCGCAGCAGGTCGCCCAGGTTGCTTCCGGTCTCGGGACCGGAGGTGCGGAACTCCTTGGGCTTCTTGCGTTCCTCTTCTTCCTTGATCTGCTTGATGGACAGGCCCAGGCGGCGCTCGTCGGCGCTGANNGCGCTGACGTGGATGACCTTGGCCTCGATGTTCACGCCTTCCTTGAACAGCTCGCTGGGGCTCTTGATCTTCTTGCGGCTGATCTCGGACACGTGCACCAGGCCCTCAATGCCTTCCTCAACCTCGACGAAGAGGCCGAAGTCGGTGATGTTGGTCACCAGGCCGGTGATGAGGGTGCCCACGGGGTACTTGCCCGGCACCTTCAGCCAGGGGTCCTCGGAGAGCTGCTTGATGCCCAGGGTGAACTTCTCGTTCTCTTTGTCGACGGTGAGGACCTTGGCCTGCACGATGTCGCCGATCTTGAAGACTTCGCTCGGGTGACGGATCTTCTTGGTCCAGCTGATGTCGGACACGTGGATCAGGCCGTCGATGCC
>DIVX01000178.1:23693-24338 GCA_002422505.1 Desulfovibrio sp. UBA6121
TGCCCAGGCTGATGCGCTTCTTGTCGGGGTCGACGCCGAGCACGATGACTTCGACTTCGTCTCCGGCGCGCACCATCTGCGAGGGGTGGCGCAGCTTGCGGGTCCAGCTCATCTCGGAGATGTGCACCAGACCTTCGACGCCGGCCTCAAGCTCCACAAAGGCGCCGTAGTCGGCCAGATTGGTGACCTTGCCCTGGAAGCGGGAGCCCTGCGGGTACTTGCCGGCGATGTTCTCCCAGGGATCGGCCACGAGCTGCTTGAGACCGAGGGAGACCTTCTGGCCCTCGCGGTCGAAGTGCAGCACCTTGAGGTCCAGCTCGTCGCCAAGCTGCACCATTTCTTTCGGGTGGCGGATGCGCTTCCAGCTCATGTCGGTAATATGCAGCAGGCCGTCGAGGCCGCCCAGGTCGATGAACACGCCGTATTCGGTGATGTTCTTGACCTTGCCCTTGACAACCTGGCCTTCGGACAGGGTCTCGAGCAGGGCGCCGCGCTGTTCGCTGCGCTGTTCTTCAAGCAGCACGCGGCGGCTCACGATGACGTTGCTGCGGCGGCGGTTGATCTTGAGGATTTTGAATTCGAAGTCCTGGCCGACCAGGGCGTCCATGTCGGGCACGGGGCGCAGGTCCACGTGGGAGCCGGGCA
>DIVX01000125.1 GCA_002422505.1 Desulfovibrio sp. UBA6121
CCATCTACGACTTCGTGAAGGCGCACCACCACTTCAGCGACCCGGAATGGGACGGCGAGCCCATTGACCCGGAAACGCCGACACCACGGCCTGCCCCAGGCGAACCGAGGCCCAGGCCCGAAAACTCCCCAAAGCCTCCAGAGCGGCCCCAAAGGATCAAAGTCCGCCTGGCTGACGGCAAGGAGCGCTCGATTCAGTTCATGGCCGCCACGAGCTTCTGGAGCGCCGACGGGCGGCCCATGTCCGCCGCGCAGTTCCTGGAAAGCCTCTACGGCGTGCTGCCGGACTTCTTCAAGGACGAAGACGAACTGCGTGAGATCTGGAGCGATCCGGGCACGCGCAAGGCCTTCCTGCTCGGCCTGGCCGAAAAAGGCTTCAGCAGGGAGCCCATGGCCGAGATCCAGAAGATCATCGAGGCCGAGAACAGCGACCTGTTCGACGTGCTGGCGTATGTGGCCTTTGCGCTGCATCCGTTCACCCGCGCGGAGCGGGCGGACAAGGCCCGGCAGGCAGTGCACGCGCGCTTCAACGACAAGCAGCAGGCCTTCCTGGAGTTCGTGCTCTCGCAGTACGTGCGGGAAGGCGTGGACGAGCTGGACCAGGACAAGCTCTCCCCGCTGCTCCGGCTCAAGTACAGCGCCATCGCCGACGCTGCGGCAGAGCTTGGGCAGCCGGAGGAAATCCGGGGGATGTTTGTGGGGTTTCAGAGGTATTTATATGAGGGCTGAACTTGGCGCTATCTCTCGGATTATGGCGCATTTTTCACATCCAGTGATGACCATATAGCGGCAGAGCGAATACCCATAGCAAGAGACAACAAACAACTGTTAAACGCACTATCGAGCAAATGAACACCTAAATCCATCAAGCCAAGAACTGAAACCTGAAAAAACCCTTGCGCTATGAACAGAAAGCTCCGTTCCTGACAAATATTCTGCAGTTCTACTTGCCTTGCAAACAGATTTTATCAGCCTTGAATCAATGCAATCGCGTGGGACAGAATCAAATACTGTCATCATTTCTTTCAAGTGTAGAACACAAGCATCAAACGACCTTTGTTTGCAAGCACCATCAGCCTTTCGGTATGACAATTGGAGCAAGAGGGAATAGAAAATTTTCCTGTTAAGCAAGGTGCATCCAGATTCATCTATGAATGGTTTGACCACGGTTAGCATTTTGTCAGCATTTTCAAATTGTAGTGCATACATATAAAGCCTCGCCAACTCCAACATTACGGGTACGGATTTGCGATCTATCTCAAGAGAGGCTAACAACTGGGCAATTGCCTCATCTCGATTTTCATCGTATTCGTTTAGAAAACGTGCGTAAAGGTATCGGAGTTGTGGAGAGGAGGGTTCCTGCGTGATCGCTAGGAGGTAGCTCTTGTTTGCATCTGCAATGCTATTAGCTCTAGTATAATAAAATGCATACACCCTGTGAATCTCAAAATAATCTGGATACAACTGTTTGAGTTCTGACAAAATCACATGTGCAGGAGTCAAATTATCTTCATGAATTAATCGTAATGCTTCCATCAGCCTGCGGACAGCGATCCTGTCGTGCTTATTCCTAATCTTAAAGCTACTTGGGTTATACTTATCCACGCCGCTTTGGGTAAAATCGAGATACGAAGAGAGCTTGTTTTTCTTTTCCGCAATAGATTTAAGAACCTTGGCATCAACCTTGTGGTGCTCGGCAAGGAAGGATCTTGCAAGCTCAGACAACTGATAAGTTACCTGTACAACAGAACCTAATGACTTTTGAAGTACAGAAATCATATTTGTTGACAACAACTCTTGCATTGATCGAAGCAATCCTGTTGAACCATGATCGCAAAACGCGGACCACTCCAGTAGAGTTCTGGCCCCTGAAACGCATTGCATGACTCCTGCAAGCTCTTTTGCGTCAGGCGTTAGCTTGTCGTGAACGTTGCTCATGCAAAACTCAAGAAACTTAGATGAATTTTGTAAAATCTCATCGGGGCTTCTACCAGCCTGCACGCAAGACACAAACCACTTGATATATCCTGGATTACAATGCATACGTGAACAATATTTGCGAAGTGTTCCTTCCTCCATTTGCTTGATCAGGATTACATTGCGAGAAATCCCTAGCTGACGACATAACTGGGAAGCATAGCGCTCTTCAATACCATCCAATTTAATTGGAACTTCATATGCCCCCATCCCTATTCTAGATGTAATAATAACCTTGCTGCCAGCAGAAATCGACTCCATAAACTGCCTGACTTTATCGTCAATTATCGTTTCAAGGTTATCTATAAAGATGAGAAGGCGAAAACTTTCCATGTACTCAACCAGTTCTTCTAGTGGATTATCGGCTACACCTCCGACCTGTGTGGACAATTCTGAAAAAAGTCCTAAAGAATCTTTAATTGCATCTTTAATTTCAACTATCTCTGTCGCTGCAAGCTGGGTAGACTTTGATGTCGCCCAGATTATCGCATCGTAGTAATCCCCGGATTCATCTAAAATGTCGTAAGCAACCTTCAATGCAACAGCAGATTTCCCAATCCCTCCTTCGCCGACTATAGAAATTACGGGCATTGGCCCTTTGCATAGTTTTTTAATTCGCTTAACAACATCATCACGCCCGATTAGCCCCGTCTCATCAAAGTCAGGCAAAGGCAAATTGTTATAAGTTCTGTCTTCTTTAGCCTGCTCGGGTATAGAAAGCCCCAAAACAAACGACGGGTCAACTTCCAGCTGTGACAAAATAGTTTGCGTTTTACTCCACATCTTACCATTGTCTTTCGTAATTTGATCTGCAACTTCATACACAATCTCGATATCACCAAGACTTAACGGCCTAGAGTGCATCACACGATTTCTTATCGGGACAATTTTTGAAAGCACTTCTGTTTTTGTTCTAACGTATTTTGCTATATCCTCAGGAAAACTTTGCTTGTTTGCGTTGATAAAAGCATAGCTATCGCCATAGTCTAAATATGTCGCCATTTCATTAACTTTTGAATTTGATTCCTTGTGTCCGACCTCTTTAAGCTGTCGCGCAAGCAATAACTCTTTTTGACCACCCTCAAGAATTATTTCGTTTAGATTTTTATGTCCAACATATTCACAGATTACATTTCTTAAGTCTTCTTCAATTGAAGAAATAATGGCGTACAGTGACAACCTAGAACTATGAGATCTCATATCTCCTCCTGCCTTCACTTTCCATACAACGCTGGACGTCAACGATCGGACCAACACTAACCTTTAGATGTCATTCTATCTGCAACAACTCATGGCCTGTCAAGTTAATGCGTGAGCATTTGAGACACCCATTACCACCTCAGTGGGACAGGAGTGGGACAGATTCCGCCCACAACGAAAAACCCCTCACGACTTCCATCGTAAGGGGCTGAATTCTCTGGTGCCGAGGGAGGGAATTGAACCCCCCACACGGGGATTTTCAGTCCCCTNNACCAACTGAGCTACCTCGGCGTGCGTGAGAAAGCTCAACTACCCGAAGTGGCCGCCTCTTGGCAAGCAAAATCTTAAGCCCGCCCCGCGATTGCCGCTGCGCTACAGGTTGCGCACCAGCATGCTCGCCAGCGAGCGGGCCAAGTCCCGAACATCCGGCCGGTACACGCCATTACGTATCTGCGCCTTGAGCCCGTCTATGTATGCCAGGCGTTCGGTCTCGCCCGCATCGCGCCCCGAGCCGTCCGCAAGGGGCGGACCGCCCGGCGGCCTCGACGCGCCGCAATTCTGCTCGTTCATGTGCTCCTCCCAGTCTGGTCTCGCATCTGCGCCTTCGGCAATGGTCGGTCGTGCCTCTTCGCACAGCGGGGATGACGGGCGGGGCGAAAGCCTTCATGGCAAGGGCTCTCGCCCCGGCCCGATGTCGGCGAAGTCCGTTTCGCCCGTCGTATCGGCTGCCGTAATCCATGGCGCCGAGCAGCAAATCCGCCTCTGCAAAATTGCTGCTGGCATCTTATCGGCCCTCGGAGTCCTCAATATTAGCCCCTTCTACGCATTTCCGAAATGTCGTAGTCTTTCTTAAAAAACTCGTGTAGATGCGAGTCATGACCCCACCACTGCGCATCTGCCTGGTCCACGCCGTCGGGCCCCTCGGCCCGGCCCTGCAACAGCTGGGCTGCAAGGTGTTGAGCCTCTCGCCCGAGCAGTCCGGCGTGCTCAACATGCCGGCCGAACTGCGCCGCCACGGCTTCGCCCCAGACATCCTCCTCCAGCGCGAACGCCTGGGCCCGCGCCTGCTGCTGGCCGGATTGGAGGACATCCCGGCCACGCGCATCTTCTGGGCCCTTGATCCGCACCTCAACGCCTTCTGGCAGGCGCCCTACGCCCGGCTCTTCGACCTTGTGCTTTCCACCCAGAAGCGCTGGATGCCCTATTTGAGTGCCTGCGGCGCGCCACGCGTGCGGCACCTGCCCTGGCACGCGCCAGACGGCCCCTTCGTCCCCTTTGCCAAGCGCAAGCACCTGGCGGGCTTTGTGGGCCGCCTGGGGCCAACGCGCCCCGCCCGCACCTGGCTGGTCGAGCTCATGACCCGGCTGCTGCCCGGCGGGTTCGCCCTTGAGGACAACCTGGACTTCCAGGCCATGCTCGACTTCTACCGCAACACCGTGGCCGTGCCCAACGAGTCCATCACCGGCGAGGTGAACTTCCGGCTTTTCGAGGCCGCAGGCTGCGGCTGCGTCGTGCTGGCCCAAGATCTGGGCCAGGAGCAGGCCGAACTTTTCGAGCCCGGCCGCGAGATGCTCGTCTGCGCCGATGCCCTGGAGCTGGCTGAAAACCTTTCGCTGCTGGCCAAAAGTCCCCGCCTGGCCGAGGCCCTGGGCCGCGCCGCCTGGGAACGCGCCCAGGCCCACCACCTGCCCCTGGCCCGGGCGCAAACAATCCTGCGCGAGGCCCAAAACGCCCCACGCACCGGCGCGGTGCACCACAGCGCCCGCCTCTGGCTCACCCTGGCCCTGGCCGCGCTGTGCGAGGCCGAACGCTTCTCCGGCCACGGCGAATCCATTGCCGCGGAACTGGCCGCCCTGCCCCAGCGGGCAGACCAGACCACGCCCCTGCTTCTGAACGCCCGCCTGCGCCTGGCGCATAGCCTTGGCCGCACGGCGGAGATCTACCAAATCCTGCAATTGCTCGACGCCGACCCCCTCCCCGCCCCCGACACCAACCACGGCCTGGTGCTGGCGCTCACCTGCTGCGCCCTCTGCCTGGGCCTGGGCGGGCCCAACGCCCCCAGGCCAGACCACTCCCGCGCCCTGCGCTTCGCCGTGCGCGCCAAGCTTCCCCTGCCGCCGCCCACGGCCGGTTCCCCCGCTGTGCCCCTGCTGCTGGCCTGGGCCGCCCGTCTGGAGCAGGCGGACATCCCGGCCCGGGGCGGGTTCGCCTTCGATGTTGCCAAACACCTGCCCGCCACCGCCGACGAATGCCTGAACTGCGCCCTGGCCCTGCAGCCGGGCAACATTCCGGCCCTGCGCGCCATTACGGCAAACTATGCCCGCCAGCCCGGCGCCGAAGCGCTCAACCTCGGCCTGCTGTCCGAACTGGGCCTGCGCGCGCCCGACGACTGGCGCGCCGGGTTCGCCCTCGCCCTGGTGAACCTGCAAGCCTTCCGCCCCGGCCAAGCCCTTGAAGAAATGCGCCTAGCGCAGCGCCTTGCCCAAAGCCAGAACCAGGCCGAGAGCTTCTCTCAGGCCCTCGCGCAGGCCGATGCCTCCGGCAGGCTGCGCCGGGCCCTGGCGCAGCAATAGCGGCGCGCACGGCCCAGAGCCCGACAAAAGGGGTGTTAAAACGCCCCCAAGCCCAAGCTGTAGGGGCGCGGGGATTCTGCCGCGCCGAAGCGCGCGCCAGCCAGGGCCGACCTGACATGTTTTACGGAGTTGCGCTGCAGGCCGCAGGGATTCTTGCACGGCGCAACGCGGCACGCCCCTGCGGCTGCGGTTGGCAGGGCAGCCCGCAAGCCGCCTAGCTGTGGCGTTGCAAGACGTTGTTCACTCCCGCCGCACTTCGGTTGATTGGCGGTGTATTTTGTGACTCAAAAATATTCCTGTGGAAGTTATATCCATGGCGTCGGCGGGGCAACTCGCTGGTTCATTCGCCAGAGCTTGCGCAGCTGGCGGCGCAGGCCCATTCGCGCTGCAAAGTCCGGATGAAGCGCTCGGCCCTGCCCTTCGGTGCGCGCCGGCCCTCAGACCGGGCGGCCAAACTGCAGCGCGTATTTGCGCAGGGCCTTCATGCCTTCCAGGTTCAACTTGGCGGTTACCCGCGAACAGTACGTCTCCACTGTGCGCACGCTGACACCAAGGGCTTCTGCGATCTCGGCGTTGCTTTCACCCTGGGCCACAAGCGCCAGAATCTGCTGCTCCCGGTCGCTCAGCAGGTGCGCCGCCCCGGCAGGCCCGGAGGGATCGGCTTCCAGGCTCGCCATGGCCCGGGGGCTGATGCAGCGCTCGCCCTCAAGGACGCGGCGGATGGCCTCCAGCAGCACGGCGGAGGTTTCCCGCTTCGTAACGTAGCCGTTGATTCCGCACTCCAAGGCCCGGCGCACGGTCGCCGCGTCCTCGTGCATGGAATACACCAGGGCCGGGAGGGCGCACCCGGCCAGATCCGGCATGATGTCCAGCCCGCTCTCCCCGCACATGGCCAAGTCGAGCAGCACCAGATCCGCCCGGCTGGGGCCAAGGCGCTCCCGCACCTCCGCCCGGCTGGAGGCCACGCCGCACACCTCGTAGCGCATCTGGGAAAGCAGCAGCGAGAGACCTTCCAGCACCGCCGGGTGGTCATCCACAAGAAAAATGCGCGCCCCTGTCTCCGCTGCGTCGCTCATGGTTTGCCCTCCGTTGCCGCATCCGTGTTGTGCGGCGCGCCGCCAGGCCTGCCTTCCTGCAGAACTTCGCACGCGGCAGTGCAGCTCACCACCGTCCCCCCGCCCGGGGCGTCCTCTACGCGCAGCTCCCCGCCAATAATCCGCGCCCGGTGGACCATGATGCCCATGCCGAGCCCGCCCTTGCTGCGCTTGGCCGCAGCCCGCCCAACGCCGTCGTCGCTCACCCGCAGGCAGGCCTGCCCGCCGGGTTCGCAGCAAAAAAACAGCTCTATGCGCGTGGGTTTGGCGTGCTTCACGGCGTTGGACAACGCCTCCTGGGCGATGCGGAAAAACTGCGTGGCCTTGCCATCTGGGCAGCTGCGGCAGCCCCACTGCTGCGTAAGGCCTATGGGCACGCCGCTGGAGCGTGAAAAGCGCTGCGCCAAATCCGCCAGGGAAGGCCCGGTCGCCTCGTGCTCCAGGGGCCACAGGCCGATGGAGAGGTCGTAGGCCTGGTCCACCAGCCGGTCCAGCAGGCCGGAGAGCTTGGCCAAGTCTTCCTTCTCCGCTGCGGAGCGGGGCATCCCCGTCAGCACGGCGCAGCGCAGGCGCGCGGCGGTAAGCAACTGACACAGGCCGTCGTGCAGGTCCACGCTCATGCGTCGGCGTTCTTCTTCGCTGATGTTGATGACCTCGCGCTCCAGGCGGTTGCGCTCGGCCATCTCGGCCTCAAGGCTCTGGTTCTTGCTTTCCAGCTGGGAGGAAAGGGCCTCCACGGCGGTGAAGGCGCGGGAAAGCCGCCAGGACAGGGCAAAGGCCTGGCTCATGATGAAGACAAGCATTCCAGGCGCAACAAGGGGCACGGAGGCGATGAGCGCAAGGTCCGTGAGCATGTCGTTGAGCCCGGCAAGACCAATGGCGCAAAACCCGGCGAGGATGAAGGCCGCGCCCTCCAGGCCGCGCCGCCATGCGCGCAACAGCCGCGCAAAGCAATACACGATGAGCAGGGCGGTAAAGAGATAAAAGAGCGGCAAGGCATGGCCCAACCACTGGGAAGGGCCTCCCAGGGCAAGAGCGGCGAGGACCGCCCCCGCCCAGGCGGCCATGTGCAGCAAGGCCCGCCGGAACTCGCCGGGGTAGAGCGAGCGGAAGAACGCGTAGCCCACCGGCACGGAAAGGAACAGGCAGGCCAGGCCGAAGCGCTCCAGGCCGACGCCCGGCAGCCGGGGCAGCAACTGGCGCACCACCCAGTCGCTGGAGTCTGTGGAGACATAATTGCCGAGCCAGAGCAGGCAGTAGACGCCGAAAAGCAGCGGCGCAGGGCCGGAGCGCCGGAAATAAAACAGGCCCACATGGTACACGCCCATGATGAGCAGGGCTCCGGCCAGGCACAAGGCCAAGGCGGCGCGCCGCCCATAGTGCTCCTGCAAGGCTTCCGCAGGGCCGAACATTGGCGCGCCAAGCACCCCGCCGTCCCGGAAGTGGTGGTTCGAGACCTGCAGCACCAACATCAGCTCATTGCGCCCTTGCGGCTCCCCCGCCAGGCCCAGGGGCACCACCGTGGAGGCCAGGCGCACTGTTTCCAAGGCCGCCTCAAGGCCGGGCGTTCCGCATTCGGCCACAAGCCGTCCATCGGCCCAGAGCCGCCAGGCGGAGGAAATGCCGCCCAGGTGCAGGGCCATGCCCCCAAAGCCCTGGTCGCGGCGCAGCGCAAGCCGGTAGGTGGCCGCGCCCGTGGAGGAGAACAACTCCTGCCCGGGCCTGGTCTTGCTCCAAGGCCCCGGCACGTGGGCCAGCTCCGCCCTTTGGCCGGAAGCGGCGAATTCCTGCGGCGTCAGCAACTGGCCCCAGCGCACCTCCCACTCCCCGGCAAGCCGCAGCGGCCCCTGCCGGGGCAAGTCCCAGGCGGAAAGGTCGAGGACGCCGCCCTGGGCCTTGGGCGCGGCGACGTTTCCCGCCAGGCAGGCGGAAAGAACCAAGGCCAGTGCAACAAGCAGCACCCAGGGGCTGCGGCGAAGCAGGCGTGAAAAAAAGGCCTGAGGCAAGGGGGCTCCGTTCGTGGGGGGTGGCATGGCCTCTGCCGATTTCGAACAAAGCATATCCAGGGCGACAGACAAAGACAATACCGCTCTTTCCGTCTCCAGACGCACAAAACAGCGTTCTGCAAAGCAGCACAAAGAAATGGCCACAGCGGGTCAAAACGCATCACAAAAAATCTCGATGCAAAACATCCTCCGGCGCAGGCTCGCCATTGCCCGTGTAAGGGGTTTTGCGGACAGACACATTGCGCCGCTTGAGCTAACCATGGTCCCAAAACAAGGCGCCCAGGCGCAGCACGTGAAACGCCCCCCGGCATCATACCCCTAGCGCCCAGGCGCAACACAGGTGAACGACCATGCTCTCACACCGTCCCGCCCCCGCCCCCCTTGCCTTGCGAAGCGTCCTGCGGCTTGTCGCAGGCCCGGCCCTGCTGCTTTCCCTGGTTCTGGGCCCGCCCACCCCGGCCCAGGCCCTGACGCCCGCCGAAATCGAGGCGGGCAACCGCGCCGCCCAGCGCGTGCAGAACGAGCAGCAGGAACGCCTGCAACAGCAATTGCGCGAAGACGCCCAACGCAAGGGCCAAACGCAGGAGCAGGAGGTGCAGGCCCCGCAGGCTCCCAGCCTGCCCAGAAGCGGCATCTGCCGCGACATCAAGGAAATAGTGCTCACCGGGGTGACGCTGCTGCCCGAGGCCGAGCGCGCCCGGCTCGTTGCGCCCTACCTGAACCGTTGCCTGTACGCAGAGGACATAGAAAAGCTGCTGGCCGACGTGCTGAAGGCCTACATGGACCGGGGCTATGTTGCCGTGCGGCCCTATGTGCAGCCCCAGGACCTGAGCCGGGGCCGCCTGGAGATCCTCATTGTGGAGGGCAAGGTCGAGGGGCTGCTGCTGAAGGACAAGGGCTGGCGCAGCGGCAATCTGACCACGGCCTTCCCGAGGATGCAGGGCAAGCCGCTCAGCCTGCGCGACATCGACCAGGGCCTGGAGCAGATGAACCGCCTGGCCTCAAACAACGCCAGCATGGAGATCTGCCCCGGCAGCGAGCCCGGAGCCAGCCTGGTAACCATCAGCAACACGCCCGCCTTTCCCCTGCATGTCTCGGCGAGCGGCGACAATCTGGGCGGCCTGTCCACCGGGCGCAACCAGGCCTCCTACACCCTGAGCTGGGACAACCCGCTATTCTTGAACGACTTCATCACCTACACGCACCGCAACACGGTGCTTGAGCCCTCCAGCTACCGCGACGCCGTGTCTGACAGCTTCTTTTATTCCCTGCCCTTCGGCTACTGGACGCTGCAACTCTCCTACAGCGCCTCCGACTATCACAGCCCCGTGACCACCAGCATGACCACGCTGGTGGCGCGCGGCAACTCCGAGACCACCCGCGCCGAGCTCAACTACGTGGCCTACCGCGACCAGGACCAGAAGCTGGTGCTGCTGGCCGCCCTGAACAACAAGTCCACCCGGAACTACCTGGACAACGAGTACCTGGGCGTTTCCAGCCGCAATCTTTCCATTCTGGACGCCGACGCCAACTGGGCCGGGCGCTTCTTCGGCCTGGGGCTCAACGCCGGGCTGGGCTACAGCCAGGGCCTGCGCCAGTTCAACGCCAAGGTGGACACAGACGGCACCCCGGTCACCGGGCCCCACGCCCAGGCGGGCAAGCTGCGCTACAGCGCCGGGCTGGGAGCGCCCTTCTCCGTTCTTGGCCAGGGCTTCATCTTCACCAGCCAGCTTACGGGGCAGCTTGCCCTGGAGCCGCTCTACGGCTCGGAGCAAATCACCATCGGCAGCTACTACACCGTGCGCGGCTTCAACAGAAACAGCCTCTCCGGCGACCGGGGCTGGTTCGTGCGCAACGAAATCAGCACAGACCTGCCCGCCCTGCCTTTCCTCGACGCCACGCCCAGGCCTTTTCTGGGGTTCGATGCCGGGCGCATCGAAGGCTACAAGACCACCCGCGACGCCAACCTGACCGGCGTGTCGGCCGGGGTGCGGCTGGCGGGCAAGCACATCAGCGCGGAGCTTTCCGCCACCAAGGCCGTGTCTACGCCCGCCGCCATTGCCCACGAGCCGGTGCAGTTCGCAACCACCCTGACCATGAGTTTCTGAGGAGCCCCCCATGAAGCACTCCCTCCATGCCCTCACCCTGCTGCTGTGCCTGATGCTCGTCTTCCCGCCGCAGCTTTTCGCCGCGCCCCCCGTGGCGGCGGGCACCACAAACACCACGGTGGCCCCGGCGGGCAACGGCGTGCCCGTGGTGAACATCGCCGCGCCCAGCGCCTCTGGTCTGTCGCACAACCAGTTCACCTCTTATAATGTAGACAGCCAGGGCCTGGTGCTGAACAACGGCAACTCCAGCCAAAGCCACAGGCAGTCGCAACTGGCGGGAGTTGTGGCCGCCAACCCCAACCTGGGCGCAGGCGCGCAGGCCAGCATCATCTTGAACGAGGTGACGGGAAGCTCGCGCAGCATGCTCTCAGGCTTCACCGAGGTGCTGGGCGGCAAGGCCGACGTCATCGTGGCCAACCCCTTCGGCATCACCTGCAACGGCTGCGGCTTCCTCAACACCGACCGCGCCAGCCTGGTGACCGGCACGCCGAACATCTCCGGCGGGGTGCTCGGCTCCTTCGACGTGCGCGGCGGCGACATCCTCATCACCGGCACGGGCGTAAACGCAAGCGCCCAGCAAATGCTGGACCTCGTGGCGCGCAAAATCAGCTTCGAGGGCCAGGTGAACGCCCAGAGCCTGAACGTGCTGGCGGGCGCGAACAACTGGAACCGCGGCGCAGGCACGTCGAGCGGCATCGCCTCCGACGGCTCCGCCGCGCCGAACTACGCCATCGACGCCAGCGCGCTCGGCTCCATGTACGCCGGGCGCATCAGCCTAAAGGCCACGGAAGCGGGCGTGGGCGTGCGCATGCAGAACCAGGCCGCAGCCACGGCGGACGACTTCACCATCACCAGCGCGGGCAAAATCGAGGTGACGGGCAAGCTCTCCGCCGGGCGCGACCTCTCCCTCACCAGCACAAACGCCGGGGCGGACGCCTTAAGCATCACCGACGCCAACCTGACTGCCGCGCGCAACCTGGGGCTTAGCGCCAGCCAGGGCGGGGCCACGCTCACGGGCGGCGGCCTCGTGGCCGGGGGCCAGCTTGCCTACAACCTCGGCAGCCTGACCGACACGGCCAGCGCCACGGCGGGCATAACCGACGCCAACAAGCGCTACGGCGCCACCACGAACCTCCTCGGCACGGGCGCGTGGTCCATAAACGGGGTATCCTACGGGGCGGGCAGCGCCCTGGGCCTTTCCACCCAAAGCCTGGCCCTGGGCAACACCGCCGCCACCACGTTCTCCTCCGGCGGCAGCATGAGCCTGAGCGGCGTGGACACCTTCACCCTGGGCAACGTCGGGCTCCAGTCCGTGGGCGACATGACCCTCTCCGCCAGCGACACCACCAGCGGCCTGCTCGACATCGGCAGCCTGGCCAGGGCCAAGAGCACCAGCGGCAACCTGAACCTGTACGCCGGCAAACGAACAGACAACGCCGGAACGCTGACCACCACCGCAGGCGATATCGTCATCCGCACCGGCATCGGGTCGGGAGGCATCAGCTATCCCCTGCAAAGCGGCCTCACAAACAGCGGGTCCATTTGGGCCGGGGGCCTGCTAAACATCGCCGACAGAAACGGCGCAGACACGGAGCAGGTGGAGTTCTCGGGCACGGGCAAGGTGGGCGGCGGCACTGTGGACCTCCAGGCCCTCTTGTTGGCGCTGAACGACACCGCAGTGCTCACCAGCCTTGGCGACATGACCCTGGGCCTGAGCAACCGGGGGGAGGTCGCCGCCGGGGCCAAGATACTCGCCGCCACAGGCGGCGCGGGCACCCTGACCATACAGGCTCCCTTCGCCACCGGCTGGCAGGGCTTCACCAACTACGGGCTCGTCCACTCTGGACAAGATCTCGATGCGTCCAGCATCGGCATTGGCGCGTACCCCGACAGCACCGGCACGGTTTCCGCCGCGCGCAACATGAAGCTGGTGGGCTTTGACAAAATGTCAGGCAACTACATTGCCGGGCACGACTTATCCATCGTCGGCAATTGGACGGCCAACCTGTATGCCAACGCCGACGGCTCCCCCAGCGCGGTGCTTAGCGCGGGCAACGACATCAACATCACTGCGTACCGGCTGCGCAACTGGGGCAGCATCAACGCCGGGCACGACATCAGCATCAACGTCACCGGCGACTACTTCTTCAACGCCATCGGCGACTCGAACACGCTCAGGCTGCTGTACCTCGCGGTCGTCCCCAATAACGACATCAACGCCCCCATCGACTATTACGTGGTGCGCAACACCGCCTACGTGCCGCAAATCATCGCCGGAAACGCCATCACTATCAGTTCGTACAGCGCCTTGGCGGAAAACGTCGGCCTCATTTCCGCCCCCACGGTGACCATGAACGGCGGGACGATGCGCAACGGCGGCACCATCCGCGGCGGCAGCGTCAACCTCTCCTACTACGCCTTCAACAACTATGCAGGCGGCACCGCCGCCCCCGGCGCGGTAACGGGCACAAGCCTCAGCCCCACGCCCACCCCGGGCGGCGTCAGCTTCGGCGGCGTCACAATCGCCCTGCCCACCACGCCAAGCGGCCTGTTCGTGCCCGCCCAGGGCAACGCCTCCAGCTACCTGGTGGAAAGCAACCCGCTGTACACCAACATCGACAACTTCCTGGGCAGCGACTACCTGGCCGAAAAGTACAACTTCAAGGCCGACGACGTGACCAAGCGCCTGGGCGATGCCGCCTACGAAACCTACCTGGTGCAGCAGCAGCTCATCGCCCTTACCGGCAGCAACATGGTGGTTCTGGGCGCAACCACCGAAAAAGCCCAAATGCAGGCGCTGATGGATAGCGCCGGAACCCAGGCCAAGGCCCTGAACCTTTCCTACGGCACGGCGCTCACCGCCGCGCAGCAGGCTGGCCTCAAGTCCGATATGATCTGGATGGTCGAGACCACCGTGAACGGCCAGAAGGTGCTGACCCCGGTGGTGTACCTGGCCAGCAGCACGCGCGAGCTGTTCACCTCCGGCGGGCTGCTCGCGGGGGATGCCGTCACCGCCAACGTGGGCAGCCTGACCAACACCGGAACAATCCGGGGCGGCGACGTCAACGTCACCGCGTCAAACGACGTGCAGAACATCGGCGGCAGCATCAGCGGCGGCAACGTCAGCGTGTCCAGCACGGGCGGCAGCGTCATCAACACCGCCAGCGTCAGCGAGCAGGTCATCAAAAAGGCCGACGGCCACATCGACCTCAAGACCAGCGTGGGCAAAAGCGGCAGCATCAGCGGCGACACCGTGAGCCTTTCCGCCGCCAAGAACGTGGAGAACGCGGGCGGCAGCATCTCCGGCAACACGGTAGGCGTCGCCGCCGGGGGCGACGTGATCAACAGCGCCCTGGCGGCCACCAACGTCAGCGGCACCCAGTACCGCGAAACCGTGGCCGCAACCGGAAGCATCGCGTCCACGGGCGGCCTCAAGGTGCAGGCCGGGCGCGACGTGCAGAACCTGGGCGGCCAGATGAGCGCCGGGGGCGACGCCAACATCTCCGCCGGGCGCGACGTGACCTTCGACACCGTGGTCCTCACCAACCGCGACATCAACGAGTCGTCCTCCAAGAGCTTCATCAAAAACGAGAACACGCGCAGCACCAGCACCACCGAGACCCAGGTGCAGGGCGGCGTGAACGCGGGCGGCGCTCTGGTCATCACCTCCGGCAACGACACCACCCTGGCCGCCACCAACGTCAGCGCGGGCAAAAGCGCCACCATCGACGCCGGGGGCGACCTGAACATCCTGGCGCGCAGCAACTCCTCGCAAACCGTCACCGAGTCCAACAGCTCCGGCGTGGGCGTGGGCGGCGGCGTGTACGGAACCGAGGACAAGACCAGGGACCAGTTCTCCAGCCGGGCCGTGGGCTCCACCCTCACCACGGTAAGCGTGGGCGGCAAGGACGCAACCCTGGGCAAGGCAAAGGGAAGCATCAACCTTTCCGCAGGCAACACCGCCACCCTGGAAGGGGCCAACGTAAACGCCGCAGGCGACGTGAACCTGAGCGCCCAGGACGTGAACGTGCTGGAAGCCCGCGACGTGGACCGCACCACCACACACACCGAGACCACCACGGTCTTCTCCGCCTCCGGGCCGGAGAACAGCGGCGGCGGGGCGGCCCAGGCTTCAGCCGGCGGCTCCGGGGCCAAGGCTGGAGCGGCCAGCAGCAACAGCGCGGGCGGCGTGGACCTGATGAAAACCACCACCAGCGACACCTTTGACGAGACCACCACGGCCAAGGGCTCCACCCTGGCCGCTGGCGGGAACCTCAACATCACCTCCAAGGGCGACGCCACCCTGCGCGGCGCTGCTGTAAGCGCCACGGGCGACGTGAACCTCTCCGGCCAGAACGTGAACATAGAGGCCGCCCAAAACACCCACGAAAGCACCAGCACCACCAGCACCACCAAGGTGGGCCTGTACGCGGGCACCAGCAACAAGGCCGGGGCCGAGGCCACGCCGGACACGAGCGCCACCGCAGGGTACACCGGCGTGGGCGCGGGGGTCGGCGCTGCCGCCGGTGTTGGCGCAAGCACGCAAAATACCCTGGACGTAATGCGCACCACCACGACCAGCACCACAACCACGGACATCACCAACCAGGGCAGCAGCGTGGCCGCTGGCGGCAGCCTGAACATCAAGAGCGCGGAGACCCTGGCCGTGCAGGGTTCCGACCTCGCAGGCGATACGGGCGTGAACGTGGCGGCCAAGGACATGTCCTTCACCGCCGCCCAGGACGTGCACACGCAGAGCAGCAGCACCAACACCACCAGCGCCGGGCTGTACCTGGACGGCAAGGCCGACGCCTCCACGGGGGCCCAGGCCTCGGCCAAGGCGGGCGTTGCCGGGGTGAACGCCGGGACAAGCGCCAGCGCCAACGCCGACGCCAAGGCGGCCCTGGGCGTGCAGGGCAGAAACACCGTCAGCTCCGAGAGCTCCGGCGCCAGCACGGCGCGCGTGTCCACCATCAGCTCCGGGTCCGGGTCCATCACCCGCACGGCGCAGAACGCAATCACCGATGTCGGCACGGCCATCGACGCCGCAGGAGACTTCAACCAGCAGGCCGCCAGCTACACCAGCCAGGCGGCCCAGAACACCAGCTGGAGCAGCAGCGACAGCACCACCAACGCGGCCAGGGTCGGCGTGTACGGCAAGGCGGAAGCCGGGGCGCAGGCCGAGGCCGGAGCCAAGGCTGGCCTGGGCTTGAGCGGAGCCGGGGCCAATGCCGGGGCCAGCACCGAAACCACCGCCAAGGTGGGCGCGGGCGTTGCCGCCAGCTACAGCCGCGATGCCGACAGCAGCACCGCCAGCAGCAGCCAGGCGGTTGTTTCCAGCATCAAGGCCGGGGGCACGCTCCGCAGCAGCACCAGCGGAGCCACCAGTCTGGAGGGCGCGCAGTTGAGCGGCGGCACGGGCGTGGAGCTTGAGGCGCAGTCGCTGAACTTCACCGCCGCCAAGAACACCACCAGCAACAGCGCCAGCACCAGCAGCATCGACGCCTCTGCGGAAGCGGGCGTAAGCCGGGGCACGGGCAAGGGCGTGGACGTGGACGTGAACGCGGCCGTGAGCGGCGGCAGCTCCAAGTCCGCCAGCAGCACGGCCATTGCGGGCAACATCCAGTCCGGCGGCGATCTGGTCGTCAAGACCACGGGCGACACCACCCTTGAGGGCGTGGGCCTGCGCTCCCGGGACGACGCCACCGTGGCCGCAGGCGGCAACCTGAACTACACCGCCGCGCGCGATACCGCGAGCGCCAGCGGCAGCTCGTACAACGCCAGCGCGGGCGTTTCCACCAGCTCCAGCAGCTCCGGCGCGGGCGCGGCCGCAAGCTCCAGCTCCGGGGGCAGCGCCAGCGCCAGCGGCGGGTACAGCCAATACTCCAGCCAGTCCGGCACTGCCCGCGCAGGCGGCGTGGACGCGGGCGGCGCTCTGACCATGACCGCAGGCAAGGACGCCACCTTCGAGGGCACCAGGCTGAACGCAGGCGGCGACGCCACCATCGGCGCTGGGGGCTCGGTGACCATGAACGCGGCCAAGAGCACCGCCAGCAGCGACTCCTTGAGCGTGCAGGCGGGCGTGGGCGGCGGCACCCAGAGCGAAACCTCCGCCAGCGGCGCCAGCGGCGAGCGCAGCACCGAGGCCTCCGTGGGCGTAAGCGTGGCCAACGCCAGCTCCTCCACGGCCCAGGCCGGTTCCGTCAACTCCGGCGGCACTCTCAAGATCGCGAGCGGCAAGGACCTGACCCTTGAGGGCACGGACCTTTCCGCAGCCAACGCGGCAAGCCTGGCCGCAGGCGGCGACGTGACCCTGAAGGCTGCCGAAAGCACCTCTTCCTCCTTCGGGGTGGACGCGGGCGTGGGCTACACCGGCACCAAGGCCACCCAGGGCCAGGCCGCGCCCGCCGCGCAGAAGAAGAACACCGGCACCGGCGGCACCCAGGGCTCCGACGGCAGCGCCCAGAGCGATGCGGACCTGGCCACGTGGCAGGGCAAGCAGGCCAGCGTCATCGACGAACTGAAGGCCAAGCAGGCGGAGAAGGCCGCCGGGACAGGCGTTGCGGGCGCTGCCGCCGCCAGCGGGGGCACGGGTTCGGCTCTCGCGGCCGGAACCGGCACCGAGGCCGCCAGCGCCGGAACAGGCGGCGCGGCCAACTCCGGCGGCGAGGCCGCCAGCGCCGGAACAGGCGGCGCGGCCAACTCCGGTGGCGAGGCCGCCAGCGCCGGAACAGGCGGCGCGGCCAACTCCGGCGGCGACACCTCGCGCATGGTGCTGAACCGGGGCATAGGCAACGCCGACGCCCGGAACACCGGCCTGCGCTCCAGCGACACCGTGGACGTGGATGTGGGCGTAACCAACGAAAGCGACACCACCCGCAAGGGCGTGAGCATCAAGACCGGGGCGGGCGGCATCGCCATCAGCTCCGGCAGCGGAAACGTGAACATCTCCGGCGGCGCGGACGCGGGCGAGCAGACCCGGCTGACCACCGGGGGAGCCCTGAACGTTACGTCCGGCGGAACAACGAGCGTCTCGAACACCGTGACCGACGCCAAGGGGGGCAGCACCCTCGCAAACCCCTGACCCCGGCCTCAGCGCTGACAGCGGTCATGGTGCGCACAGCCACGGCGCACCATGACCGCGCACGCAACACACAACGCAACGCACCCGGTCCGCCACACGCCCCCTTTGCGCCGTCAGGGCCCGGCCAAGGATCGGCCAGGGATAAGACAAGGACCGGACAAGGCCAGGGCCCTGCGCCTCCCGCCCGCCTTGCCGCGCGCGTGCCGCCTCATTCCGCCTCATTCCGCCTCATTTCGCCTGCTGACCTGGCCGCCCTGTGTACACGCTGTTCTTGAAATGAGGGCAGCCAACGCGCCAGGGGACGCAGCAGGCCACTGGACCTTCCCCGCCACAGCCCGGAAAGCGCCACCGCACCCACGCTTCGGCGTGTTCCCTGCTGGAGCCGCCAGCCAGGCAAGACGCCGCATGGCGCACAGCGCCGGGCAAAGCCTCCCCCGCCGCAGCACCGGCATCACCCGAAGGCGGCCACGGCCTCCCCGCCACAGCCCGGAAAGCGCC
>DIVX01000155.1 GCA_002422505.1 Desulfovibrio sp. UBA6121
CGAGGCGCTCTATCGCGCCAAGCACCAGGGCCGGGCGAACTGGGTGCAACAGGACGCGCAATGGGACGCGGTCGATCAGCCGACGTAGCGGCGCGGCACCCGGCCGGTCACCTTGGTCAGCAATTCATAGCCGATGGTGCCGCAGGCCTGGGCCAGCTCGTCGATCGGCATCTGCGCGCCCCATAGCTCCACCGCGTCACCGAGCTGCGCCTGGGGCAGGTCGGTCAGGTCGACGGCGAGCATGTCCATCGACACCCGCCCGGCCAGCGGCACGCGCTGGCCATGGATCACCACCGAAGTGCCGGAGGGCGCGGTGCGCGGATAGCCGTCGGCATAGCCGCAACTGACGGTACCGATGCGCGACGGGCGCCGCGCCACCCAGCTGGCGCCGTAGCCGACGCTTTCGCCAACCTCCAGCTCACGGATCGCGATCAACGCGCCGGTCAGGGTCATCACCGGCTTCAGCCCCAGCTCCCGGGCGCTCAGTTCGGCGAAGGGCGTCGCGCCGTAGAGCATGATGCCGGGACGGATCCAGGCCATGTGCGCCTGCGGCAGGGTCAGCACCGCGGCGGAATTGGCCAGCGAGCAGTTGTCGAACGCCAGCGCCAGCAGCTCGCCGTAGCGCTCCAACTGGACCTCGGTCAGCGGATGGCCGCGTTCATCGGCGCAGGCGAAGTGGCTGATCAGGTTCAGCTCGCCGACCGCCGCCGCGCCCTCGAGCCGGGCATGGCATTCGCGCAGCCCTTCGACCGTGAAGCCGAGGCGGTGCATGCCCGAATCCAGCTTGAGCCAGACGTTCAGCGGCCGCACCAGATCGGCCGCCAGCAGCCAGTCGGCCTGGCGCCGGTCCTGCACCGCGACGTCCAGGCCCAGCTCGGCCGCGCGCGGATACTCGGCGGGCTCGAAGCAGCCTTCGAGCAGCAAGATGCGCGCACCGGGCGCACAGGCGCGGACCTCCTCGGCCTCCTCCAGGCAGGCCACGGCGAAGCCGTCGGCGATCTCCCGCAACGCTGCCACCGCCTCGCGCGCGCCATGACCGTAGGCATTCGCCTTGGCCACAGCGAAGGCCTTGCGCTCGGGGGCGCAGCGCTTGGCGAGAAGGTAGTTGTGACGAAGCGCGGCCAGATCGACCGTGGCAACCAGCGGACGCATGGGAAGGGTTCCTGTACAGCGGAGGTGAAGCGGAATCTTACTCCTGTCGGGGTCTTTGCGCAGGAGCTGGAAGCTGGAAGCTGGAAGCTGGAAGCTGGAAAAGCGTTGAGGGCGAGGTTCACCCTGTCGAGCGTAAAGCCGACACCCCTTCCGTAGGAGCCGGGGGGATGCCGAGCCCTTGCGGGCGACCAGCATTTCGCAGCATCGCCCGCAAGCAGGCTCCTACAAAAAGCACACGCCATTGTCGCCAGGGATAGAGGCTTTTTCTTCCACCTTCAAGCTTCCGGCTTCAAGCTGCTTTATTCGTCATCGAACTGGTAGCTGCCCGGCGCCAGGTCCTCGAAGCGCGAATACTTGCCGAGGAAGGCCAGACGGGTGGTGCCGATCGGGCCGTTCCGCTGCTTGCCGATGATGATTTCGGCCACCCCGGCCTTGGGGTTGCCTTCCTTCTTATTGTACACCTCGTCGCGGTAAATGAACATGATCACGTCGGCGTCCTGCTCGATTGCGCCGGATTCGCGCAAGTCGGAGAGCATAGGGCGCTTGTCGCCGCGTTCCTCAACCTTGCGGTTGAGCTGCGAGAGCGCAATGACCGGGATGTTCAGTTCCTTGGCGAGCGCCTTCAAATTGCGCGAGATGTCTGAAATTTCCTGCTCGCGAGAGTCTATGTCGCGGCTGGCGCGCATGAGCTGGAGGTAGTCGACCACCACCAGGCCCAGGTTGTGCTCGCTTTTGAGGCGTCGGCAGCGGGCGCGCAGCTCCATGGTGGAAAGGGCCGCCGTGTCGTCCACAAAAATGGGCGCATTGGAGATGATGTTGGCCGCGTCGTAGAGCTTGGCCCAGTCCTGGTCGTCGATGCTGCCGCGGCGCAGGTTGGTTTGGTCCACGCGGCCCTGGCAGCACAAAAGACGCATCATGATCTGGTCCATGGACATTTCGAGCGAGAACACCGCCGTGGCCACCGGGGTTTCGCCCTTGGTGGCGGCATTGAGCGCAAGGTTCAGCGCAAAGGCCGTTTTGCCCATGCTGGGGCGGGCCGCAACGATGATCAGGTCGGAATTCTGCATCCCGGCGGTCATTTCATCGAGCTTTTCGTAGCCGGTGGTGATGCCGGTGACGAGCGCCTGCTTGCCCACGCGCTTTTCCAGTTCCTTGAACACGCGGTCCACCAGCTCTTTGCCGGTGTGGACCGTGGTTTTGGAGCGCACGTCGGAAATCTTGAAGATGGACTGCTCGCTCTGGTCGAGCAGGGCTTCCACGTCTTGGGAATCGTAGCAGTTGCCGATGATCTCGCTGGCGGCTTCGATGAGGCGGCGGCTGACGGCCTTGTCGCGCACGATGCCCGCGTGGAACAGCGCATTGGCTGCGCTGACGGGCGAGCTGGCGAGTTCCGCCAGGTACACCGGGCCGCCGATGGAATCGAGCACCTGGCCCTGGCGCAGGTGTTCGGTGACGGTGATCAGATCGACGGGGGCGTTGCGGGAGTAGAGGTCTTCAAAGGCGCGAAAAATGAGGCGGTGAGCCGGGGAATAGAAGTCGTCGGAGCGCACCACGTCCACCAGGGAGTGGAAAAGCGTGTTGCGCAGAAAAACCCCCCCAAGAACCGCCTGTTCGGCTTCAAGATTCTGGGGGGGTACATTCCGTGACAGAGCGGCGGAAGCCCTTTCAAGGGCTTCGGCGCCGTCTTCGCGTGCATCGCCCTGGCTATTATGCCTCGGGCTGCTGCTCGGGTTCTTTTTCCTGCTGGCCATGCTTGATCACGCGGAGCTTGAGTTCGCCAGTGACATCGGGGTGCAGGCGGACATCGACCTCGAACTCGCCCAGGGCGCGAATGGCCTCAGGCAGCTCGATTTTGCGGCGGTCGATCTCGATGCCCTGCTCGGCCAGAGCATCCGCGATGTTCTGGGCGGTGACGGAGCCGTACATCTTGTCGCCTTCGCCCACGCGCACGGTGATGACCACCTTGGCGGCGGCGATTTTGGCGGCCAAATCAGTGGCCTCGGCGCGCAGGCCGTTGGCCTGGGCGGCCAGCTTCTTGCGCTCCAGTTCAAACTGTTTCAGGTTGGCGTCGGTGGCCTTCATGGCCAGACCCTGGGGAATCAGGTAGTTCCGTCCGAAGCCGGGCTTGACGGCGACGATGTCGCCCAGGCGACCCAGGGCGTCCACGTCGGCGCGCAAGATGAGTTTCATGGTCATGCGCCCTCCTAGACCGTCTTCTTCTTGACGTCCGTGCTATGCACGGTGGTGTAGAACAACAAAGCCATCTGCCTGGCGCGCTTGATCTCCGTGGTCAGGCTGCGCTGATGCTTGGCGCAGGTGCCGGTGATGCGGCGGGCGATGATCTTGCCACGCTCGGTGATGTAGTCGCGCAGGATGTCCGGGCGCTTGTAGTCGAGCGGGAGGTTCTTGTCCGCGCAGAAGCGGCAGAACTTTCTCTTGGGGGTGAATTTCTTGCGGAACGCCATGGGTTAGGCCTCCTCTGCGCTGGGCGCGGCGGCAGGCGCGTCGTCCAGGCGGACAGTGACGAACTTGAACAGGCCGTCGGTGATGCGGATGTTGCGCTCAAGCTCCGCAACCACAGCGCCGGGGGCGGTGTAGTCGAGGCGCACGTAGTGTCCGCGGGTCAGTTTGCGGACGGGGTAGGCCAGGGTGCGGATGCCCCAATCGTCGACGAGGCCGATGACGCCCCCGTCGCGCTCGATGATTCCGGTCAAGTTGGCCAGGATCTCCTTGCGGTTCTCCTCGGCCAGCTCCGGACTCATGAGCACAAGAGTCTCGTAGTGATTCAGCATGTGATGCTCCTTTTGGTCTTAGGCCCTTCCCACACGGTGGAAGAGCAAGGTAGAGGGGTGCTCTTACGTGCTCATGCCCCCTCTGTCAAGCGTCATTGGTGTCGTCCGACTTCTTGGAGGTCTCCCGGACCTCCGGCGGGCAGGCTGCTCAACCGTGCAGGCGCAACTTCGGCGGCACGAACCTGAAGCAGATCCACGCGGCCACAAGCACCACAGTAATGAGCGCGATGGCTTCGTGCAGTTGCATATCCGCTCCTAGTGCAGCCGGTCCTCAGGCTTGTCCGCGTCCGTGCCTGTCTTGCCTTTCTTCTGGTCCTTGTCTGTGGGCGGCGTCCAGCCGCACTGCTTCTTGGGGCCTCAGCCCACTCCGGGCACCAGCCGGGAAAAAACCACCCAGCCCACAACCACGGCCAGGAGAATCCAAATGCTGTTGTCCATAAGTCCCTTTCGGCTAAACGCCGAGTTCGCGCCCGGTGAGCAGGCGGTATGCCTCCAGATACTTGGCGCGGGTCTGATCGATGATGGACTGGGGAATCTTGGGCGCGGGCGGGCGCTTGTCGAACTTGATCTCCTCCAGCCAGTCGCGCAGGAACTGCTTGTCGAAGCTCTGCTGGCCGCGACCGGGGGCGTAGTCGCTCATGGGCCAGAAGCGGGAGGAATCCGGGGTCAGCACCTCGTCGATGAGGATGAGCTTGTCCTGGCCGCCCTCGTTCACCGTGCCGAACTCGAATTTCGTGTCTGCGATGATGATGCCGCGCTTTCCGGCGTAGTCGCGCGCGGCGGAGTAGATGCCCAGGGCCGCGCTCTGCGTTTGGCCGGCCAGGGTTTCGCCGGTAATGCGCATGGCCTCGGCCACGGAGATGTTTTCGTCGTGGGCGCCCAGTTCGGCCTTGGTGGAGGGCGTGAACAGCGGCTTTTCGAGCTTGTCGCTCTCGCGCAGGCCCTTGGGCAGTTCGTGCCCGCACACGTTGCCGGTTTTGAGGTAGTCCTTCCAGCCGGAACCGGTGATATAGCCGCGCACGATGCACTCAATGGCCAGGGGCTTGGCGCGGCGAACCAGCACGCTGCGGCCTTCCAGCATGGCGGCGTGCGGGGCCAGGGCCTTGGGGAAGTCGGCCACCTCGGTGGCCAGCAGGTGGTTGGCGATGAGATCCTTGAACTTGTCCATCCAGAACAGGGTGATTTGGTTGAGCACCACGCCCTTGTGGGGAATGGGGTCGTCCATGATGACGTCAAAGGCCGAGATGCGGTCCGTGGTGACGATGAGCAGGGTGTCCGGCCCGGCCTCGT
This sequence comes from Desulfovibrio sp. UBA6121, assembly GCA_002422505.1. Lineage (GTDB taxonomy): Bacteria > Desulfobacterota > Desulfovibrionia > Desulfovibrionales > Desulfovibrionaceae > Humidesulfovibrio. The sequence goes on from DIVX01000155.1 coordinate 5,235, forward strand.
AAATGTCGCGCACTTTGCCGCGCGAAAGAAGCGGAAGTTCCTTGATGTCCGTGCTGGTGACGCAATCCATGTCGATCTCCGTAAGGGCTGTTATTTTATGTTCTTTTCCAGGCGGACTTCAACGCTTCTGGCGTGGGCTTCCAGGCCCTCCAGACGCGCCAGCCGGGCGATCTTACCGCCGTGCTGCGCTATGTAGTCCTTGGAAGTGGCTATGATGCTAGACTTCTTGCAGAAGCTTTGCACCGAAAGGGCAGAGGAGAAGCGCGCAGTGCCGTGCGTGGGGAGAATATGGTTCGGGCCCGCGAAATAGTCGCCCACGGGCTCCGGGCTGTGCTGCCCCAGGAAAATGGCCCCGGCGTTGCGGATTTTGCCCAACAGGGCAAAGGGTTCGTCCACGGCCAGTTCCAGGTGCTCCGGCGCAATGCGGTTCACCAACTCCAAGCCTGCGTCCAGGCTTTCCACCACCAGAATGCCGCCCCAATCCTTCAAGGACTTGGCGGCCAGGTCGCGGCGGGGCAGCTTTTCCAACTGGCGGGCCAGGCTCTTGCGCAGCGCTTCAGCCAGTTCGGCTGAGGTGGTGATGCACAACGACGCGGCCAGCGGGTCGTGCTCGGCCTGGGAAAGCATGTCCGCCGCGAGGTAGTCCGGGTCGGCGCTGGCGTCGGCCAGAATGGTGATTTCACTCGGCCCGGCGATCATGTCGATGCCGACCTCGCCCACCAGGATGGCCTTGGCCGTGGCCACGTAGATGTTGCCGGGCCCGGCGATGACATCGCAGGGGCGGATGCTTTTGGTGCCGTATGCCAGGGCGGCTATGGCCCAGGCGCTGCCCGCGCGGTGGATTTCCGTCAGGCCCAACAGGGCGGCGGTTGCCAAAATGTAGGGGTTCAGGGTCGAATCCTTGCGCGGGGGCGAGATGACGGCGATATCAGTAACGCCCGCCACCTGGGCAGGCACTGCGTTCATGATCAGACTGGAGATGAGCGGGGTTTCGCCGCCCTGGCCGCCGGGAACATACAGGCCCACGCGGTCCACCGGGCGCACCATCTGGCCCAGCAGCGTGCCGTCTGCGCTGGTGGTGAACCAGGACTGCTCCACTTGGCGGGCGTGGAAGCTGCGCACATGCTCTATGGCCTCGCGCAGGATGCAAAGGTCAGCCTCGGGCACGTTTTTGAGGGCAGCGGCTATGTCGCGCCCTGGCACCTGGAAGCGGTCGGGCAGGTTTGGCGCGTCGAATTTGCGGGTATAGGCGCGCAGGGCCTTGTCGCCGTCTTTCTTCACGGCGGCGAGGATGGCGTGGACGTTTGCGTTGATTTCGTTCCCGGGATTTTTGCGACCGGAAAGCCAGGCGATAAGTCCTTCGGCGCTGAGCTCGACGGGAACGCGGACGATGCGGCAGGGCATGATGAACCTCTGGGCTTTGCTGTGTGCGGTTTGCGAAACAGCGCGACACTAGCCGAAGCCCTGCCAAAAGTCGAGGCCGGGCGGAGGTTGGGCACCGGGGGGCAGCTGTGAAGGGGGGGGGCGGCGCAGGCCGCGCGGGCGCAAAAGAGAAGGGCCAGCGCATTGCTGCGCTGGCCCCGGATGTGGCTTAGGCTCGAGAATGTGGTCTTAGAAGCTGTACTTGAGCATGAAGGTCGCCTTGTAGGCGTTCTCGTTCAGCTCGCTGTTGGAACCGGCACCAGCCCACACGCCCTTGTCGAAGTCGGCGAAGATGTAGCCGAGTTCGAGGCCGAGGGACAGTTCTTCGTAGATCTGGTACTGGCTGTTCAGGTCAACTTCAACCAGGGAGTCCTTGTCGGTCAGCAGGGTGCCGTAGTTGCCGGCAGTGACGACGCCGCTGTCCTTGTCGTTGGTGCCCTGGAAGTAGATGACGTTGAAGGTGTGGGTCAGCTTGTCGATGAGCTTGATGTCCTTCAAGGACAGGCCAGCAGCCCAGAAGCCCAAGTTGCCGCTAGGATCGGTGTAGTTGTCGGTCAGGGTGTCGCCGCCCTGCATCCAGAAGGAGCCGATGGCCCAGTTCTGGGCGCCAACCACGGGCATGCGGTCGGACTTGCTGTCGTTGCTGTTCTCACCGCTGGAGTAAGCGAAGAACACGCTGGGGGTCATCATGCTCAGGCCGGTGTAGTCAACGGCCAAGTCGAACAACCAACCGGAGCGCTCGGCATTGCCGGTGCTGTAGTCGGCCTTACCATAGTTGATGTCGGCCACGACCTTGAAGGGATCCAGGGCGGTCATGGTGAAGGCGGTACCAGCCCAGTAGGCCTTGGCGCTGCTCTGAGCGCTGGTGAGGCCGGGAACGGCGAAGCCGCCCAGTCCAGAAGCGCCGGAGTTGGCGCCAGCGTAGGCGTACATGAAGAACGGGTTGAACTCAAAGCCGCTGAACTTCAGGTTGGAGTACAGGAAGGCAGCGTCGGCGGAGGTGCCGTTGTTGTAGTCGTTCGGGTTGACGTTCGGACCATCATCGTCGGTCAGGCGAGCATAGCCGCCGACCAGGGCGATGTTGTCGGTGACCGGGACGATGGCCGCAGCAGCGGACATGTGGTCGTCGAGGATGGCGCTGCCGCCGCCGAAGGCCGCGGGCAGGCTCAGGCTCTGCTTGCCAACCAGGAAGCGGTACTTGGTGCCGGGCCAGTTGAAGTCGATGTAAGCCTTACGCAGGGAGATGTCGTCGGTGCCATCGTTGGCCTGGCCGCGGTTGCCCACTGCGAAGTCGCCGTTACCCCAAGACTGGATGCCGACCTGGGTCTCGAACACGCCTCTCAGGTTCTCGTTGGCGATGAACTGGAAGGTGGTGCGGACGCGCTGATCGATGGAGACGGTCTTGTTGGAACCGGTGTCGCCGCTGAAGTAGTTCTTGTTCACGAAGCCGGCATCAACCTGCCAGTTACCGGTGGCCTTGATCTCGGCCGCGTTGGCGCTGGTGGCGCCCATGACGAGGCCAGCCAGGAGCGCCAGGGAGAGGGCGATCTGCTTTTTCATTGTTTCCTTCCTTTGCTTGGTCGTTGTGAGAGAGCCTTTGCCACATCCACACGGACATCTTCTAGCGCCACCGCAAGTGCTTTGCAAGGGGTTTGGGGCGGAAAACTGGCACAAAGTTAAAAAAATTTTACCGTCCAAATTTTTATCTTTGCACCTTGGCCCGGCATTGCGTACCCATGGGGCACGGCCACCGGCGGGAAGCTTCCGTCACCTCAGCAACACATGGACTGTATCCTATGGATTTTTTGCCTAAAAATTACCCAGACGCCCCCGGCGTCTATATAATGAAGGATGCTTCGGGGCGCATCATCTATGTGGGCAAGGCCATAAGCCTGCGCAAGCGTTTGAGCTCTTACTTCCGCGCCAACGCCGCCCACGGCCCCAAGACCAAGGCCCTGGTGGCCAAGATCGTGACCATAGACTTCCTGCTCGTCTCCACGGAGAAGGAGGCCCTGCTGCTGGAGGAGAGCCTCATCAAGCAGCACCGGCCCCGCTACAACATCGTCCTGCGCGACGACAAACGTTCGCTGCTGTTCCGCCTGGACAAGGCCTCGGACTTTCCGCGCCTGACCATGACCCGCAATGTGGTGCGCGACGGCTCCGCCTATTTCGGGCCTTTTGCCTCGGCCTCGGCCGCGCGCGCCACCCAGAAGCTTGTGGGCGTCATCTTCAAGCTGCGCAAGTGCACGGACAAATCCTTTCGCAACCGCGTGCGGCCCTGCCTGTACCATCAGCTTGGCCAGTGCCTGGCCCCCTGCGTGCTGCCGGTGGACCGCGAGGCCTACCACAGGCTGGTGGCCACGGTGGAGCAGTTCCTTTCCGGCCGCTCGCGCTCTTTGGTGCGGGAGCTGCGCCGCCAAATGGATCTGGCCGCCCACGAGACGCGCTATGAGGAGGCCGCCCAGCTACGCGACCAGATCAAGGCCATTGAGGCCACACTGGAGGGCCAGGCCTCGGTGCTGCGCGACACCCTGGACCGCGACATCATCGCCGTGGCGCAACTGGCGGAAGACGGCCTGGGCGTGGGCGTGCTCTTCATACGTGGGGGCAAGCTGCTGGAACAGAAAACCTTCCACTGGCCCGGGCTTGATATCGCCGAGGCCACGGACGCCCTGGAGAGCTTTCTTGCGCAGTTCTATGGCGCGCAGCGCTACATTCCTGGCCGGATTGCGGTTTCGCACCCGCCGCAAAGCGACACCCTGGCCGAGGTGCTGGCCGAGCGACGGGGCGGGCCGTGCCGTCTTTCCGCCCCGCGCGGGCCGGACGAGCGCAGGCTGATGGACATGGCCCAGAACCTTGCGCGCACCGCCCACCGCAAGGACGGCGCGCAGGATGTGGCCTCCGTGCTGGAGCAGGCCCTTGGGCTGCCTGGGCCGCCCTCACGCGTGGAGTGCGTGGACATTTCGCACCTGGGCGGCAGCGGGGTGCGTGGCGGACTGGTGGTGTTCGAGAATGGCCAGGAGCGCAAGGAAGACTACCGCGCCTACGCCCTGCCCGCCGCCGAAGGCACGGGCGACGACTACGCCGCGCTTGCCCAGTGGGCGCAGCGCCGGGCGCAGTCCGGCCCACCCTGGCCGGACCTTTTGCTCATCGACGGCGGCCGGGGCCAGCTTGCGGCGGTGACGGCGGCCCTGGCCCAGGCTCTGCCCGACACGCCCATCGAGTGCGCGTCCATCGCCAAGGGCCCAAGCCGCCGCGCGGGCGAGCTGGAGGACCGCGTGTTCCGCCCCGGCAGGCGCAACCCCGTGGCGCTCAAGTCTGGCAGCGCAGCTTTGCTGTTTCTACAGCGCGTGCGCGATGCGGCCCACCGCTTCGTCATCGGGCGGGGTAGGGCGGTTACGCGCAAGCGTTCCCTGGCCGGGGAGCTCATCTCCCTGCCGGGCGTGGGCTCAAAAACCGTGCGCCAGCTTTTCGACCACTTCGGCAGCATTGCGGCCATCAAGGCCGCAGAGGTGGACGCCCTGGCCGCCGTGCCGGGCCTTGGACTCAAACGCGCGCAAAAGCTCCGCGTCGCCCTCGACGCCCTGCCCGCCGCCAAGCCGCCTGCGCAGGGCTGAGACGCCTGTGCCCTGGCGGGCCACACCAATTATATAGAGGCCGCTTCCGCCAGCCCTTGTTCCCGGCTTGCCCCGGCACGAGGCCAAAGCAAAGGCCCGGAACATCCGCTCCGGGCCTTGTGGGCGCCAGCGCGCCAAGGTGTTTGCAAAAGAGGCAGGGCGGCTATTCCACGTCCACGCCGCAGCCGGGCTGCGCTTGCACCAGGTGCACGCCCGGAGCGTGCTCCTTGAGGGCGACGGCGAAGGCGTCCGTGCTTTGGGCCAGCACCGGGAAGGTGCCCCAGTGCATGGGGGCCACGTTGCGGCAGCCCAAAAACGAGCAGGCCACCGCCGCCTCGCCCGCGTCCATGGTGAACCAGCCGCCAATGGGCAGAATGGCCAGATCGATGTCGAAAAAGCGGCGGAAGAGCTTCATGTCTGAGAAGAGCGCCGTATCGCCGGAGTGGTAGACGCAGAAGTCGCCGGGGAAGGTGATGATGAAGCCTGCGGGCGCGCCCGTGGGCGCGGAGTGGAAGGCTTGGACCATCTTCACGCGCAGCCCGGCCACCTCCACGGTGCCGCCCATGTTCATGCCCAGCAGTTGCCCGCCGGGCATGCCCTGCTGCTGCAGCGCGCAGGCCAGGTCGAAGATGCACACGAGCGCTGCTCCCGTGGCTGTGCAGATGGGCACGGCCTGGCCCAAGTGGTCGCCATGGTCGTGGGTCACCAGCACGGCGTCCACCTTGCCCAGGCTTTCCCAACCGCAGGGGGCCTTGGGGTTGCCCTCGAAAAAGGGGTCGATGAGCACCCGCTTGCCGTCCGCCTCCAGCAGAAAATTCGAATGACCGAACCAGGTGAGCCGCATGGCGTCCTCCTTATTCTCCCCAGCGAGTGAACAGAGTGTGTTCTATGTCCAGCTGGTCGAGCACGCGCCCGGCCAGATGGTTCACAAGATCCTCAATGGTCTTGGGCTTGTGGTAGAAACCGGGCGAGGCCGGAACGATGCTTGCCCCGGCCTCTTTGGCCGCCAGCATGTTCTTGATGTGGATGAGGTTGAGGGGCGTTTCGCGCGTTACCAGCACCAGCCGCTTGCCCTCTTTCAGGGCTACGTCCGCCGCGCGGTGGATGAGGTTCGTGCCCAGGCCCTGGGCTATGGCCGCCAGGCTGGCCATGGAGCAGGGGCAGACGATCATGCCCGCGTGCCGCCAAGAGCCGCTGGCCGGTCCTGCGGCGATGTCCTTCTCGGAGTAAGCCCTGTGCGCCAGGGCCAGCAGGTCGTCCGGGGCGAAGTCCGCCTCCAGGGCAATGACCTTGCGCGCCGCCTCGGACAGGATGAGATGCAGTTCATAGTCCTGTCGGCCAGACAAGGCGCGGGCAAGGGCCATGGCGTACTGCGGGCCGCTGGCTCCGGTGACGGCGAGAAGAATGCGTCGTGTGGTCATGGTTTCCTTTTGCCGGCCGCTCTGCGCCCAGCACTGTGCACGGTAAGAAAACTTGCGGCGCTTTGCAATGCGTTGCAGCCGCCATGGTGGCCCTGCATTTGCCTTTTCGCAACTATTGCCACAACCCAGCCTGCTGGCACTGGCCTTTGACCTGGGGATTCTCGTTGCCCTGGATGCCCTCTATGCGCCGGGCGCGGGTGCATTCCCACTGGTCCACGGGGTGCAGCCTGTCCCAGGCGTCCATGAGTTGTTCCTGCTGGCGGCTTATGTTGAAATGCGGGTAGGCCCAGGCCATGTACTTCACCGTGCGGGCTATTGTGCCGCGCGCATGCTCCGGCGGCTCGACCTTGTTGCCCTGTATCTTCATGCCGCAGGTGCCGAAGGTGTTTTGCGCTCCGGGCAGCATGGCGTAGTTGTAGTTGCTGCGCAGGGCGTTCACCGCGCCTATGGCCGGGTAAAGATTATACATGTCGGCCTGCATCAGCCGGTATTCCCTGCTGACGCGCTCTGCGCATTTCCGGCCCTTGAAGGGGCCGCGCCTGTCCTGGCAATCGGGGTGCCCGTCGCGCCACTCCGCAAAGGCGCGGCCAAAGTTCTCTGCCGGAACCACATGTTCCCATTCGAGCTGGGCCGCGCGCGCCTTGTGCTTGCGTACAATAAAGCCCGGCGGCGTGGTGATCTTGCCCTGGGCGTCAAAAGCCGCTTGGCAGTACAAGGTGATGCGGTGGTCGTGGTAGACGAAGCGGCCCAGGGCCTTTTTCGCGGCCTGGAACGAGTCCTCCCGCGTGTTGCCTCTGGCCTGTTCGGGCTCATGCCGCTTCTCCTGCCCGGCCTTTTCGCCCTCGCCGCAGGAACACAGCGCCAGGGCCACCAGGGCCCAGGCAAGGAACCCGGCGAGGTGCTTCACGGCACGCGGGGCGGCGTTTGTCTTCATGTGGTCTCCGGGCGATGCGGGGGGAAGGGGAAGCCTCCGGCGGCCAGGGGGCANNCTGGACCCGGCAGGCCGTCACCCCGGGGCAAGGCCCCGGGGTGACGGAGGGTGTCTCTCTTTTGAGGGGAAACCGCCGCCGCGTTTGCAGTGAATCCGGTCCACCCCTAATGGGCTCCAAGGGGTGAAACCCCTTGGCCCCCGGAGGGATATTCTCTTCTCTCCCGCCTACAGCCCCAGGTCCTTCCACAGGGCATCAACCTTGGCCTTGACGCCCTGGTCCATGCGCAGGGTGCCGGGCCATTCGCGGTGGTGTCCGTCCTCCGGGCCTTTCTTGGTGGCGTCTATGCCCATTTTGCCGCCGTAGTAGGCCAGGGGCGAGGCGTGGTCCAGGGCGTCCAGGGGGCCGTCGAGGATGGCGATGTCGCGCCGGGGATCCACATTGTTGCCAATGCGCCAGAGCACCTCGGACACGTTCTGCACGTTGATGTTCTTGTCGACCACCACGATGATCTTGGTGAACATCATCTGCCCCATGCCCCACAGGGCGTACATGACCTTGCGGGCCTGGCCGGGGTAGCGCTTGTCTATGGAAACGAAGCAGAGGTTGTGGAACACGCCCTCAAGGGGCAGGTTCATGTCCACCACCTCGGGCAGCTGCTTTTTGATGAGCGGCAGGAACAGGCGTTCGGTGGCCTTGCCGATGAAGCAGTCTTCCATGGGCGGCGGCCCCACCAGGGTGGCGGGGTAGATGGCGTCGTTTCTGTGGGTAAGGGCGGTGACGTGGAACACCGGGTAGTCGTCGGCCAGGGAGTAGTAGCCGGTGTGGTCGCCAAAGGGACCCTCGCGGCGGCGCTCCCCCGGGTCCACGTAGCCTTCCAGCACAAACTGGCTGGTGGCGGGCACTTCCAGGTCAACGGTCTTGCACTTCACCAGCTCCACGGGCTGGTTGCGCAAGAAGCCCGCAAAGAGCATCTCGTCTATCTCGTCGGGGATGGGCGCGGTGGCGGCGTAGGTCACTGCCGGGTCCGGTCCTATGGCCACGGCCACTTCCAGCCGTTTGCCGAGCTTTTCGGCCAGGTGGTAGTGATAGGCTCCGCCCTTGTGGCGGTGCCAGTGCATGCCTGTGGTGTTTTTGTCGAACACCTGCATGCGGTACATGCCTGCATTGCGCACGCCGGTTTCCGGGTTTTTGGTGAACACCACCGGCAGGGTGATGAAGGGGCCTGCATCGCCCGGCCAAGTGGTAAGCACGGGCATGATGGACAGGTCCACCTGGTCGCCGGTGTAGACGACATCCTGGCAGGAGCCGCGCTTTACGTGGTCGGGGAAGATGTTGGTGAGCTTGGAAAGCTTGGGAATCATCTGCAACTTCTTGATGATGCCGTCCGGGCGCTCGATTTCCAGGTATTCGTGGATGCGCTCGCCCAGTGCGTCCAGGTTCTCGGAATCAAGGGCCATGTTCATGCGCGCGTAGGAGCCGTACATGTTGGTGAGCACCGGGAACTTCGATCCCTTGGGCTTGTTGAAAAGCAGGGCCGGGCCGAACTTCTTGCTCACGCGGTCGGTCACTTCCGCTATTTCAAGGGAGGGGTCCAGCTCCGTGTCGATGCGTTTGAGCTCGCCTTTGCGGTCCAAATGTTTCAGAAATTCCTGTAAATCCTTGTAGGGCATGGAGTCCTCGCAGGTTGCATTTGTCGCACAGTACCAAAGGCTCACCCCCTCTGACAAGGGAACAAGGGCTTGGTCAATTAGCCCTTGACAGAAGCAAAACAAAAATTTAAACAATGTTTAACGAATGTGCTTCCCGTCCCCCTACGTCAAAGATGGAGAGAGCCATGGAGATGCAACCTGATTCCGGAACCAAGGCGAGGCTGCTTGCGGCGGCGCGCACGCATTTTGCCCGTCGCGGCGTCAAGGATGCCACAGTGCGGGACATCTGCGCCGATGCCGGGGCCAACGTGGCTGCGGTTAATTATCACTTCGGCGGCAAGGACAAGCTGTTCATGGCTGTGTTGATGGACTTTCTGGACAAGGCCCAGGCCGCCTACCCGGTGCATATGGGCCTTGGGCCGGAGGCAACAGCCAAGGAACGCCTCAAGGCGTACATCCGCTCCCTGCTGTACAGGCTGATGGGCGACGGCGACCCGGTGAACGAGAAGCTGGGACAGCTATTGAGCACAGAGATCATTGAGCCCTCGGAGAATTTCGAGATCATCACCGAGCGGCATGTGACTCCGCACCACGAAGCCCTGCTGAGCATTCTGCGCGAGCTTCTGCCCGAAGCCGACGGCCGCACCATTCATTTGTGCGCTGCGGGCGTGGTGGGGCACTGCGTGCTGTTCGACAACGCCAAGCAGCTCATCCGCCGCATGTACCCGGAACTTATTCTGGAGAAGCAGAGCGTTGAGCTGGTGGCGGATTTTGTGTTTCACTACGCCCTGGCGGGCATTACTCGCATGGGCGAGCCTACGTAATTTTTGCCGCCTGGTTCCTCCCCCCCCCAATCGCGCATGAAGCGACCCCCTGCCTGGGCGTTACAGGCAGGGGGTCTGGAGTCATGGCAGGTGTTTGGGTCCCTCTTCCCGCACACCCGCACCGCAAGGGAGAGGAGAACTTGATCTAGACGGCGGCCTCACCACGCTCGTTGGTGCGGATGCGCACAGCGTCTTCAATGTTGATGACGAAGATCTTGCCGTCGCCGATGCTGCCGGTGTTGGCTGCGGTACGCACCGCCTCCACCACGCCGGGGGCGATGGCGTCGTTGACAACGACCTCGATTTTCACCTTGGCCTTGAACACCACCTGGTATTCCGCGCCGCGGTACATTTCCACATGGCCCTTCTGGCGGCCGTAGCCCTTGACCTCGGTGACGGTCATGCCGTGCACTCCGGCCTTGTCCAGGGCTTCCTTCACGTCGTCGAGCTTGTGGGGCTTGATGATTGCTTCAATCTTCTTCATGGCTGTCTCCGCGCTCTTTAGCGATGGGTCTTGTTGATGGAGAACTCGGGGTAGCCGAGGACCGCCACTTCAGCCTGGTCGAGGCCTTCCTGCTCAAGCTCAGGCGCAACGCGCATCTTGATGAACTTGCTGGACACCTTGAAGAAGATGAACATGATGGTGAACACGAAGATGATATTCACGCCGATGCCCGCAAGCTGGGCGAGGAGCTGGCTGGCGTCGCCGTAGAACAGGCCCTTCACGGCACCGTCAACGCCATTGAGCTTGTCGCCGTAGGTGCCGTCGGAAAAGAGGCCAACGGCCAGCATGCCCCAGGCGCCGTTGACGCCGTGGACAGAGATGGCGCCCACGGGGTCGTCGATCTTCAGGGTGTTTTCAACGAACAGCACGCTGACGCAGAGCAGCACGCCCGCGATGACGCCGATGATGACGGCGCTTAAAGGATTGACGAAGGCGCAAGGGGCGGTGATGCCGACGAGACCGGCCAGCATGCCGTTGGCGGCCATGGAGATGTCCGGCTTGCCGTAGCGCATCCACATATACAGCAGGGCCGACATGGCGCCGCCAGCGGAAGCGAGCATGGTGTTGGTGGCGACCACGCCGATGCGCAGATCGCCGCCGGCCAGGGTGGAGCCGGCGTTGAAGCCGAACCAGCCGAAGGCCAGGATGAGACAACCGGCAAGGGCCATGGGAATATGGTGGCCGGGCAGGGCGTTGGCCGTGCCGTCGGCGCGGAACTTGCCAAGGCGGGGGCCGATGCAGATGGCCCCTGCCAAGGCTGCAACGCCGCCGGTCATGTGCACGACGGAGGAACCGGCGAAGTCGACAACGCCGTGGCCGAGCGCGAAGTTGGTGCCCAGGGTGGACAACCAGCCGCAGCCCCACACCCAGTTGGCGTACAGGGGGTACACGAACATGGAGATGAAGAAGCCGTAGACGCAGAAGTGCTTGAAGGTCCAGCGTTCAGCCATGGAGCCGGTGGGAATGGTGCAGGTGGTGTCCATGAAGACCATCTGGAACAGGAACATGGTGAGCACTGTGGCGTCGTAGACGTCATCGCCCAGGAAGAAGCCCTTGGTGCCGAACAGGCCGAAGTCCTTGCCGAACATGGTGATGGTGAACTCGGAGTTGAGCACCGCGCCGCCGCCCAGGGCCGCCGCGCCGCCGCTGCCGCCCATCTGCAGGCCAAAGCCGCAAATCCAGAAGCCCAGCATGCCGATGGCGTAGACCATCATGTTCATGCCCATGGTGTGGCCCGCGTTCTTGGCGCGGGTGAAGCCCGTTTCCGCAAGGGCGAAACCGGCCTGCATGAACATGACCAGGAAGCCGCAAATCAGCGTCCAAACCATGTTGATGGCAATCCGGTTATGGCCCACAACATCGGCGAGCTTTGTTGCCAGCGGTTCGGATTCCTTGAACTTGTCCATGTCATCGGCCGAGGGGGCGCCAGAAGTGGCGTTGACTACGTCAGCCGCGGTGCCGATGCTGGCCCCGGATGGATCGGGTACCGGTGCATCGGCCGCGAAGACCGTAGCCGATCCCGCCAGGATGACCAGTGCGAGGGTGAGTGCCATAACGATGTTCTTGAACATGCTGCCTCCAAAAAGGATGATTGAGGTGAACCTGATGCAGCGCTTAGGCAAGAAACGGGCCGAAGTTGCTAACTAGCTGATTTCATAGCTATGCCTTCTGTTGTGGTTCTGCGTAGCAAGCTAAAAAATGCGAAAATTGGCAATTGCGTTATGTTTTGGCTACGCAGTTTATGCGCCTAAGGAATGACCGGTGGGCCTCTGGAAGGCCTAATACTCTAGAATTTAGGTATAAAGATTGGCTTTCCTCTGGTGGGCTTTTGAGGGACGTTTGCAGGAATTTCTAGGGATTGCTTTTTTGTTAAACTACAATAACGCGGGATTTGAACAACTCTTAATATTAGGAAATTGTTCGTTAATTCAAGTTATAGTGATATTCATGCGCTGGCTTGCGTTGCTTTTTGTAGTTTGTTTTGCTGCTAAAACAGCTTTTACGTCTGCTGCTGGCGTTGTTGTGTTCAGAAATGTAAATTTTGTGTCTAGGTGGGCGCGGCGAGGGGGGCAAGGCTGTTGAAATTTTCAGCTTCCGGTTGCTCCGGGCTTGACTTCCGGCGGCGGGGTCTCACTGTTTGTTGTGCGGGCTGCACCAGTGGCCCAAACGGCGCAACTGTCGTGGGCGGGGCAGGTGAACGGCTTGGGGCGTAGGCCAAAGCGGTCTGCTCATCCCTTGAGCGGGCTTGGTCGGCCAGGGGGGGGCGCAGCAACGATTTTTTTTGAAGACGCTCTGTCTTGGGGTTTTACAAAACCCATCGGGTAGGATAAATCAACGGTCAGCCAAACCCTATTGGAGGACATCATGCTTGGCGAACTCTTTCAGCCCATGCATCTGCTTTTGATTCTGGTCATCGCCCTGCTGTTGTTCGGCCCCGGCAAGTTGCCGCAGATAGCCGCCAACATGGGCAAAAGCATCCGCGAATTCAAGTCCGCGCTTTCCGCGCCGGACGAAGTGAAGGTTGCTGCGCCGCCGCAGCAGGCCGAGGCCCAGGCCCAGCCCACCCAGGCCGCGCAGACCGCCCAGCCTGCGCAGCCAGCCGCCCAGCCCGCCCAGACAGAGGCTCCCAAACAGGAGCAGAAGAGCGCGTAAGTGGCCGCCGAAATGACCTGCTTGGATTCTGTGGCGGATGATGTTCCGGACTGGCGGTCGAAAATGATCGCAAACGTGCTTGGCCGGTCCGGAACTTTCCGCAGGGGTACGAAACAACACGCGAAACCGAGCGCGAAACAATACGCGAGTCATCACGCGAACGTGGCCCATACCCTGTCCGCGCACCTGCCCGCGCAGGGGGCCGCTGCATGGATTTGATCGGTCTGCTTTCTACGTATGGCTATTTGGCGTTGTTCATTGGCACCTTTCTCGAAGGCGAAACGATACTGATCATTGCCGGATTTGCCGCGTACAATGGGCATATGTCGCTGCCTCTGGCCATTCTGGTGGCCTTTGCCGGCAGCTTCGCAGGGGATCAAACAGCCTTTTATTTGGGGCGCTACAACAAGAGCTTTTTGCAGAAGCGCCTCAAGAAGTGGGAGTGCCGCATAGAAAAGGTGCACCGCCTGCTGGAGCGGCACCAGATTCTGGTGCTTATCTCCTTCCGCTTCTTTTATGGCTTCCGCAACATTACGCCCTTTGCCGTAGGCACCAGCAACATCTCGCCCCTGCGCTTCTTCCTGCTCAACGGCATCGGCGCATGCATCTGGGCCATTTCCTTCGGCGTTGGCGGCTATTACCTGGGCGACGTGCTGGAGCGCTTCCTTCAGGAGGCGAAGTGGTGGGTGGCTGGCGGTCTGCTGGCGGTCATCATTTTGGTCTGGGCGGTCAAGACTCTGCGCAACCGTCAGCGTAGAAATCCCTGTTAACGATCCTTTACGGCCTGCCGGGTCGGACGATCCCGCCCGCCTGGGCAGGGGCCACGGGCGCAACGCCCAGGGCCGCCCAAAGGTCGAAGGTCTCCAGGCCCGGCGCGCTGATTTCCCGCATGAGCACCTCGACCTGTGCGGCCTGCGCCCCGTGGGCCCCGTGGTAGGCGCGCGTCAGCTCCCGGTTCACGCTGAGCATGCCGCCGCGCAGGGCCATTCCGGCCATGACGCCGACCCCATCGGAAAAGGCCTGCACCGGGCGTTCGGTCGTCAGGCTGTCCGGTCCGGTCTGCTCGCGCACGCCCAGAATGTCGTACTTGGTCGTGGCGTCGAAACTTAGCCCGTTCTCCAAGATGCGCGTAAGCATCTCTTCCTCTTGCACCGCCAGCACCAGGCGCGACTTTTCCAGTCCGGCCTGCAGGCCGTAGCCCGCTCCGGCCACGGTTACAAACACCGGAGCGCCCCAGCCGCCGTCGGCCCTGCGGGCGATGAGCACCCCGTTGCCCCCGTGTATGGAGTAAAGAAAACCGGCCTGGTACACGCCCGGCAGCACAATGACCGCCCGCGCGCTGACGATTGCTTCGTCCAGGATGCGCGCGCCCGTGCTTTTGCGCAGTTCGCGCAGGGTGCGGGCCGCCTGTTCCACCAGGTCGGCGGCGAAGGATGCCCGGCTCGTCTCGGGTCCGGTTTGGGCGGGGGCACTGGCTTCCGCGCTTGTTGGCCCGGCGGAGTGCGTGGACTGCGCGCCAGCGCAGCCAAGAAGGGCCGCAAGGCCGCACAGGCTGAGGGGCAGCAGGCGGCGCATGGCTACCCTGCGAGGCTGGTCAGGGCGGCCAGCCTGGGGTCCGCGTCCAGGGTGCGCTGGGCGGCAGGATTATCCAGAATTTCTCGCAGCAGGTCCACGCCGTCCAGCAGGGCCTGGCACACGTCCGGCCCTGGGGCCAGGCGTCCGGCGCGCAGTTTGTCCAGCACGTTCTCCAGCCGGTGCGCGGCGGTCTCCACCGGGCGCAGGCCCAGCAGGTTGGCCCCGGCCTTTACGGAGTGGGCGTCGCGGAACACGGCGTTCAAAAGCTCCGCGCTGGCGCAGGAGGGGTCGCTTTCAAGCTTCAGCAATCCGGCCTCCAATGAGGCGATGCGCACGGAGCTTTCCTCCGCAAAGGCGGCCAGAACTTCGGCGTCGTGGTCAAACATCGGCAGGGCTCCGTTTGGCTTCGCGCGCGGCCACAAGCTGCATGGCCATTTCCGGCAGGCGCTCCAGATCGGGCTTGGCGATCTGCATGTCCGCGCCCACGCTGTCGCCCTTGTGGCGCAGTTCGTCGGTGATGATGGACGAGTAGAGGATCACGGGCACGTCGCGCAGGGTGGGGTCGTGCTTCAGGTATTTCGTCAGGCTGAAGCCGTCCATGAGCGGCATCTCGATGTCTGAAATGAGGATGTCGAGGAAGTCGGACACGGGCCTGCCCTCGGCCTTGGCGCGCTCGGAGATCTGGCGCAGGGCGCTCAGGGCCTCGTTGCCGTTGCCCACCACAGTGGGGGTGATGCCGGAGCGTTCCAAGGTCTTTTGGAGCATCAGGCGGATGGTGGCCGAGTCGTCCGCCACCAGGGCCTTGAGCTCGCGCGGGGCCATGACCTTGGGCGGGGTGGAGAAGTCTATTTCGTCGGGCGAGAGGTCGGCGATGATGGTTTCGAGGTCCAGCAGCTGGATGAAGTGCCCCTCGCGCTCCACAAGGCCGATGATGGCCTGGGTGCCGGTTTTGGGCATGTAGCCGTCCGGGGGAATAACCTCTGGCCAGCCCACGCGGTGGATGCCCGTGACGCCGGAAACCACGAAGCCGGTGACGGTTTTGCTGAACTCGGTGATGATGACGTTGTCGAGGGGGGCCGGGGTTTTTTCAATGCCCAGCCACACCGAGAGGTCGATGACGGGCAGAATGTGGTTGCGCAGGGGAATGAGCCCCCGGAAGCTGGGGTGCGCCGCGCCGGGCTGCGGCTCCAGGTGCGGGCTTTCGATGACCTCCATGACCTTGGCCACATTGACGCCGAAGGAGTGCCGCTCCGGCTCCAGGGCCGAGCCCTTGTCGGCGTCGATATGGAATTCGAGGATTTCCAGCTCGTTGGTGCCGGTCTCCAGCAGAATTCCGGTGTCCATGGCGTCAGCTCCCGTGTTGGCGTGTTGGTGCAGGCGTATCGCACACTCTCTACCCCGCGCAGCCAGGGCTGTAAAGCGCCCGCGCTGGCAGGCGCAGAGGTTGGCGCTGGCGCTTGCCCCGGTGGACGACCGCCCCCTTTGGCCGTATGGTGTCCTTTCGGCGACGTCAGCGCTGCTGTGCTTCCTGGCTGCGCCGCCGCCGGGCGATAAAAACACCCCCCGGACGGTGGGCCGAAGGCCGGGCAGGGCGCTGTGCGCGGGCTTTGCCGCTGGGCAGGCCCAAGTAAGTGCATGTTTCGCTTGGGCCCTGCAAGGGCCGCAGTGGGGAGCTGGATAAAAAAGAGGAGCCATGCCTGCTGCGGCATAACTCCTCGAAATTGCTGGTGCGCCAGGAAGGATTCGAACCCTCGGCCGACGGCTTAGAAGGCCGTTGCTCTATCCACCTGAGCTACTGGCGCGCACGGGGTCTCCTTCATTAGACAAGCAGGGCGGCGCGGTCAAGGGCCGCGTCCCAAAAGGAATACGTGACGCAGACTTCCCTTTCCTACTCCGACTTCGTGGCCCGGCTGGACGGCCTGGGCCTGTTCCACATGGACCTGACCCTTGAGCGCATGGCCGCGTTTGTGGCCCGGCACGGCCAGCCGCGTTTCCCGGTGTTGCATGTGGTTGGCACCAACGGTAAGGGCTCCACGGCCACGCTGCTGGCGGAACTGCTGCGCGCCCACGGCCTGCGCGTGGGCCTCTCGGTCAGCCCGCATTTCGTCACCGTGCGCGAGCGCGTGCTGGTGGACGGGGCCATGCTGGGCGAAGACGCCTGGGCGCGGCTGGGCGCGCAGGCCCTGGCCGAGTCCGAGGGCCTGGGCCTGACGTACTTCGAACTGCTTACCGCGTTTTCGCTGCTGGCCTTCGAGGATGCGGGCGTGGACGTGGCGGTGATGGAGGCGGGCCTTGGCGGCCGCTACGACGCCACCAACGTTCTGCACCCGGCGCTCACGGTGTTCACGCCCATCGGCATGGACCACATGAACGTGCTGGGCGACACCCTGGAGCTCATCGCCACGGACAAGGCCGGGGCCATGCGCAAGGACGGCCTGGCCGTTTGCGCCCCGCAGGAGCCCGCCGCCTGGCGCGTGCTGCGCGACTGCGCCCGCGAGGTCGGCTCGGAGTTTGTGGCTGCGGCGGAGGTGCTGTATTACAGCCGCGCCAATGGCCGCGTGCAGCCCGGCCCGCTTTCCAGCCGGGGCAAAAAGCGTTTTGTGCGGCCGCTTACCGGGCTGTGGCTTTCCCTGGCGGGCACGCATCAGGAGCTCAACGCCCGCACGGCCCTGGCCGCGTTCCACGTCTGGGCAAGCGCCCTGCGCCTGCCGGTGAACGAGGACGCCTGCCGCCACGCCTTTGCCCGGGCCTTTATTCCGGGCCGGATGCAGATGGTGGCGGACGCGCCCGGCCTGCCGCCCCGGCTCATCCTCGATGGCGGGCACAACGCCCACGGCCTGGCCGCGCTGAAGGCCTCGCTGGAGGCGGAAGGCATTTGCCCGGCGGCGGTGGTGTTTGGCTGCCTGCGCGACAAGCCCCTGGCCGAGATGCTGCCGTTGGTGCAGGGCATTGCCGCCCTGGCGCAGCCCGTTGTTGGGGAATCTGCTCCGACAGTTTTTGACCCGGCAGTTTTTGACCCGGCAGTTTTTGACCCGGCAGCTTCTGATACGGCGGCTTTGGGTCCGACAGCTTCTGAGCCGGCGGCGGCGTGTGCGGCGCAAGGCGCGCAGTTGTTCGCCGTTGGCATTCCCTCCTGCCAGCGCGCCCTGGCCCCGCAGGAACTGGCGGAAATGCTGGGCCCCGCCGCTACGCCCCTGGCCGACATCCACGCCGCGCTCTCGCGCCTGCGCGCGGTGCCGGGCCCTGTGCTTGTCTGTGGTTCCTTGTATTTGCTGGGGGAGTTTTATACACAGCATCCTTGGCTGCTGGAGCGCGAGCAAAGCCCCGGCGCCCCAGGAGGTCCCCGCCCGTGAGCACGCTGTTCCGTCACCTACCCGCCGTGGACCAGGCGCTTGGCGCCCTGTGCGCCGACCAGAGCGGCGCCGGAGGCGTTTTTCGCAGCGCCCCGCGCCCGCAGCTCAAAGATCTGGTGAACGACTTTCTGGACCTGCTGCGCGAGGAAATACGCGCCGGAGCCCTGACGGACGCCGCCCAGCTGGCCCTGCCCGCGCTTTTGCCGCGGCTGACGGCCTACGTGCGCCAGGGCCTCAGGCCCCGCTTCCGCCGCGTGCTCAACGCCACGGGCGTTGTCATCCACACCAACATGGGCCGTTCGCTCCTGGCGGCGGAGGCCGTAGCCGCCGTGGCCAGCGCAGCCGCCCACTATTCCAACCTGGAGTTCGACCTGGCCACCGGCGAGCGCGGCAGCCGCTATTCCCACGTGGAAGAGCTGCTGTGTCGCCTGACGGGGGCCGAGGCCGCCCTGGTGGTGAACAACAACGCCGCGGCCGTGCTCATCGTCCTGGAGACCCTGGCCAAGGGCCGGGAGGTCATCGTGTCCCGCGGCCAGCTCGTGGAGATCGGCGG
>DIVX01000072.1 GCA_002422505.1 Desulfovibrio sp. UBA6121
TCGAGTCTCCCCTTCGGCACCAAAATGAATGGGGCCTCGGTCAAAAGACTGAGGCCCTTTTTCTTTTGCGTGCGCGGCTGGTCCTGCTGGCTATGGGCCTCCGGCCCCGGCGCTTGCCGCCGGGGAAGGCTCCCCAGGGCTTGGCTTTCCACGCAAATTTGATATGCCTTGTCCATGAGAACATCAGCACAGCCCGTTACGCCCGCCCCTGGCCCCGGCACGGAGCTTCGCCCACGCCTTTGCCTGGCTCTGGCGCTGCTGGCCGCCCTGCTGCTGACCGCGCCCCTGCACACGGCTCTGGCGGCGCGCACCGTGCCCAAGGCCGTGGAGCTACTGCACACATCCACCGCAGATTTGCCGGAGATGCGCCAACACGGCCAGGTGCGCGTGCTGGTGGTGCCCAACCGCACCAACTTCTCCATGGCGCCGGATGGCAGCTTCCAGGGCCTGGAGCACGGCCTGGCGAAATTACTGGAGCAGAGCCTGAACAAGGGCCGCAAGAAGGGCGAGCCCAAGGTCAGCGTGCTGTTCGTGCCCGTGCTTATGGACGACCTTTTGCCCGCGCTGCTGGAAGGGCGCGGCGACATCGCCGCCGCTGGGCTCACCATCACCCCGGCGCGGCAGGAGCGCGTGGCCTTCAGCCAGCCGTATTTCCAGAACGTGCAAGAGGTGCTGGTGACCCGCGCCGATGCGCCCCCGGTGAACGGGCTGGACGACCTGGCCGGGCGGCGGATCAACGTCGCCGCCGCAAGCAGCCACGCGGAGCACCTGGAGGCCCTGCGCCAGGACCAAGTGCGCCGGGGCCTGCCCGCCTTGAACGTGGTCGAGGCCGATCACGTGCTCGATGCGGAGAATCTTTTGGAAATGCTCTCCGCCGGGCTGCTGGAAAATGTGGTGACCGACGACCACGTGGCCCGGCTGTGGGTGCGCGTGCTGCCCGGGCTGGCCGTGCAGCAGCAGGCGGTGCTGGCCCAGGGCGGCAACATCGCCTGGGCCATGCGCAAGAACAATCCCCTGCTGCTGGCCGCCGTGAACAAGGCCCTGCGCGAGAGCGCGAATAAGCAGACCGCCCTGTTCCGCAAAAGCTTCCCCGACTCCCAATCCAGCGTGCAATGGGTCAAAAACCCCTTTCTGGAGCCCAAAACCGCGCAACTTGTGCCCTATTTTCAAAGCCGCAGCGACGAGTACGGCTTCGACTGGCTGCATATGATGGCCCAGGGCTTCCAGGAATCGCGCCTGGACAACGACGTCCGCAGCCCAACCGGGGCCGTGGGGGTGATGCAGGTGCTGCCCGGCACCGGGGCTTCCCTGGGCTTCCGCGACATCCGCCCCGCACCGGAGAACATCCACGCGGGCGTGCGCTATATGGGCCAGCTGCGCGACCAGGAAATAGGCGGCGGCGAGGTGGACCCGGAACAGCGCTTCTACTTCGCCCTGGCGGCGTACAACGCCGGGCCCAGCCGCATTCGCAAGCTGCGCGAGCAGGCCCGCCGCGAAGGCCTGGACCCCAACGTGTGGTTCGGCAGCGTGGAGCGCACGGCCCTGCGCAGCGGCCTGCAAACCACCGTCATGTACGTGCGCAACATCCGCGCCTACTACATCGCCTACAGCCTGAGCTGGGACATCCACCTGCGCCGCGTGCAGGCAAAATCCGCCCAATAGCCGGGCAGGAGGCTTTCATGACCGCACCGCGCCTTGCGCTCTCATTGGCCCTGTGCCTGCTTTTGGCCGCAGCCGCCCCTGCCGGGGCAGATGAGTTGACCCCGGCCAAGCAGGCGGACATCCGGCTGCTGCTCAACGTTGCCGGCAGCGGCGCGGTGGGCAGGCAGCTCGCCCAGCTCAGCACGCAGCACATCATGCAGGCGCTGCGCAGGCAGCGGCCGGACATCCCCACGCGCACGCTGGCCGTGGTGGAGCGCGAGGTTGGCGGAATGATTCGGGAAAGCGTGGATGCGCCGGGCGGCATGCTGGACCGCATGGTGCCGCTGTACGCGGGCACCTTCACGCATCAGGAAATCCGCGAGCTGCTGGCGTTCTACAATACGCCGACGGGCAGAAAGGCCGCCGCGTCGATGCCGGGGCTTATGCGCCAAGGACAGCAAATAGGCGAAAGCATGGCCCGCGAGATGGGCCCGGAGTTGAAGCGCCGCCTGAAGGCCGCGCTGAGCAAGGAAGGCGTGGTGCTGGACAAGATGCCGTAGGAGGCTAGCAAGCAGAGGTCAGCTTTCTCTACAAAATTCGGTTTCACTTCACATCTGCTTCTGATCCAGCGCTGTGGAAAGTACGTAGTGTAGCCCCGAAGGATGGGTTATACTTCTGCGCTTCTTCGAGTGAAGCCAAAGGAATCTGAAATTTTCGACAGTGCTTATGCCCAAAGATATCCCTAACAGCCACCATAACAGTTGAATACCCGTTCAAAATTCTAGGATAACACCCTCCCCAGCTATCCCCTTGTTCAAAGTACACAACACCATCGACCGACTTGCCGACATCAAGGTGTGTGCCTGTATTGCCACTAATTAAACTATTTCGCTGAAACAAGAACGGATAGACCTTAACACTCTCCCCAATCCTGACATGAAAATCTTCTAAAGCGGTAGTCATCTCCCGTACCCAAAACCAGCCAAATCGATACTTAAACCAACAGGCAGAGAGAGGTGTAACATCCCAATGGTATCCAACAGAGACGCCTTCAATGCTGGATGCAGCTGACCCAACATTGCGTATCCTCAGATACAGAGCGAAATAGACTTGATGCGTCCTATGAATACCGAACTTTTCCCCGGTGCAGCACACAGAAAAAAAACTCGGACCAGGAAGAATCTCTATTCGAAACTTAGGTTTTTTGCGTAGCGCCGAAAATATCCAACTCGCAAAACCGTATACAAAAGTAGCAGCAAAGAGACAGAGACTAAGAACGCCCTGATTCGCATTTAACATGTCCTTAAGTTCTGCAACAAACAAGGCAATATTCCCTGCACTCTCCACCCTCATATCCCCCGCGCCCAGGCCAGCCCTGCGGCGATGACCAGGCCGCCTGCGAGGTAGCGCCAGTCCTGGGCGTAGAGCATGGCCCCCGCGCTGGCCAGGAGCAAAAGCGCATACGTCCAGATCTCCGCCGCGGAGCGCACCAGCTTCACGGCGCGCTCGTCCAGGGCGTGCTGCGCCGGGGCCAGGCTTTCCCACGCGCCGCCAACCTGACCGGTGTCCGGGTCGGGCGCGCCGGGGGGGCGTCCCAGGGCGTCCAGGTCCAGCACGCCGCCAGCCCTCTGTCCTGCACCATTTGGGCTTGCACCGCCTTGGCCTGCACCGCCTTGCCCGGCTGCGCCCTGGCCGTCGGCCTGTGCGGGCGGCGCGGCCCAGCGCGACTGCAACTTGCGCGCGCACAACGAGCAGTATTGCGCGTCGTCCGGGTTCCTGGTGCCGCAGCCGGTGCAGACGATCATAGGCCCTGCCGCACGCTAGCGCAGCTCCGCCTGCTGGTAATACTTGGTGCGAATGCCGCCCATCTTGGCCTTGATGGCCGCGATGCGGTCCGTGGTGGTGGGGTGGGTGGACATAAAGCCCGGCACGTTCTGGCCCTTGCTCTTGGAGTAGGCATCCATCTTGCGCCACAGCGAAAGCGCGCCCGAGGGCTCGTACCCGGCCTTGGCGGCCAGAATCATGCCCACCTCGTCGGCCTCCGATTCCTGCGCGCGGCTATGCGGCAGCAATACGCCCACCTGCGCGCCAATGCCGTACAACTGGCCGAAGACCTGGCTGGCCCCAGACCCGGCGCTGGCCCCCAGGGCGATGGAGCCGATCTGCCCGCCTGCCTGGGCGGCCATGGCGGCGCTCATGCGCTCCCCGCCGTGGCGCAGCAGCGCGTGGGCTATCTCGTGGCCCATAACAGCGGCCAGTTCATCGTTGCTGGTGGTAAGCTCCATGATGCCGGTGTACACAAAGACCTTGCCGCCCGGCAGGCAGAAGGCGTTCACCGTGTCCTTCTCAATGACGTGGAACTCCCACTTGTAGTCCGGCTTGTTGGCGGCGGCGGCAATGCGGTTGCCAATGCGCTGCACGCGGGCCACCTGGAGCTGGTCCGTGCTTTCCTTCTCTTTTTTGAGCACTTCCTGGGCGCTTTGCAGGCCCAAGGCCACTTCTTGCCCTTCGCTCACCAGCATGAACTGGTTGCGATTGGTGTAGGCGGCCTTGGCGCAGGCCACAAGCAGAATGCAGGCCAGGGCGATGAAGGCCCAGGCGAGTCGGCGTTTCATGCGGGTCTCCTTGCCGGGGCTGGTCACTTCCCGGCCCAAGCACTCTACTCCGTCGCAGCAACGGACTCAAGAGTCATGCGCAGAGGCCGGGCGGGCCTCAGCCCCTGGAGGAAACGCCGCTCATGCGGTCCAGCTCGGCCTCTATGGCGGCGGGGTCAAGGCGCGCGCAGCCGGTAAAGGTCAGGCCCTCGCGCACTTCTTTGCGCACCTGGAAGTGGCGCTCGGCAAGTTTAGCCAGCTGCGGCCAGTGGGTGATGAGGATCATTTGCTGGCGGGAGGCCAGGGCGCGCAAGCGCTCGCCCACGCGGGTAAGGGTGTGGCCGCCTATGCCCGCGTCCACCTCGTCGAAGATCAGGCTGGGCTTGGCGCTTTCGGCCTGCAACCCGGCCAGGGCCAGCAAGAAGCGGGAAAGCTCGCCGCCGGAGGCTATCTTGTCCAGCGGGCGCGGCGGCTGGCCGGGGTTGGGCACCCAGAACAGCCTTCCGCGCAGCTCGGTGAGCGCGCCCGCTTGCCCTGCCTCATCCGACCCAGCCTCACCCTGCCCGGCTTCGGCGCCAGCGGCGGGGGCCTCCGGGGCGTACACCAGCGCGGGTTCGAACACGAACTCCACCCGCGCATGTTCGGAAAAGCCAAGTCCGGCCAGCTCCTGCCCCAGCCGGGCGCACAGCCGGTCCGCAGCGTCGCGCCGTGCGGCGTTCAGGCGCTCCAGCACGCCGCCAAGCACATGGGCCGCGGCGGCTTCCTCGCGCTCCAAGCGTTTCGCATCCAGCGCGCAGGAATCAAGAAAAGACAGATTCTCCTCCACCTGCCGCCCCAAATCCACAATCTCGTCCAGGCCCTTGTTCAGCTTGCGCTTGAGCTTGGCCAGTTCAAACAGCCGGGCCTCAATGGCCTCGATGTCGTCGTCGCCGTCGTCCAGGGTCAGGCGGCGGATGCGCGTTTCCAGGGCGGAAAGCTGGTGGCGAAAGTCCTCGGCCGCGTCCTTGTCCGCCTCGAAGGATTCGTCGAAGGGCGCAAGCTGCGCCAGGGCGCGGGCCAGCTCGCCCACCAGGGCGGCCAGCGGGGCTTCGCCCAGCAGGGCGGAAAGCGCGCGTCCCCGCGCCTCGTCCAGGCGCTCGCGCTCCTTCAGGCCCGCCTTGCGCGTCAGCAGTTCGTCCTCTTCGCCGGGCAGGGGCTTCACCTTGCCGATCTCCGCGCGCTGGAATTCCAGAAACTCGCGCTGGCGCGACAGCTCGGCCACGCGCCCGGCAAGCTCGGCCCGTGCGGCCTGCACGGCGCGCACAGCGGCCAGGGCCGCGTCGCGCTCCGGCAAAAGGCCCGGCTCGGCCAGAAAACTGTCCAGAATGCGGGCCTGGTACGCGGGCTGCAACAGCTTTTGCTGGCCGTGCTGGCTGGTGTGCAGCACAAGGCCCGCGCGCAGCTCGCGCAGGGTCTCCAGCGAGCCCAGACGGTCGTTCACGAACACACGGCTGCGGCCGGTATCGGCCGAGAGCTCGCGCCGGATGATCAGGTCTTCCGCGCCGCCGGATTCCGTGGGCACCACGAACACGGCCTCCACCACGGCCTTTTCCTTGCCGGGGCGCACCAGGTCCGCGCTCATGGGCTCGCCGGTCAAGAAGTCGATGGCGCGCACGATGAAGCTTTTGCCCGCGCCGGTTTCGCCGGTGAGGGCGTTCATGCCGGGAGCGAATTCAAGCTCGGCGTCCTCTATGAGGGCCAGATCGCGGATGCGGAGGAGTTCAAGCATTGCGGGCCTTGCGCAGGTGCGTGGCGGTCTTCATGTGCATGACGATGTTGTCCAGGGGCAAAGTGTGCAAATGCTTTCCTTTCCGGGAAACATAGCCGCTCTCGTAAAGCCAATCAACGTTTTCCTCGGCCACTCCGTACAGGGGAATGAGCTGCCAAGCCAGGTCGCGCGCGCAGCTTTGCCCGGCGCAGAAGGCGTCGTTCAGTCGCGTATCGAAGACGTTTTCGCCCGGGGCGCAGGGCGTGCTGAACACGTAATACTGGCGGCACACAAAGGGCCGCAGCGGGTAGACGCAGCAGCGCCCGTCCACCAGAAAGGCGCACTCGCCCACCTCGCCATAGCCCAGCAGGCGCTGTTTCAGTTCCTCCTGCACCGGGCCTTCCAGAATCTCGGAGGCATACCACCACAGCCCCAGCACCTCGAACTCCGAAA
The DNA here is from genome assembly GCA_002422505.1 of Desulfovibrio sp. UBA6121. Classification (GTDB taxonomy): domain Bacteria; phylum Desulfobacterota; class Desulfovibrionia; order Desulfovibrionales; family Desulfovibrionaceae; genus Humidesulfovibrio. Next base: position 6,436 of record DIVX01000072.1, read on the forward strand.
CGGGAATCACCTGATCGATGCAGCAGTTGCGGCAGCCCGGCCCGCAGGCGATGGCCACGCCGCGCCGGGTTGTCTGCTCGGCCAAGTCCGCGCGCACGGCTTCGTCGCATAGCTGATAGGCGTTCAGCAGCCGCTCCAGCCAGGGGTGCCTGGCCTCGTGGTCGGGGTAGCGCACGCGCTCGCCCATGGCTACCGCCGCAGGCGCGGGTCGAGAATGTCGCGCAGACTCTCGCCCAGCAGGTTGTAGCCAAGCACGGTGAACAAAATCGCCAGGCCGGGGAACACCGAAAGCCACGGGGCCACCTCCAGCACTTCCTTGCCGTCCATGAGCATGTTGCCCCAGCTGGCGTCTGGCGGCTGCACCCCAAGGCCCAGGAACGAGAGCGAGGACTCCACCAGAATGGCCCCGGCCACGCCGAGGGTGGCGGAGACCAGCACCGGCGACAGGGCGTTGGGCAGGATATGGCGGAAGATCAGGCGCCCGTCGGAAGCACCCAGCGCCCGCGCCGCCTGGACGAAATCGCGCTCGCGCAGGGAGAGGAATTCGGCCCGCACCAGCCGCGCCACCCCCATCCAGCCAGTGAGGCCGATGATGATCATGATGTTCCAGATCGACGGTTCGAGAAAGGCAATGACCGCGAGGATCAGGAAGAAGGTGGGAAAACAGAGCATGATGTCGACGAAGCGCATGAGCAGACCGTCGACCCAGCGCCCGTAATAGCCGGCCAGGGCGCCGAGAACGATGCCGATGAGGGAGGCGATGCCGACGGCGACGAACCCGACCAGCAGCGAGATGCGCGCCCCGTAGAGAATGCGCGCGAGCACATCGCGGCCGAGATCGTCCGTCCCCAGGGGAAAATGCCAGGAAGGTGGCTGCAACCGCCGGGAAATGTCGATAGCGCCGGGATCGCCGGCCAAGAGCGGCGCGAGCACGGCGAGCAAAAACATGACGGCGACAATCGCCGCGCCTACCAGGGCCATGCGGTTGCCGCGCAGGCGGGAGATAAAATTTGAATGAAACAACATCGGCATGATTTTTTTCCGGTAAAAGCGGTTCTGAAATCTATACTCACGCCCGTTCGCTGCGCTCACTCAAGCCGCAAAGACGCTAAAAGATCAAAACCATCAAAATATCTGATTTTCTTGTTTATCTTTGCGCCTTTGCGTGAGAAAAGACTTTCTATTTCAGGTCCTTAACCTCACTTGCCGTGAGCAGCCCCTTTTTCACCAGCAAAGCAAGAAGCCGCTCGAAGCGTTCCTCCAGTCTTTGGCCGCCCCCCGGCTGATTCCCCGGAAAACGAAAAGGGTCGATATCGGGCAGCGGCGGCTTGGCCGGCGGATCGTCAGGCGACCTGACCCCCGCCGGACGCTTCTGATAGCAGCGGCGGATCGCCGAACGGATCGCCTCTTCCGTCGCCAGGGCCGGACGCACCCGGCAGCCGGTGGCGAACTGCAGAGCGTCGATGACAATCAGATTGGTCGGGTTGGCCATGGCGACGAGCAGATAGACGCTGCCGTTAAATTCTTTGCGATCGACGGGAATGACGTTGTATTCCAGCGCCTTCTCCACCGGCAACAGGGCCAGCACCTCGGGCGCGACAGCCATGCGCGAAAGGTCGATGCGGGTGAGATTGAGCTGCTCGGCGAGAAATTGCAGCAAATCCTCCTCGCCGATATAGCCGAGCTTGATCAGCGAAGTGCCGATCTGCCCGCCCCAGTGCCGTTGGTAGGAAAGGGCCGAGTTCAGCTGAAATTCGTCGATCTTCCCTGCCTTCACGAGCATGTCGCCCAGGCGCATGGTCTTTCGATTCATGGTCCGCCCCCTCGTATCGATGCACTCACCCCTGCTTGCTGGCCTTGCCGGATTGCAGCTTCAATTCCCAGTTCCAGGCGGTTTCGATAATGTACTCCAGATGATCGAAGCGAGGCGTCCAGCCGAGCCTGTGCCGGATACGCAGGCTTTCAGCGGTCAGCGCCGGGGGATCCCCCTCGCGCCGGGGGGCCCTCTCGACTACGAAATCCCTGCCGGTCACCTTGCGCACCATCTCGACCACCTCGTTCACCGAAAAGCCGTGCCCGTAACCGCAGTTAAAAATCTCGCTGCGCCCGCCCGCCAGCAGGTGTTCCAGCGCCACCAGATGGGCGGCGGCGAGATCGTCCACATGGATGTAGTCGCGGATGCAGGTCCCGTCCGGGGTCGGATAGTCGGTACCGAAGATCTGCAGCTTGTCGTACTGCCCCAGGGCGGTTTTGAGCGCCCGGGTGATAAGGTGGGTGGGGTTCTTGTAAGATTGGCCGATACGCCCTTCGGGATCGGCGCCGGCAACGTTGAAATAGCGTAGCGCCACGTAATTGAAAGCTGGATCGGCGACGGCGAGATCGGCGAGAATGCGCTCGGTCATCATCTTCGAGGCGCCGTAGGGGTTGATCGGCAGAAGCGGCGCCGTCTCGTCCACGGGAATGCGTTCGGGAATACCGTAGACCGCCGCCGTCGAGGAAAAAATCAGGCGTCCGACTTTGGCGCCGCGCAGCACCTGCAACAGGCCGACGGCGTTGGCGGTGTTGTTTTCATAATACTTCACAGGGTTTGTCACGCTCTCGGCGACTTCGATGCCGGCGGCGAAATGCATGACCGCGTCCGGAGCGAAATCCCTCACCGTCGCCGCCAGTTTTTCACGGTCTGCGAGCTCCCCCTCGACCAGCTCACCATGCAGCACCGCCCAGCGGTTGCCGGTAGAGAGGTTGTCGTAGATCAGCACTCGATAGCCCGCCTCGCCCAGGGCTTTCACCACATGGCTACCAATATAGCCGGCGCCGCCGGTCACCAGAATGTTGGGCATGAAATTCCTCCTGTGAAAGCGAACATCAGCCGCGACCGATGCCGGAGTAAACAAAACCTTGCGTCTTGACATAGCCGGGATCGTACTGGTTACGGCCGTCGAAGATCACCAGCTGCTTCATCCGCCGCTTCATGGCGGCAAAGTCGGGATGCCGGAAGGGCTTCCACTCGGTCACCAGGGCCAGGGCATCGACCCCATCCAAAGCGGCGTACTGGTTTTCGACCAACTGCAACCGTCCCTTCTCAAACCAGGCAGCGGGCAGTTCCCGACGGGCAATCGCCATCGCCTCGGGATCGTAAGCCGTAACCTTGGCCCCGGCTGCGAGGAGTTTTTCCAACAACACCAGTGACGGCGCCTCGCGCATGTCGTCGGTGCCGGGTTTGTATGACAGTCCCCAGATGGCGGCTCTCTTACCTTTGACCTCGCCCTTGAAATGATTCGCGAATTTCGCAAAAAGTACTTTCTTCTGTCGTTCGTTGATAGCTTCCACCGACTCAAGGAGGGCCAGAGGCGAACCGTGATCCTTCCCGGTTCTGATCAGGGCT
>DIVX01000121.1:0-39973 GCA_002422505.1 Desulfovibrio sp. UBA6121
CCTTCGGCGTGCGCGAGTTCCCCATGGCCGCCATTTTGAACGGCATGGCCCTGCACGGCGGCGTCATTCCCTTCGGCGCAACCTTCCTTACCTTCTCCGACTACTGCCGCAACGCCATTCGCATGTCGGCCCTGCAGAAGCTGCCCGTGCTCTATGTGTTCACCCACGACTCGTTCCACGTGGGCGAGGACGGCCCCACGCACCAGCCCATTGAGCATGTGGCGAGCTTGCGCCTCATCCCCGATCTTTTGGACCTGCGCCCGGCCGACGCCACCGAGACCGCCCTGTGCCTGGAGACGGCCCTGCGCCAGACGCAGAAGCCCTCGTGCATCTTCCTTACCCGCCAGGGTCTGCCGGTGATGGACCCTGCGGCCTTCCCGGCCATGGCCGAGGGTGTGAAAAAGGGCGGCTACGTGCTGAAGGATTGCGACGGAACCCCGGAGCTCATCCTCATGGCCTCCGGCTCGGAAGTGCCGCTGATTCTGGACGCCGCCAAGCTGCTGGAAGCCGAGGCCCCGGGCCGCAAGATCCGCGTGGTCAGCATGCCCTCCGTGGCCTTGTTCGAGGCCCAGAGCCAGGACTACAAGGACAGCGTGCTGCCGCCCATGGTGCGCAAGCGCGCGGCCATAGAGGCCGGGCGGCCCGAGGGCTGGTACCGCTACGTTGGCCTGGACGGCCTGGCCCTGGGGCTGGACCACTTTGGTGAAAGCGCCCCGGCTGACAAACTGGCTGAGAAATACGGCTTCACCGCGCCCACCGTGGCCCGCAAGGTCCGGGAGCGCTACTTCGGATAGGAGACGACCCGCGCTGACGCGGACCGGCCGCATGGCCCAAACGTCAACCCCGTAGAGGAGGTCCCCATGGCGACGCCCAAGAAGCCCGCGAAGGCCGCAGTCAAAAAGGCCCCGGCCAAAGCCACGGTGAAGAAGGCCGCTGCCCCCAAAACTCCGGCGAAGCCGGCGGCGAAGTCGGCGGCGGCCAAGCCGCTGGCCAAGAAAGCCGCGCCCAAAAGCACGCTGAAGGCCGCGCCCGCAGGCAAGAAGCTGCTCATGCTGGTGGGCGACTACGTGGAGGATTACGAGGTCATGGTGCCCTTCCAGGCCCTGACCATGCTGGGCTACGTTGTCGAGGCCGTGTGCCCGGACAAGAAGGTCGGAGACGTGGTGCGCACGAGCATCCACGACTTCGAGGGCGACCAGACCTACTCCGAAAAGCGCGGGCACAACTTCAGCCTGAACAAGGACTTCGACAAGGTGGACACCAAGGACTACGTGGGCCTGGTTGTGCCCGGCGGCCGCGCGCCGGAGTACATCCGCCTGAACAAGCGCGTCATCCAGATAGTGCAGGAGTTCGACCGCGCGAAAAAGCCCATCGCCGCCATTTGTCATGGCCCGCTGGTGCTCGTCACCGCCGGGGTGCTCAAGGGGCGCACCAGCGCGGCCTACCCGGCCTGCTCGCCGGACGTGGTGTGCGCGGGCGGCAAGTACGCCGACATCCCCCTGGACAAGGCCTACGTGGACGGCAACCTGGTGACGGCCCCGGCCTGGCCCGCCCACCCGGATTGGATCGCCAAGTTCGCGGGCGTGCTTGGGGCGAAAATAAGCATCTAGGTGTGGCGGCGCTGTTCGCCGCCGCGATGGTCCGGTCGCGCGATGATCCGGTCGCGCGATGATCCGGTCGGCGTGGTGGCCAGGCGCTGCAACGCGGCGTTCTTCCGATTGAAAGTACAGAAGCCAGCGGGGTAACTCGCTGGCTTTTTTCGTCTGCATCTGCGAAACCAAGGCACAGGCCCTGCCGTGTTGCAGCACAATCCACAATGTACCCAGGGCGAGGCGAAGCTGGAGCTTGAGAAGATGGGCTTTTCGACAGTGGAGATTTGCGCCTTCCTCGATACGCTGTAGGGGTCGCAAAAGTCGCTGCGTCGCACCGGCCCGCAGCACCCTGCACCGTCTTTTTATGCAGCAAAAAAAGACCCCCCGGAGCAGCGTCCAGGGGGCCTTTTGCCTGCGAGGAATGAACGTTACTGCGCGTACACCTTCAGGCTTTCGCCCGCGCGCAGCTCCGAACCCTTGATCTTGTTCCAGCCCTTGAGGGCATCGGCCGTGACGCCAAAGCGCTTGGACAGGCTGTAGATGGTGTCGCCCTGGCGCACGGTGTAGCGGGTCACCTGCTCGCGGGCCTTGGCGGCCTGCACGCGGGTCTTCTTGGTCGCCTGGTCCGAGGCGTCGGGGATGTTCAGCTTCATGCCCGGCTTAATGGCCTTGCTGTTTTTCAGGCCATTGGCCTCCACCAGGGTCTTGACGCTGACCTTGTACTTTTTGCTGATGGTCCAGGCCGTGTCGCTTTTGCGGACCACATAGTTGGCGCGGGAGGTGGCGATCTTGCGGGTCTTGGTCAGCCGCTCGGGCATGGACTCGCCCGTGCCGCTTTGCGGCACCATGATGTTCTGGCCGATCTTCATGGTCAGGGAGTCCTGGCCGTTGATCTGGCTGATGACCTCTTGCGGCACGCGGTAGCGCTTGGCCAGGGAGCGCAGGGAATCGCCCTTGCGCACCTCATGGGCGATGAAGCCCGCAGGGGGCAGGATGCTTGGATTCTGCAGGTAGGCCAGCATGGGCCCGGCCTTGGCCTTGGGGATGCTCACGGCCACTTTGCGGTCCGGGGGGCTCACCTGGCGGCGGAAGGCCGGGTTCATCTGATGGAATTCTTCCCAGCTCATGCCGCCGGCCTTGGCCAGGGCCAGCAGGTCGGTGCCGCCGGGAGCCATTACGGTTTCCAGCTGCGGCGCGGCGTCCCAGTGGATGGGCTCGAAGCCAAGGGCCTCCAGGTTCTGGAAGATTTTGCTGATGGCGATGAACTTGGGCACATAGTGCTGGGTCTCGGTCTTAAGCTGCATCTTGCGGTTCAGCCGGTTGTTCTGGCTCACAAGATCCAGGAAATCCTCGGCGTTGGTCACTTCAAGCGCGCGGGAAATCTTGCCCTCGCCCGCGTTGTAGGCCGCCAGGGCCAGGTACCAGTCGCCGAACATGTCGTTCAGGAACGACAAATACTTGGCCGCCGCCTCGGTGGAGAGCTTGGGGTCGCGGCGTTCGTCGATCCACCAGTCCACGGTGAGGCCGTACTTGCGGCCCGTATAGGGCATGAACTGCCACATGCCGCCCGCGCCCGCCCAGGAATAGGCGTTGCAATTGTAGCCGGACTCCGCAAAAGGCAGCATGGCCAGATCTTGGGGCAGGCCGTTGCGCAGAAGGCTTTCCCGCACGTGGGGCAGGTGCGCCTCGGAGCGCTTGAGCCAGCGGGCGAAGGTTTCGCGCGCCGGGCCGGTGTAATAGGCGAAGTAGCGCTCCACTTCCTGGGAGTCGAACAGGTCGAGGTCGAAGTCCAGCCCGCTTTTTTGCGACAGGATGCGGCGCTGCTCTTCGGTGAGCTGCGGCCCCATGGGCACCAGCTCGGTCACTTCGGGTTCAAGCAGGGTGCCGGTCTGGCCGGGGGTCAGGGGCACGTCGGAAAGGTCGGGCTCCAGGTCCATATCGTCGTCGAGCACAGGGGCATGCGCGCCGGGGCCAAGGCTGCGGCTTTGCGCCGCCAGAAGTCCGCTGGAGGAGGTGCGCCCGGGCATGCCCTGGCGTGAGGAATCGGAAGACTGGGCCTTGACAGGGCTCTCGTTGTCGATATTCATTGCGGAGCACGACCACAGCGAGGTGAGCAGACACAGCCCGCCCACGGTGGCCAGGGATAATCGTCTAAAATTCTTCAGCAAAATCGTTCCTCCGTTCGGCGGCGCGGGTGGAGAAGAGACTCCTGGGACTGACGGACGCCCATTACGCGGCCAAGCCCCGTGCGCCGATAGTTGGATACGTAAAAAGACACCATACCCTACACCCGAACTTTTCCACTGGCAAGTCTTGCCAGACCGACGGAAGAACCCTGGAGGTTCACAATGGCTGATTCCAAGAAAACCCCGCGCCCCAAAGGCCCGCGCGCGCCAGGCAAGAGCGGCCCGGCCGGAAAATCCGGCTCCTCCGGCTCCGGCTGGTCCACCAGCAAACCGGGCGGAAAATCCTCCGGCAAGCCCGGCGGCCGCAGCGGCGATGACCGCCGCTCCCCCTCCCGCGCCCCCGGCAAAGGCCCGGCGCGCGGCCCGGCCAAAAGCGCCCCCGGCGATCCGCGCGTTACCGGCGGCTACGGCAAGCCCCCGCAGAAAAAAGCGCCCGTGCAAACCGCCCGTGTGGATGACTTTGACTTCGACATCGACATGGACCTGAGCGACGCGCCCCCCGCCGCCTTCCCCAAGCCCGCCCGCCCGGCCAAAAACGCGGGCGAGGCCGCCCCACGCGGTGAAAAGCCCGCCAAGTTCACCAAGGCCGACCGCTACGACAAGCCGGGCCGCCCTGCCAGGCCCGCCCGCCCCGGCGACCCCGACGCGCCCCGCGCCCCGCGCCCCGCCGCCGCCGCCCCGGCCGCAGAGCCGGAAGACGGCAAAAGCGTCACCGCCGGGCGCAACGCCGTGCGCGAATTGCTCGAAGCCGCGCCCAAGCGCATCGACGGCATCTTTGTGCGCAAGGGCCAGCGCGACGCCAAGGTGCAGGAGATCGTCGCCCTGGCCGACGAGAACCGCATCAAGGTGCAGTTTGTGGACGACATGTTCCTGCGCAGGCTCTTCGCCGGAACGCACCAAGGCGTGGTGGCCGTCACCGCCGCCGTGGAATACGCCGACCTCGACACCCTCATCGCCTCCGTCGTCGATGCGCCCCTGCCCGTGCTCCTGGCCCTCGACCAGGTGCAGGACCCCGGCAACATGGGCGCCATAGCGCGCACCGCCTGGGCCCTGGGCGCGGCCGGGCTCCTTGTGCCCCGGCACGGCGGGGCCTACATCGGCTCCGGCGCAATGCGCGCCAGCGCGGGCGCCCTGCACCACCTGCCCGTGGCCCGCGTCACCAACATGTCCCAGGCCCTCGACGCCTGCGCCGAAGCCGGGCTGAACATCCTCTGCGCCGACTCCGAAGGCGAGGACCTGAACAAGGCCGTCATCCACATGCCCGCCGTGCTCGTCATGGGCGGAGAGGAAAAAGGCGTGCGCCACGGCGTAAGCAAGCACTGCCAGCAGCGCCTCGCCATCCCCCTCAGGCGCAGCTTCGACTCCCTCAACGTGGCCCAGGCCGCCGCCATCTGCCTGGCGCGGTTGGGACAGCTGTAAGAGAATAACCTCCGGTGGCTGGGGGGGGATGATCCCCCCCAGACCCCCGCATGGCAATTGCAAAGGGCCCGAGGCCGAGCTGACGCTCGACTTCGGGCCCTTTGCAATTGCAGGGACTGTGAGCCGTGAGATGGGAAAGGCAGGGGAGAAAGGCCCGCGTTACAGCTCGCTCCAGGGATGCTTGGCCAGGGGAGCGAAGCCCTGCGCCTTGGCTTGCAGTTCGAGGGGCAGCAGGGTCAGGGCGGCCACGTCCACGTCCGGCACGTCCACCATGTCCCCCGTGTCTAGGCACAGCACGAAGCTGTTGCAGCGGCGGCAGGCGTCGGCGCGCTCAAAGGGCCGGGTCGGGTCGTGCAGCACCACCAGTTCGTCCGGTTCCTCGCACCCGCAGGCCGGGCACGAAACACGCTTCATCGTCCACTCCGTGGCGCAGCACGAGCAGCGCAAAAACCGCCGCCCGCCGTGGGACTGGATGAACTCCGCCTCGTCCTTGATGCGCCGCAGCACGCTCATGCCGGGCGCGCCGCCGCAAACCGGGCACATGGACTGCCGCCACGACACGTCCTTGGTCAAGGCGTTCAGGTCCTGCGCCTGGCGCTCCACAAAGGGCCGCACCAGTTCGCTTAAGGCAAAGGCCAAGGTTTCTGCGCTTACGCCGGGCACGGCCACGGCTTGGCCAAAGGCGGCGGCGGCCAGGGCTTGGGGGGCAAGCTCGCCGCTTTCGACGGCCCCAAGCAGGCTGTGCAGTTCGTCCGCCAGGGCCGGGAAAGACGCGGCCATGACCGGCAGCAGGTGTTGCGCGGCCTGGGGCAGGCTGGCGCTCATGTCCTGAAAACCCTGGCCGTGCTCCATTTGCGCCAGCACAAAAACGCCCTGGCAGAAGCGTTCGGCGTCAAAGGCCGGGAGCGGGCCGGTCCAACCGGGGGCCGTTTCGCGCAGGCGGGCGCGCGCGGCGAAAAGTGGGCCAAAGGCGGCCAAAAGCGGCGCCAGGGCCGGGAGCTCCGCATTGGCGCGGGTCAGGGTGGCCTCTATGGCGCGCAGGGCCGGGGAGGCTGGCGTGGAGGCCGTTGTGGAAGCGGGCGCAGGGCTGGTCATGGGGGCTCCTTGAGGCATGCGTTTCTGGGAAGGAGGGGGCCGCCCGGCTCTGGAGTACCGGACGGCCCCGCTATGGTCTAAAGGGGCGTCGCTCCCGTTATCCCTGAATCTGCTTCGCGGCGCGGCGCAGGGGTTCGAACATGCCCGCCAGCAGCTGCTGACGGTCCATGCCCGGCGCGCCCTGCGTCGAGTCGGAGGCGTCGGCCACCGCGAACTTGTGGTAATTGGCCGGAGCGTCGGTGATCAGGTAAATGACGCTCACGTTCTCCATGTCGCACAGCTGGGCCTTGGGGAACTCCTTCTGCACGGCCACAAGGCGCTGGGCCGCGAGCTTGAGCATCTCGGCGCGGTCGCCGAAGTTCATGGCCCCCATGGCGCAACTCTTGACGCACATGGGCAGCAGGTTGGCCTTCACCCGGTCGATGCACATGTCGCATTTGACGATGCGCTTGGTCTTGGGGTCCTTGCGCGGAATGTCGTACGGGCAGGAGGAGCGGATGGTCTCGAAGTCCTCCTTCACGGTCTTCTCGGTGTAGATCACCGCGCCGGTGTCCTTGTCGATGATGATGGAATCCTCAAGGGAAGCGCCGGACTTGCACGGGGCCTCCAGGCAGTGGCGGCACTGGTCCGGGAAGAAGTTCCAGGTCACTTTGCCGGCTGCATCCATACGCTCGGAAAAGCGCACCAGCTTGAAGTTGTAGTGCGTCAAATCCGGCGGGTTCTGGTGGGTGCCGCGCTGTTTGGTGGGCACGGCGGGGAAGTTCTTCCATTCCTTGCAGCCCACCTGGCAGCCCCGGCAGGCCGTGCAGCGTGTGGTGTCTATCAAAAACGCCTTGGGCATGGTTTTGCTCCTTGTCGTCTAAAGGCTGTGGCTACAGTTCGGTAACTTTCTTCGCCTTGTACAGGTTCACCAGGCAGGCCTTGTACTCTGGAATGCTGGTGTTCGGGTCGCCAATGGAAACGGTGACGCGGTTGGTGGTGTCGCCGCACTTGGGCTTGGTCCAGCCGAAGCAGAAGGGCATGCCCACCAGGTGCACGGTCTTGCCCATGATCTGGAAGGGCTTGACGCGCACCGTGACCATGGCCACGGCCTCAGTTTTGCCGCGCAGGCTTTCCACAATCACCACATCGCCGTTCTTGACGCCCTTTTCCTCGGCCAATTGCGGGCTCATCTCCACATACTGCTGGGGTTCGGCCTCCAGCAGGGCCGGGCCGTTTCTCGTCTCGGAGCCGGAACACCAGTGCTCCGTCAAGCTGTAGGTGGTGAGCACGATGGGGAAGCGCGGGTCGCCGTTCTTGGCCAGCTCGTCCATGTCGCTCTTAATGACCTTCATGACCGGGTTGTGCATCTGCCCGAAGGGGTTCTTGGTGATGGGCGTCTCAGCCGGCTCGTAGTGCTCGGGGAAGGGGCCGTCCTCGCGTCCGGGGCCAAAGAGCTGGGCGTGGCCTTCGGTGTGCATGATGAACGGGTACACGCCGCCCTTCATGGCCATGGGCGGCTGTCCGCCGTCGGGNNTCACGTCCACGCTGGCGCGGTTGTACAACACGCGGCGGTCCATGGGCCAAGCCCAGGCGAACTTGGGATACAGATGGATTTTGGCTTGCATGGGCGTTTGGTTCAAATCGCGCCGCTTGGCCAGGTTGCCTGCTTCTTCCGTGTAGCCGCCGCAATACAGCCAGTTCATGCTGGTGGTGCTGCCGTCGTCTTTCAAGCTCGGGAAGCCGGGCACCAGCTGGCCCTTTTGGTAGGTCTTGGCCCCGATGGTGGTCTCGCGGGTGAAGACCCCGTTAATGTGCTTGGCCACAGCCTCGGCGTCGAACTTCGCCGGGTAGTCGGCCTTGGTGATGGGCTCGGGGAAGGCGCCGCCTTCCTTCTTGTACAGGTCGCGCACACGGTTCATGATTTCCACGAACATCTCGCCCATGTTGCGGCATTTGCCCAGGGGCTCCGCAGACTTGTAGTGCCACATGTGCCAGCGGCCGGAATTGGAGATGGTGCCCGCCTTTTCCGCGCGGTAGGCGGATGGCAGCAGAAACACCTCGGTCTTGATCTTCTTGGAGTCCACGCCGGGCCTGCGCCAGTTGTCCGTGGTCTCGTTGTGGAACACCTCGCCTATGACCAGCCAGTCCAGCTTGTCCCAGGCCTTGCGCACCTTGTGGGAGTTGGGAATGCTTTGGCAGGGGTTGTGGCCGAAGCACAGGCCGCCCTTGATCTTGTCCTTGTACATGCGGTCGAAGATGTACAGGTGCGAGTAATCCTCGCCCGGATCCATCTTGGGCACCCAGGAATAGCCGAAGTCGTTCTCCTTGGTGGCGTTGTCGCCGTACCAGCTCTTGAGCAGGCTGACGACATACTTGGGCCGGTTCTGCCACCAGTTCACGCTCATGGGATCGACGCTTTTAGGCGTGTAGGCCTTGAGGTAGTCGGCCAGGGTTTGGAAGTTGGCCGTGGGCGTGTTGTGGTAGCCGGGCAGGTAGCCATAGAGCAGGGCGTGGTCCGTGGTGCCCTGGACGTTGGGCTCGCCGCGCAGGGCCGCAATGCCGCCGCCCGCGTTGCCCACGTTGCCCAGCAGCTGCTGAATGAGCCCGGACATGCGGATGTTCTGCACGCCCACGCTGTGCTGGGTCCAGCCCAGGGCGTACACGAAGGCGCCCGCCTTGTCCGGCTTGCCCGTGGCGCAGTAGGCCTCGTACACCTTGAGCAGATCGGCCTTGGACACGCCGGTGACCGAGGACACCTTGTCCAGATCGTAGCGGCTGTAGTGGTCGCGCATGACGTTGATGACGCAGCGGGGATGCTGGAGGGTCTTGTCGCGCTTGACCATGCCGGAGGCGTCCTTCTCAAAGGCCCAGAAGCTCTTGTCGTACTTGCCCTTGGCCGCGTCGAAGCCCGCGAACATGCCGTCCTTGAAGCTGTACTTTTCCCCCACCAGGAAGCTGGCGTTGGTATAGTTCAATACAAACTCGGCAAAGTACTTCTTGTTCTCCAGAATGTACTTGATCATGCCGCCCAGCATGGCGATATCCGTGCCGGAGCGGATGGGCACGTGCAGGTTGCTGCGGGCGGACGTGCGCGAGAACTTGGGGTCCACGTGCATGACGAACGCGCCCTTCTCCTTGGCCTTCAAAATCCACTTGAAGGTCATGGGATGGTGCTCCGCGCAGTTGCTGCCCATGATGAGCACTGCGTCGGAGTTGGCGAGGTCGCAGTAGTGGTTGGTCATGGCGCCGCGGCCAAAACACTCGGCCAGGGCCGGAACGGACGGGCTGTGGCAGATGCGCGCCTGGTGGTCGAAGTGCACGATGCCAAAGGCGCGGATCATTTGGTGCAGCACGGCGGCTTCTTCATTGGAAACCTGGGAGGAGCCCAGGTGGAAGACGCTTTCCAGCCTGTTGACCACGGCACCGGCCGCGTTCTTGGGCATAAAGTCCTTGTCGCGCTGGTCCTTGATGCGCCGCGCGATGCGCTCCATCATCCAGTCCCAGTCTTTTTCCACCCACTTGGTGGCGCCGGGGGCGCGGTACAGGGGTTTGGTGAGCCGCTCCGGGCTGGTGTGCAGGCTCTTGAGGGAAGCGCCCTTGGCGCACAGGCCGCCGCCGCTGATGGGGTAGTCCGGGTCGCCCTCGACGTTGATGATCTTGCCGTTCTTGGCGTGCACCAGCACGTTGCAGCAGCAGGAGCAGAACGGGCAAATGGAGATGGACTCCTTGGCGCCCTCGATTTTGAGCCCGGCCGCATAAGCCTGCGTGGGCGCGAGGTTTATCCCCAGCTTGGAAAGCCCCAGGCAGGCTGTGCCCGCCCCGAGCAGTTTGATGAATCCTCGACGTGATACGCTCATGCCTCCTCCTTGGTTTTGAGACGGTGCGGCTTCGCCAGCGGTGCAGGGCTGGCCTGTTGGAAGCCGAGTGGAACAAAAATGCCACAGACAGGCAGGTGAGCAATAATTATCTAATTATTTTAAAGTATTTTCTGAAACACATATCCAGCCAGACAATACTTAGAATAGAGAATCCAAGCAGATACACTCCTGGTGTCAGAACATGGACAAGTGCGGAGGAGTAGCCTTTGTATGCGGCCAGAGGTAGTGAGGCCATACTGGAACAGGATTGCCCTGCATGGGCTGTTTAGCGAACCTGCAAGGAGGAGAATGGCGTGAGCACGCGTATGAGAAGAGTGCCAACCTTTGGGGCGTCGTCCCGTATCGCCGGGGCGCTTCGAAGCGGGAGGAGGAGCGCCGCATGACCACACATGCACTCCCGTCCGGGTCGGACGGGGCCAACACACTCCAGAGTCTCAATCATCTGAAGGCCGAGACGACGACGCGGCCGACCATCCGCCTGCATATCTGGCTGGAAAGCCAGGGCGAGCTCTACTTCGGCATCGGGCGCGCCCAACTTCTGTACAATATCCAAAGCTACGGCTCCATCAAGAAGGCCGCCCAGAACATGGGCATGAGCTACCGCGCCGCGTGGGGCAAGATCCAGCAAAGCGAGCAGGCCCTTGGGGTGAAGCTTGTGGAGCACCGGGGGGCCAAGCGCGAGGGCGTGCGCCTGACGCGCGAGGGCGAGGAGATAGCGGACATGTTCCTGGCCTGGTTCACGGCTGTGGAGCGTTGCGCGCTGTCCTCGGCCGATTCCATCTTTCCATTCCAGGTGACGGGGTTTGAGCAGGCGGATATCTGACCCGGCTTCTTGCTTGCGGCGTGACCGCAAGAGCATGACCGACCTCCCGGACTCCGCCCGGCCCAGCCTCTTCCCTTCGCCCTCCAACGCAGAGGGCTCTTTCCCGCGTCCCCGCCGGAAAGAGCCCTCTGCGCCCTGGGGATTCCAAAGGGCTGCAAGTCCTTTGGCCGCCGGAGGCTATTCGTCTTCTCCCCGCCTTTCTTCCTACACCCCCAGCATGGGCCGCAGCACGTCCCACGCCTGTTCGGGCCGTATGTCCCGCATGCAGTGATGGTGGCCCAGGGGGCAGGCCTTGTGCCCGTGCAGCCCGCAGGGGCGGCAATCCAGCGGCGTTTCCAGCACGCGGGAATTCTGCCCGCGCGGGAAGAAGCCCAGCGCGCGCACGGTGGGGCCGAAGCAGGCGGCCAGGGGCACGTTTTGCGCCCAGGCCAGGTGCATGGGGCCAGAGTCGTTGGTCAGGCAGGCGTCGAGCCGGGCCAGGCAGGCGGCCAGGGCGGGAATGGTGAGCATGCCCGCAAGGTTCACCAGGCGGCCGGAGGCGTCGTCCGCCGTGCGCGCTATGTGCGCGGCAAGCTCTTCCTCGCCCGGCCCGGCGAAGAGCAGCACCACGGCCCCGGCGTTCAGGGCCCGGCGGGCCACTTCGGCAAAGTGCTTCCTGGGCCAGCATTTGGTGGGCCAGGTGGAGCCGGGGTGGATGCCCAGCCTGGGGCCTTCGGGCAGCCCGGCGTAAATCTCATCGGCGCGGGCCAGGGCCTCGGGCGGCAGGTCCAGGCGCGGCAGGGGCGCTGGGGTGGCCGTGTCGGCAAAAATGCCCAGGGGCCCGCCGAGCTGGAAGATGCGTTCTATTTCCTCCAGACGGTCGAAGCGGCGGTCGACGAGGTGGGTGTAGGCCAGCCAGTTGTACCAGGGGCGATGGTAGCCTATGCGCACGGGCGCGCCCACGGCGCGGGCCAGGTAGGCGCTGCGCAAGCTGGCGTGGGGCGAAATCCAAAGGTCGAAGCCTTCCAGGGCCAGCTCGTTGCCCAGGGCGCGTGCGGCGAGAAGCCCCTTCTGGCTGCCGCGCTTGGCAAAGGCGCGCACGCTCGTCAGTTCGCGCTGGGCGCTAAAGAGCTTTTCCAGCCCGGCGCGCACGAAAAAATGCAGCTCGGCTTCCGGGTAGCGCGCCTTGAGGGTTTGGATAAAGGGCAGGGTGAGCACGGCGTCGCCCAGGAAGGCGGTTTGCCAAAGCCCGATTTTGCTGAAGCTGCGCGTGGAGAGGTCCATCAGTTGCGTCTCGCCTGTTTGGCCCGCCCGGCCGGTTCGTTCAGCGCCGCGCCGCCGAAACGCGGGCCCACGGCTTGCCCTTGGGCACGGCCTGCGCTACATGGTGGCAAGAGGCTTGGGCCACTGCCCTGGAGGGAGTCATGAAGTACATCATGTTCGAGGATTTTTCCGGCGCGCCTGTGCCCGTTATTTTTCCAAAACGCATCGACTTTGCGGAGATGCGCGAGCAGATTCCCTACACCAAGGTGCTTTCCGCCGGGTACGTGCACGTGGCCGGAAGCGGTTTCGCCTGCCATGGCGAGTCCAAGAGCCTTGAGGTGCAAGCCAGGCCGGAGGACGCAGCCATCATTGCCGCCAAGATGGCCAACCCGGACATGTAGCCCCGGACAAGAGAAGCTTGGCGCGCGGCGCTGCGCAAGAAAAAAAGGCCCACAGGAAAAATGGCCGGGAAGGTTTCGCCCTCCCGGCCATTTCGCTTTTCTAGTCGTACTTTACGGCGCTGAACTTCATGAGGCTGTCCCAGGAGTGGATGGCCTCGATGTAGCGGATGGTGCCGGTTTTGCCGCGCATGACCAGGGAGCTGGTCTCCGCGCCGTAGCCATGGTAGCGCACGCCCTTGAGGAACGTGCCGCCGGAGATGCCCGTGGCGGCGAAGAACACGTCGTCGCTTTTCACCAGGTCGCCCACGGTGAGCACGCGGCGGACGTCGACCCCGGCCTGGGCCAGGGCGTTCTTCTCGTCCTGCTTCTGCGGGTCGAGCTTGCAGAACATTTCTCCGCCCATGATGCGGATGGCGCAGGCGGCCAGGACGCCTTCGGGCGTGCCGCCGGTGCCCATCATCAGGTCCACGTCGTTGCGCGGGTCTATGGCCATGAGCGCCCCGGCCACGTCGCCGTCGGTGTGCAGCTGAATGCGCGCGCCCGCCTCGCGGATGTCGGCGATGAGTTTTTTGTGACGCGGCTTGTCGAGCACAAAGACCACCAGGTCGTCCACGTCCTTGCCAAGGGCCTTGGCGATGCGGATGAGATTGGTGGGCACCGGGGCCTCGATGTCTACAACGCTCTTGGCCGCGGCGGGCACCACAAGCTTCTGCATGTAGTAGCTGGGGCCCGGATCGTACATGGTGCCTGCCGGGGAAACGCCCACCACGGAAATGGCGTTGGGACGGCCATAGGCCAGCAGGCTGGTGCCCTCAACGGGGTCCACGGCGACGTCTACGGCCTGGGGGCCGCCCGCGCCGACTTTCTCGCCTGCGTGCAACATGGGCGCGTTGTCCTTCTCGCCCTCGCCGATGATGACCGTGCCGCTGATGGCCAGGGAATTGAACGAGAGGCGCATGGCTTCAACGGCTGCGCCGTCGCCTGCGTTCTTGTCGCCTTTGCCCAGCCAGCGGGCGCTGGCCAAAGCCGCAGCCTCGGTGACGCGCACCAGATCCATGGCCAGGTTTCTTTGCGGAGCTTCCATCCGTGCTCTCCTTGTGTGTCGAGACGACGTAGTGTGTTGCGTCAAATTTCGTGTGGCGCGATGCTAACAGAGCAGGCGGCAGGTCGGCAAGGGCTCGCGGGTGACGCTTTGGCGACGGCGGCGCGGAATTCGGCATAAAAACGACCGATGGCGCGCTGCGGCCGCCCAGGGGAAACTGCGCGGAGCGCGTGAAGCGTGGCCTCGGCAGAGCCCGGGCTGGCGGGAAATCCCTGGGTCGGCCCAAGGGAAGAACGTCACGCAGCAAGCAGCTTAGCCGCGCTGCCCAAAAACGCAAGAGAACCGGGAACGGGTCCGCAGCGGGCGGCGCAGCCCCAAAAAAAGCAGAGGTCCAGGCGCAGGCAGGACGCCTCAGCCCCTTAGGCGCGCCTGGCCCACAGCACAAGCGCGCGCTCAGCTACCGCCATGGCCTCAAACCCCGACGCGCGCCTGCTCCAATTGTTCGTGGCGCTCCAAAAGCTCGGCCAGTTCGACCAGGGGCAGGGGCTGGTGAAAGTAGAAGCCCTGCACGCTCTCGCAGCCAAGGGCCACCAGCATGTCCAGCTGCTCGCGCGTTTCCACGCCCTCGGCCACGATGCTCAAGCGCAGGCTGCCCGCCAGGGCGGCGATGGCCCGCACCAAGGCGCGGCTGTCGGCGTCCTCGCGGGGCAGGTCGCGCACAAAGGAGCGGTCGATCTTCAGCACGTCCACGGGGAAGCGCTGCAAATAGGACAGGGACGAATAGCCGGTGCCGAAGTCGTCGATGGCCAGGGAAACGCCCAGGGCCTTGAGTCGGCGCATGGCCGTAAGCGCGGTTTCCGGGTCGCCCATGAGGGCGGATTCCGTAAGCTCCAGCTTCAGCAGGGCCGGGGGCATGCCGGTTTCGCGCAGCACGCCGCGCACCATGTCCACCAGGTCCGGCTGGGCGAACTGCCGGGCGGAAAGGTTCACCGCCAGCGAAATGCGCCGCGCAGAGCCGAAACGCCTGCGCAGGGCGGTTATTTCTTCGCAGGCGCGGCGCAGCACCTGCTCGCCCAGGGGCACAATGAGCCCGGAATCCTCCGCGTGGGAGATGAAAGCGTGCGGCGACACCAGCCCGCGCGTGGGGCTTTGCCAGCGCGCCAGGGCCTCCACCCCGCGCATAAAGACGCCGTCGGCCGACATGATGGGCTGGTAGTACACAAGAAATTCGTCGTGCTCCAGGCCGCGGCGCATGTCGGCGTCCAGGGCCAGCAGTTCCTGGGCGCGGCGCAGCATGCCGGGGTGGAACAGGCGCATCCTGTCGCGGCCGGAATCCTTGGCGCGGTGCATGGCCAAATCGGCGTTCTGCAACACGTTCTCCGCATTCTGGCCTTCCTCAACGGGGCCCAGCACCACGCCCACGCTGGCGGTAAGACGCACCTCCTGGCCCTCCACGTTCATGGGGCGGCACAGGCCCTCCATGGCGGCGCGCAAAACATCCTGGGCGGTGTCCAGGCTGTCGGCCCGGTCCACCAGCAGCACGAACTCGTCGCCGCCGAAACGACCCACGGCCCCCCGCCCGGTGAGGCTGCGCACCAGCCTGCGCCCGGCCTCCATCAGCACGCGGTCGCCAAAGGAATGGCCCAAACTGTCGTTCAGCATCTTGAAGCGGTCCAAGTCCACAAAGGCCACGGCAAAGGCCAGGCCGCTGTGCCGAGCCTTGTCCAGGGTGCGCTGCACAAGCTCCAGGCAGCGCGCCCGGTTGGGCAGCCCGGTAAGCTGGTCGTGCAGGGCCTTGAACTTCAACTGGCCTTCCATCTGCTTGCGCGCGGTTATGTCGGCCATGACCATGATGGCGGCCACGATGCGGCCCTCGGCGTTGCGCACGGGGCTTGCGTTGGCCAGAATCCAGCGCTCCGGCTCGCCGCCGAGGAAGAAGCGCACCTCCAGGTCGCGGGTGTGCTCGCCGTGGTTCATGGCGCGGGAAAGGGGCGTTTCGCCGGGGCTCACCTCGCGGTTGTCCTCGTCCAGGAAACGCCAAATGGGCAGGTGGCCGTGCACCTCCATGCCCACCAGGATCTCCGGGTCCACGCCGAGCATTTGCGCCGCGGCGGGGTTGGCTATGCCCACCCGGCCCGTGGCCGCATCGCCGATGATGATGCCCCAGGGAGCCTGCTCCAGCGAGGCGGCGAACAGCGCGCGGGTGCTCTCAAGGTCGCGCTCCAGGCGCTTTTTCTCGGTGATGTCGTGCCCGAAGGCGCAGACGTATTCCTCGTCGCCAAAGCGCATGTAAAAGGCCTTCATCTCTTTCAGGATAGGCCGTTTGTCGCGTCCGAACTGCGTGGTTTCGTAGGTGTAGGGCCCCTGGCGCACCTGGTGGAACAGCCGGTTGGCCTCGTCCGGGGTGTGGGCGGGGTCGATGCCGCTCATGGGCAGGCTCAGCAGTTCCTGGCGGGGAAAGCCCAGGCTGCGGGCCACGGCCTCGTTGACATAGACGAGGTCGCCGTTGGGACGGGCCAGGTAGACTTCCTCCACGCCTGCGTCGAGGAAGAATTTGAAGCGGGCCAGATCGCGCTCGGCCTGGCGCGACTGGGTGGTGTCCTGGAACACGGCCACGCCCGCGCGCACGTGCCCGTGGGCGTCGCGCACGGGGGCGGCGTTGATCTGGACCCAGCGCTCGGTTCCATCCGGAAACACCAGGCGGTATTCCCCTCCTTCGGTTGCCTCGCCAAGGCGCAAGGCCCGCAGGATGGGCTGCTCCGCCAAGGGAACGTAGCGGCCCTGGCTGGTGTAAACCCGCCAATGCGCGTCTTGTTCGCAGTCAATCAACCTGGGGGGGGCCTCAAGCCGCAGAATGCGCAGGGCCTCCGGGTTGAACACGGCCTGGGAAACGGGGTCCTCGTGGATGATGATGATGCCCGAAGGGGATTGGTCGATGGCCAGGGCCAGCAGGTCCTGCGTCTTGCGGTGGCGGGCCATTTCGATCATCAGGCTGTCGCGCAGCAGGTCGGTTTCGCGGCTGCGGGTAAGGGCCAGGCGGCGCACGCGCCGGGCGCGCAGCAACACCAGCAGGCTTGCGGCAAGGCAGGCCGCGCCGAGGCCGACGCCCGCCGCCCAGGGGGGCAGCCTGCGGTCGCCTTTGACGTAGCGCTTCTCCAGGGCGCGCACTTCCGCCGGGTCCAAAGTTTCCAGCCCGGCGTTAAGGCGCGCCACCAGGGCCTGATCCTCCCTGCGCACGGCCGAGCGCAGCACCATGCCGGGAAAGCGGCGCACCAGGGCGAAGCGCTCGTCGCCGCCCAGGGCCTGCAGCCGGTGCAGCAGCGGCAGCACGGGTCCGGCGGCCAGCTGCACCTGCCCCAGGGCCAAGGCGGCCGCCAGGGCGTCCAGGTCCGGGAACTCCCGCTGGCGCAGGCCTGGGTAGGCTGCGGAAAGGGAGCCGCCCACCGCCTTGCCCCCGGCGTGCCCGGCGGTGAACTCCAGCAACTGCGGCTGCGCCCCAGCCTCCAGCTCCTTGGCCAGGCGGACCGTGGCGAAAAGCCCCAGGCCCTGGTCCAGCAGGGGCTGCGTCCAGGCAAAACGCTCTTCCAGACCGGGAGACGAAGCCGTGGCGGAAGCGCCGTTCAGCGCCAGTCCGGCGTGAACATCGGCAAGCCCCTCTTCCACCTGGTGCAGGGCCTCGGCCTCCGGCACGGGCAGCAGCTCCACGCTTTGGCCGGTGCGTTTGGAATACAGCCGCCAAAAGTCGGGCAAGAGCCCGGTCAGGCCACCGTTGCTGTCGCGATAGCTCAGGGGCGGGGCGTCATCCGGGCAGGCGATGACCAGCGCGGGCAACAAGGCGGAGGCTTGCTCCGGTTGCTGGGCCGCAGCGCAGCCAGAAGCTCCCAGCCAAACCTGGCAAAGAACAAGCAAAAAGGCCACAGCCGGGCAGGACGAAAACGTCCAGCCGCCTGCGGCCCTTTGCGGACGCATCAAGGGGGGTG
This sequence comes from Desulfovibrio sp. UBA6121, assembly GCA_002422505.1. Classification (GTDB taxonomy): domain Bacteria; phylum Desulfobacterota; class Desulfovibrionia; order Desulfovibrionales; family Desulfovibrionaceae; genus Humidesulfovibrio. Next base: position 17,641 of record DIVX01000121.1, read on the forward strand.
CGCCCAGTTTCAGCACGCGTCGTTACTTGGTCGCCTTGACCACATCAGAGGCGGCGTCCTGCAACAGGTACTGCAGGGTGGAAGAAAGCACCTTCTGCGCGGCGTCCACGTTGGAAAGCCCAAGGTTCTCGCGCTCGCCGGAGTAGATCTGCTCAATGATGAACTTGCCGTCCTTTTCCACCTTCACGCGCAGGCGCAGGCTGGCCTTGGCCATAAGCGCCGTGCCAGACTCCACGTTGACGGTGTCGAAGGAGCCGGAAACCACGTAGCCCTTGCCGGTGCCCGCGTCGGACTTCTCGCGGTATTTCACGTCGCAGCCGCGGGCCTTGAGCTCCTCGAACATGGCCCAGCTCACCCATTCGGCAACGTCGTTCTCGGCGTAGAAGCGTTTGCCCTCGCCCAGGCTACCTATGGTGATGGTGTCGGCCCGCTTGTCGGCAAAGGGCAGCAGGGTAACGGTTTGCGTGCAGGTGGGCGCACCCTGCGGGGTGGAAGGCTGGTAGCGCAGGGGCACAACGGTGTTGGCGGAACAGGCCGCAAGAAAGGCCAGCGCGGCCATAAATCCAAGAAGCGTGAAAGTCTTGCGAACAGAGTGCATGAAGCTCATGCCGACGTCCCTCCGGGTACGATGAAGATGGGCACAGCTCTTCTGTGCGACGGGCGGAAGATAGGCCAAAACAACGGGCGGCGCAAGCAGCGGGCCATACCCCTTTCCGGGCGCATTATCCGTGGACTGCCGCACCCTTTTGTGCTGCAATAGGGCGGCACCGGCCAGGAAATCCGCTCTGGCCGGTGCACGCTTTGGCGCAAGCCCGGCCACCCGCCCCGGCCACAGGTTTTGAGGAGACGCCATGCGCAACAGCACTGCCCGCCTTTCCCGCTCCTCCCGCCTTTCGCGCCTGGACCATTTGCGCCGCAGCGGCCTCGCTACGCTGGCGGCCCTCTTGGCCTTGCTGGCCCCGCTGCAGGCCGCCCAGCCAGGGCAAGGCCAATCAAGCCAGGCCCCGCCCGCCCAAGGGGCCCAGTTCGCCCAAGGGACCGAGGCCGCCCAAAGCGGCGCGGCCATCGAAATCTCCGGCCGCATCGCCGTAGGGCACGACACGGCCTTCATCAAGGACGCCGAAGGCTACTGCCTGGTGCAGGGGCACGACCTGACCCCCTTTGCGGGCAGGTTCATCCAGGCCAAAGGGCTTGTCATCGGCACCGACCAGGAGTACCGCACTGTCCGTCTGCTTGAGTACCGCATCCTGAGCCCGGACGACGATTCCCCCGGCGCGGCGGGCGCGGCACGGCAGACAGGCGGCGCAGGCAAGAAGAAGTGAGCCCCACCACCAACCCAAGGAACACAACACATGGACGCAGCCATTCTGGACGGCGAAACAGAGCCCCCGGATTGCGGGTTCGACGCCCGCGAAAACGGCGCTGACCCCGAAGAGCCCCCCTCACCCACGCCCCTTTTTCCCTCCTTTCCGCAAGCCCCAGGCGACTTCGCCCCGACACCCCTGCCCAGCTTCTTGCGCCGCCAGTTCCCCGGCGCCACCCGGCGCGACTGGAACGACTGGCGCTGGCAAATCGCCCGGCGCATCACCAGCCAGGAACAGGCGGACAGGCTGCTGCGCCTTTCCGGGCCCGAGCGCGCGGCCCTGGGCCAAGCCAGAACCACTCTGCCCCTTGCCGTAACCCCCTATTACGCGCGCCTGCTGGACCCGGACGACCCGGCCCAGCCCCTGCGGCGCATGGTGCTGCCCTCGCCCCAGGAGGCCCGCCGCGCCCCTGGCGAGGCCGACGATCCTTTGAGCGAAGACGCCTGCTCCCCGGTGCCGGGCCTAGTGCACCGCTACCCCAACCGCGTGCTCTTCCTCACCACAGACTTCTGCTCCACCTATTGCCGCTACTGCACGCGCTCGCGTCAGGTGGGCGCTGCCTGCGCCCCCGGCGCGCCAGCCGTGGCCCATGCCCCGGAACGCCTGCGCGCGCGCTGGCGGCTGGGGCTCGACTACATCACCCGCACCCCGGCCATACAGGACGTGCTGCTCTCCGGCGGCGACCCGCTGACCATGCCCGACGAGGCGCTGGACTGGCTGCTTACGCAGTTGCGGGCCATACGCCATGTGCAGATAGTGCGCATTGGCACCAAGGTTCCGGCGGTGCTGCCCATGCGCGTTACCCCCGCGCTGACGCGCATGCTTAAAAAGCACCACCCGCTGTGGATGAGCCTGCACTTCGCCCACCCGGCGGAGCTGACCGAGGACACGCGCACAGCCTGCGCGCGCCTGGCCGACGCGGGCATTCCCCTGGGCAGCCAAACCGTGCTGCTGGCGGGCATCAACGACGAGCCAGGCGTCATGGCCCGGCTGCTCCAGGGGCTGCTGGGCTTTCGCGTGCGGCCCTATTATCTGTACCAGTGCGATCCCATCAGCGGCTCGGCGCACTTCCGCACCCCGGCCGCACGCGGGGTGGAGCTGCTGCGCGCCTTGCGTGGGCGGCTCTCCGGCTACGCCCTGCCGACCTTCGTCATCGACGCGCCCGGCGGCGGCGGCAAGATACCCCTGGCGCCGGACTACACCCTGGGATATTCTGGAGATGACCTGGTCCTGAGGAACTACGCGGGCGGCCTGTACCGCTACCCGGACCCGGCAGGGGCGGCCTGCGCCCCGCCGCAACCCGCCATGAGCAAGGGGGCAGCATGAACGTTGGTCTTGTGTACGATCTGCGCTCCGAACACCTTGCCGCAGGCCTGAGCGAAGAGGACGCGGCGGAGTTCGACAAGGAGGAGACCATCGAGGCCCTGCGCCTGGGGCTGGAGTCCCTGGGCTTCGAGGTGGAGGCCGTGGGCTCGGCCACGTCGCTGGTGGCCGCCCTGGCCAAGGGCCGCCGCTGGGACCTGGTGTTCAACATCGCCGAGGGGCTGTACGGCCCCGGACGCGAGGCCCTGGTGCCCGCCCTGCTCGACGCCTGGCGGATTCCCTATACCTTCTCCGACCCGCTGGTGATGGCCGTGTGCCTGGACAAGGCCGTGTGCAAGCGCCTGGTGCGCGACCTGGGCCTGCCCACGCCGGACTTCGCCCTGGTGCGCTCTGAAAAGGACCTGACCGGCCTGCGCCTGCCGTATCCGCTGTTCGCCAAGCCCGTGGCCGAAGGCACCGGCAAGGGCATTTGCGCCGCCTCCAAGGCGAACGACAAAAAGGAGCTGGCGGCCATATGCCGGGTGCTGCTCAAGCGCTTCAAGCAGCCGGTGCTGGTGGAGCAGTACCTGCCTGGGCGGGAGTTCACCGTGGGCGTCATCGGCACCGGGGAGCTGGCGCGGCCCCTGGGCGTCATGGAGGTGACGCTTTCGCACGGGGCGGAGCCCGGCGCGTATTCCTACAGCAACAAAGCCAACTTCGAGAGCCTAGTGGAGTACCTGCCGGTGGAGGGCCCCGTGGCCGAGGAGGCCGCCCGGCTGGCCGTGGACGTGTGGCGGGGCCTTGCCTGCCGCGATGGCGGCCGGGTGGACATCCGCCTGGATGCCGAGGGCCGGGCCAACTTCCTGGAAGTGAACCCCCTGGCGGGCCTGAACCCCAAAATCTCGGACCTGCCCATCCTGTGCAGCATGAACGGGGTGTCGTACCAGGACCTGCTGCGCATGATCGTGCAGTCGGCCCTGGAGCGCCTGCCCATGGACCCGGACAAGGAGCGTGCAGCGCGAGGCTGATCGTACGGCGCGCGCAGCGCGGGGCTGATCGTACGGAGCGTGCAGCGCGAGGCTGGCGGCACAAAGCGCGTTGCGCACTGCTGCAGCTTTGCCCCACTGAAGACAAGACGGCGGCCCGCACCAGGTCCGCCGCCTTTTTTTTCGCCCGGTGCAGCGTGCCGCTTCGCCCTGCCGTTTTGCCCGCCGGGTTGCCGTGGATGGCCCACTGCGCGGGTTGCCCTGCCAGGCCGCCCCGCCGCTTGCGCTCCCGCGCCCGCATGCGGGCGCAAGGCCCTGCGCAGGTGCTTCTTGCCAAGCAGGGCGCAAGTGGGTATTTTTATGGCTTGACCGAAGAGGTCGCGGGGGCGCACAAGCACCCGCCCAGGCCGGGCGGCATGCGACCTGACCAGCCGTGGCCAGCCAGGCCAGCGCGCCCAGAGCCCAGGCAAACATAAAAAAAACGCGCCCCAATGGCGCAAAATGGAGCGAACATGAGCGAAAAGGCCCCCGAAAGCTACCAGCTGGTCCTCATCAATGGCAAGAAAGAGGAAGTGCTGTTCTCCTCGCCCAAACTGCTGGACGTGGAGCTCAAACGCGAGCAGCACATCCGGTCCATCACCACCGGCCGCGTGGAAATCCGCACGGTCTAGGACGCACACCAGCCGGGGCGGCAGATATTTCCTGCCGCTCCGGGTGCGTCTTTTGCATCCACACCGCGCGGAGGCGCTGCATGACCCAGGCACACGGCAAAACGCTTCGCGGCGGCGCTGCGCCGGGAGGCAGGCCCTGCGGCGGGTTCACCCTCATCGAGGTGATCACCGTCCTCTTGATCATCGGCATCCTCTCGGCCGTGATCTTTTCGAAGGCGTCGCTGCCGAAGAGCGACCTGAACGCCCGCCTGAGCGAGGTGCGCGCCCAGTTGCGCTCCTTGCAGCTTACGGCCATGAAGAACGGCGCCACCTATCTGGTGATGAGCTGCGACGGCACCGACTACTGGACCTTCAACAGCGCCAGCCCCAGCGTGCTCCTGCCCCTGCCCGGCGAAACCTCAAGCAAGATCTCCCTGGCGGGCAAGGACATGGCCATGACCGGCTTCATCATCTCTTACGACGCCAACGGCATTCCCTACACCGGCGATCCGCAGGTGAAGCTTGAGAACAACGCCACCATAACGATCATCGCCGGAGGGCAGAGCGGCAGCCTCACCGTCGTTCCGGAAACCGGCTTCGTCCGTTAGGAGGTCCCCATGCCCGCGCCCGTACCCTCCATGCCCAAAAGCCCCTCGCGCGGCTTCACCCTGGTGGAGCTCATCGTCGTCATTGTGGTGGCCGGGGCCCTTGGCGCGTTGCTGGTAAATTTCATGGGCACCCAGCTGACCAAGAGCGGCACCCCCCTGACCACCGCCCGCGACGCCGCCCGCGCCGAAGCCACCATGGAGGCCGTTGTGGCCTTCTACACCCAGCGCATGAACAACAGCACCATCGGCACCCTGGACGACGTGGTGACCGCCTATCCCAACAACGCCACCTTCAGCGCCACGCGCAACAATAATTTCAACGGCGACGGCGTGGACGCCCTCACCGTCACGGTGAACGAAAACGGGGTGGTCCTCACCACCGTGCTGACCCAGGAACGCACCAACACCGCGGACAACGCGACCACCTTCTAGGCCGCCCCATGCGCAAACAGGCAGGCTTCACCCTCGTCGAACTCATTGCCGTGGTGGTCATCCTCGGCCTTGTGGGCGTATTTGCGGGCATGTTCCTCACCACCGGCATGCGCGGCATGCTGCTGGCCCAGCAGGCGCAAGAGAACGCCCAAAGCGGGCAAATCGCCCTGCAGCGCATCAGCCTTGAGCTGCGCGACATAAACGGCGGCCCTGCTTCCGGCAGCACCGCGCCGAGCATAACCGCCGGGCACAGCCTCAGCTACACCTCCAGCCAGGCCGCCCTGCCCGGAACGCGCACCCTGGCCTACGATTCCGCAACCAAGCGCATCACCCTCGCCCCGGATACCGGCCAGCCAGGCCAGATTCTTGTGGAGGACGTGGAAAGCTGCACCATAAGCACCAGCGGCGGCAGCGCCTCCCACGACATCCTCTTCACCGTGACCTTCACCCTCACCGGCACAAGCCAGAATTTCAGCATCACGGTCAAGCCGCGCAATTCCATCCCCACTCCCGTGGTGAGCAGCTAGGAGGCCACACAGATGCACAAGCACAGCCCCCAGACCGCCCCGCACGCGCCGAAAACGGGCCAGCGCGGCAGCGTCCTGCTCTACCTCATCGTGGGCCTGGTGGCCTTTGGCGTGCTGGCCATGGCCGGGGCCACGCGCTTCAGCTCCGTGGTTTCCAGCGTGCTTGCGCCCAATTGCGCCACCTCCGCCCGGTACATGGCCGAAAGCGGCCTGCGCTACGCCATGGCCCGGCTGCGCGCCTGCACCACGGAAAGCTGCGTCGAGCAGGCCGCCACCGCCATGAACAACAAGGTCGTCATCATAAACGCCGCCAGGGGACAAAAGTTCACCCTGCAGGCCGCGTACGACGACACCACCCGCTCGGCCACGGTGACGAGCACCGGCAACGGCTGCACCAACATCACCGCCTCCACCAAGACCATGACCGCCAGCGTGAACCTGCCCGCACTCGAAGGCGGCGACGGCGACATCGACTTCGGCAACCTGGGCGAAGACTTCACCATCACCTCGCCCACGGGCGGATCGAGCCCCATCACTGTGGACGCCGACGGCAAGCTGGTGTTCCTCGGCGTCATCGGCGACGACTACAACTCCGCCGCCATCTGGTACACCAGCAACAACACTTACTGCACCAACGGCAGCTGCACCATGACCTACGGCCTGCGGGCCTACTTCGAAGCCCAGTGGGACCTCTCCTCCATAGCCGACGGCATCGTCTTCGCCATCAAAAGCGCCACGACCAACGCCATACTTTCCGCCGGGGGCGACCCGTACAAGGCCATGGGCGAGGTGATGGGCTGGGCCGGGCCGGGGCCGAACAGCCTGGGCTACACCGGCATCAAGCCGCCCAAGATCGGACTGGAGCTGGACACCTGGCGCAACAACGACGGCTCCACCATCTACAACGCAGACAGCCGCGCGGACAAAAATTACGTCAACACAAACGACGAGAACAGAAACTCCGACCATCTGGCCTTCGTGTTCTGGGGCAGCACAGTCAGCACGTACATCTCCACGGGTTGGCACAGCGGCTTCAACACGGCCACCTACGACGACAACCGCCACGCCACAAGCTTCAGCGACAGCGACGCGGGCGACGACTCCAGCACACAGCCCCGAAGCTACCAGGATCTGGACGGCACGGGCGACGGCCGCTGGGGCTATTATTACCGCAAGGCCGCCAGCACCTGGCTGCGCGACGGCACCAAGCATCTCATCCGCTTTGAGCTGTGGCGCATGCCGAACTACCCCAACGCCCAGGGCAACTACCCCTACCTGCTCAAGGCCTGGGTGCGCTCCACCTCGCCCGGCACGGGCTACGCCGACGTGACGGCCGACTACAGCGCCAGCCCGCCGGACCTCTACCGGGCCATTTTCCTTTCCAGCGCCATGCACAACAACCTGGCCAAAATCATGCTGGGCTTCACCGAGGCCACGGGCTCACAAACGCAGCGGGTCACGGTCTCCGGCCTCAAGGTCTCGTTCCGAAAGACCGAGGGCACCCCAACCATGCCTGCGGACCATGTGGCCTACTTCCCCATGAGCGAGGGCAGCGGCACCACCGTGTCCGACAGCCATGGCGCAAGCGCAACCTTCTACGGCGGCGCCACCTGGGTTACGGGCTGCACCAAGTGCCCGGCCGTGGCCTTCAACGGTGTGAATGGCGTGCTGCACGCGGCCAATTCCCCTGCTACGGCGCCCTCCACCCATGGCACGGTAACGGCCTGGTACTACATGCCCACCCTGGGCCTTGTGGACGCAGGGCTTGTGCACAAGGGCAACCAGATTAACTTCAGTGACGAGTCCTACTCTCTACAAATGACAGGCTTTTCAAAGCTCGGCCTGTACATTCTGAACGACAAGGGCAAAGACATCAAAGTGGATACCAGCATCACCGCAGACAGCACCTGGCACCACGTTGCCGCCACCTGGACCCCCACGGAGTTGCTCATCTACATCGATGGCGAACTCAAGGGCCGCACGGCCAACACCAAAGCCTACGCGGCCCGCGCCACCACCGGCGGGCTGAATATCGGCGCGCAGACCATCAGCACATCCCCCCTTACGGTAGGTCAACCCTTCCTGGGCCGCATTTCCCGCGTGGCCATTTACAACCGCGCCCTGACCCCCCTGGAAATAGCCAACATGGCCGTGGCGCACTAAGCGCAAAGGAAAACAGCAATGACCGCCCTCCGCCGCCTCGCCGCCGCCCTCTGCCTTGCCGGGTTGCTGTGCGCCCCGGCCCTGGCCGCCAAGATCAACCCCGACGGCACCGTGGCCCCGGCCGGAGAGCCGGACCTCAAGGCCCTCACCCCGGAGGCCGTGGAAACCCTCAAAAAGGCTGCCGCCGCCCAGGGCGACATCTCCCCGCACACGGTAAAGGCCCTGCAGGGCGATCCCAAGGCCACGGAGCTGCTTGGCCGCACCCCGGCCGGAACGCCCGCCGCCGGGTCCACGCCCGCCCCGGCCCCCGCCCCGGCAGGCAAGAGCGGCAAGGCCATCTACGGCGATATCATCATCCACAAGTAGAGCAATGACCACGCCCCGCTGCCTGGAACGCCAGGGCCTGCCCCTGGGCCATGTGAGCATCGGCGACTGCGCCTTCGCCCTCAAGCCCATCGTGCTCACCACGGTGCTTGGCAGCTGCGTGTGCGCCACCTTCCACCACCCTGGCCGCCAGGTGGGCGGCATGTTCCACGCCATGCTGCCCGACAAGGGCGCGCACCGGGCCCAAAACGGACGCGACCGCGCCTGCACCTTCGCCGATCTGGCCGTGGCGGCCATGGTGGAGCGCTTCCGCGAGGCGGGCATGCCCCCGGCGGAGCTCACGGTGAAACTCTTCGGCGGGGCCAACACCCTGGAGGCGGGCTTTGGCGAGGGCAAGCGCCCCGGCATGCGGGAAATGCTCGATGTGGGCCGCAAGAATGTGGACACGGCCCTGGCCGCCCTGGCCGCCTACGGCCTTGTGCCCAAAAAGCAGGACGTGCTGGGCGCGCAGGGGCGCAAGCTCTTCTTTTCCACGGCCACGGGCGAGGTCTGGATGAGCTATCTTTCCACGGAGCTGGCCCTCAAGGCCCTGGCCGCCAAGCAGCAAGCCGCGCGGCAGCGGCAGGCCGGGAAAAAACCGTGAGGCTCTGGGCCGCGGCGCTGCTGTGCCTGCTGTGCGCCGCATCTTCCACCGTGTCCGCCCAGGCCGAACGCTTGGGCCAGGCCGAACGCTTGGGCCAGGCCGAACGGGCAACGCAGGCCGCGCTCCCGCAGGCGGCCTCCGCCCAGGCGGTCGTCATCCTATCCCGCCTGCCCCACCAGCAGGACGCCTTCACCCAAGGCCTGCTGCTCCATAAGGGCGCGTTCTATGAGAGCACCGGCCTCTACGGCCAGTCCTCCCTGCGCCGCACCGACCCGGCCACAGGCCGCGTGCTGGCCCGCCGCAACCTGCCGCGCAGGCTCTTCGGCGAGGGGCTGGCCCTGTGCTCCGCCGACCAGCACCGGCCCGACGGTCCGCAACGCCTGCTGCAACTCACCTGGCGCGAGGGGCTCATTTTGGCCTATGCCGCGCCGGACCTGCGCCCGCTTTCGCAGCACGCCCTGCGCGGCCAGGGCTGGGGCTTGGCCTGCCAGGGAACGCGCCTGGCCTTAAGCGACGGCACGGACACGCTGCGCTTTCTCGACGCGCAGAGCCTGGCCGAGACAGGCGAGACCCTGCGCGTGCGCGAGGGCGCGCGCCCGGTGGAGCGGCTGAACGAACTGGAGTGGGTGAACGGCTGGCTCTTGGCCAACATCTGGGGCGAGGACAGGATCGCGGTCATTCATCCCGCAAGCGGGCAGGTGGCCTTGTGGCTCGACCTTGCGCCCCTGCGGCGCGAGCTGGCCCCCGGAGCCGAGGCCGCCAACGGCATCGCCTACGACGCGAACGCAGACGCGGGCCGGGGGGCGCTTTGCCTCACGGGCAAACGCTGGAGCACGCTGTTTACCGTTGCGCTGCCCGCGCTGCTGCGCCAGCCCCCGCCAAAGGCTTCGGCGTGCGCAACATCAGGTACAGGCCAAGCAGAATCATAGGCAGGCAGAGCAGCTGGCCCATGCTGAAGAAATCGAGCGCCACGAAGCCCAGCTGGGCGTCCGGCTGGCGAAAGAACTCCACAAAGAAGCGGAAGCAGCCGTAGCCCAGCAGGAACAGGCCGCCCACGGCCCCGCGTTTTCTGGGTTTGGACGAGTACACCCAAAGAATGAGAAAGAGCGCCAACCCCTCCAGGGCGGCCTCATACAGCTGCGAAGGATGGCGCGGCAGCGGCCCGCCCGTGGGGAAAACCATGGCCCAGGGCACATCCGTCACCCGGCCCCACAGCTCGCCATTGATGAAATTGCCCATGCGCCCGGCCAAGAGTCCCGGCGGCACCAGGGGCGCAATGAGATCGCCCACCTCCAGCAGGCTTTTGCCGATGCTTTTGCCATACAGCCAGCACACCAGCACCACCCCGGCCACACCGCCGTGGAAGCTCATGCCCCCGCGCCAAATGGACAGGCTCTCCAACGGATTGGCCAGGTAATAGGCGGGATCGTAGAACACCACGTAGCCGATGCGTCCGCCCAGCACCACGCCCGCCACCAGCCAGGTGATGAGGTCGTCCACCTGGACGGCAGTCCAGCCGGAGCCGGGCCGGGCGGCGCGCACACGGCCCAGCCACCAGGCGGAGGCGAAGCCCACCGCGTACATCAGCCCGTACCAGCGGGCGGCCAAGGGGCCGATCTGCAAGGCCACGGGATCGATGACGGGATAGGTGAGCATGCTTTCTCCTGGCCGGGCGGGCGGCTGCGCGGCCTGTTTGTTTCCTGTTTGAAAATGCGCTAGGGTCGCTATCGGCCCCGCGCCACGGTGCGGCACGCGGCCCGGCGCGGGCAGAAAGTCCTTTTTTTTACCGCCCGCGTCAACCCAAATTCCCCGGCCATGGCCGGGGCTCAAGGCGGCCCCCATGGACCTGAAGGACCAGAGCAGCGCAAACAACGAACTGGATATTCTGGAAATGCCCGTGGAGGCCCTGGCCGCTTACTGGCTGTCCATAAAAAAGCTGCTCGACGCCAAGCGCGACAAGGCCCTGCTGTCGGCGGAAATGGAAAACACCGGCGAGCGCTTCATCCGCCACCTGCTGGACGCCGCCCTTTCCAGCCTGGACCCGGACCTGCTGCAGGAGCTGGCCCAGGCCAAAGCGCACACCCTGCTGGCCGAGGCCCGCCGCCGCCTGGAAATGCAGCGCCTGGGTCTTGTGGGCATGGCCCAGGGCGAAAACCCGCGCCTGTCCTTCATCCGCCTTTCCGGGCTCATGACGCCCCCGGCCTTGAGCGAGAAGCGCGCCTTCGAGCTGGCCTACGGGCTTATGGCCACCGTGGCCCAAAAAGACGCCAACCTGCCGGTGCTGCTTGGCGCGGACCATAAACAAAAGGACGACCGCCTGGCCGTGAAGCTGCTGTTCTACGCCCTGGCCGCGCGCAGAAACGGCAAGCAGTCGCTGCACGAATACCTGCCCCACCTGAAGCCCGGCCCCTTTGCCGAGGGCCTTTCCCTGGCGGCGGACGGCTTCGAGGCCGAGTTTATTTCCCGCCACCTGGTCACCCTGCGCGACCAGGCCCTTGCCGGGGCCCGGCGAAAAATGCGCATGGCCACGCAAATGTGCCTGGGCATCAAGGCCGGTCTGTCCTACGACGACGTGTTCCGCGTGGCGCGCTCGTTCATGGCCTGAACAGGCCGCCAGCCAGCCGACTGACCGCCTGTTTCCGCATTTTTCCTTGCGGCGTTTTTGGGGGAGGCATACAGGATGTATGGCCTCGCAAATCCTCAACGCGCACAGCAGGGAGCCCACCATGGACATGGACGCAGCCCGTGGTCCCAAGTCCGCCGCAGGAAAAAAGCTGGGGCTGACTGCGGCCATCATCCTGTTCTTCTTCTGCTTCGCCCTCATCCTCGCCGCCCCGCTCACCTGGTACAATTATTCGCGCAGTTCCGAAGCCGCCCTGGAGGTGGCCCAGGGTGTCATTGAACAGGCGGGAGACAGCGTGCTGCTGCGTACCCGGCTGCTCACCCGGCCCATGCATTTCCTGGTCGACCACGTGAGCGCGCTGCCGGAAAGCGGCGCCGAAGCGAAGGGTTTCGAGCATCCGCTGCTGCGCACCCTGCTCAATCTGCTGGAGGAAAATCCGCAACTCTATTCCATCTATTTCGGCGAGGGCGATGGCGGGTTCTACCAGGCCGTTTCGCTTGCGGGCAGGCCCGAGGTGGCAGTCAAGCTGGGCGCGCCGCCGCAGGCCCTGTTCTCCCTCCGGCGCATCACCCAGGAAAACGGCCAGCGCAGGGAGCAATGGCGGCACCTGGACGCCCAGCGCAGGCCCCTTGCCAGCACCGCGCCCAAACCCGCGGACTACGACCCGCGCACGCGCCCCTGGTTTGTGCGCGCCGCGCAAATGGACGGTCCGGTGCGCACCGACCTGTATCTCTTCAGCAGCACGGGGGAGCTGGGGCTCACGGTGTCGCGGCGGGTGCGGGCCGCGCGGCCGCTGGTGTTCGGCGTAGACATGACCCTGGCGTCGCTCTCGCACTTTTTGCTGGGCCAGCGGCTGGGGGCTTCGGGCCTCCTGTTCATGTTCGATTCCGGCGGCGGGCTCATCGGCTACCCGGACCCGCAGGCGGTGCGCAGCCAAGAGCCCGGCGCGGGGAGCACCCCGCAGCGCGCCCTGGTGCGCAGCCTGGGCGATCCGCTGGCCCTGGCTGTGTTCGCCCTGTTCGAACAAAACGGCAGGCAGCCCCTGCCCCTGCAGCGCATTCGGGTGAACGGCGACGAATACCTCTGCCAGGTGCGCCGCATAAACGAGCTGGGGTCCGGCGACGACTACATGGCCCTGGCGGCCAAAACGGACGATTTCACCGCACCCCTTGCCCGCACGCGAAACGCCAGCATTCTTTTCGCCCTGGGTCTGCTGCTTGTGGCAGTGCCTCTGCTGGGCCTGGCCGCCAGCCGCTTCGGCCGTGGGCTCATCCACCTGGCGGCCGAGGCCGACCGCATCCGCAAACTGGACCTCAACTCCACCGAGCACCTGGAATCGCCCATCGCGGAGATGAACACCCTGGGCACGGCCGTTGCGGGCATGCGCAGCGCGCTGCATTCCTCCATCCTTTACCTGCCCAAGAGCCTGATCAAACAGTTCATTGAAAGCGGCGTGGACCCGGTGCTTGGCGGGGAGCGGCGCGAGCTGACCCTGCTTTTCACCGATGTGCAGGACTTTACCCCCCTGGCCGAGAACCTCCTGCCGGAGGAACTGATGCAGGCCATGAGCCAGTACTTCGAGGCCGTGGGCCAGGCCGTGCTGAACGAAGGCGGCACCATAGACAAGTTCATCGGCGACGCGGTGATGGCCTTTTGGAATGCGCCAGTGGAGGACGAGAACCACGTTGGCAAGGCCTGCCTGGCCGCCCTGCGCCTTACCAAGGCCTCGCACCAGCTGAATTTGCGACGCGAGGAGCTGGGCCTGCCGCTTTTGCATACGCGGGTGGGTGTGCACACGGGTCCGGCCGTGGTGGGCAACGTGGGCGCCAGCGACCGCATGGACTACACCGCCCTTGGAGCCAACGTGAACCTTGCCAGCCGCCTGGAAGGCCTGAACAAGTTCTACGCCACAAGCATTTTGACAAGCGGCGAGGTGCGCAAGCGGGCGCACGGGCAGTTCCTGTTCCGCTCGGTGGATGTCGTGGTGCCCAAGGGAGCGCATGCGGCCCACGCCATCTTTGAACTGGTGGGCGCGCTGCCCGCCAGCCCCCACGCCGATGTGGCCGCGCCACGGGCCATGCTGGGCTTCTGCTCCCGCTGGGAGCGCGCCATCACCCTGTACCGCACGGCCCAATGGGACAAGGCTTTGGCCGAGTTCAACGCCCTGGCCGAGATGCTCCCGAACGACCGCCTGGCAGCCATGTACGCCAACCGCTCAAAACGCCTGCTGGAAAACAAGCAGGGGCGCGACTGGAAGGCCATAGTGCGCTTCAAGGACAAATAGAGCGCGGTTGGCGAACAACCCGCCGGAGGCCGAACCATGCCCAAAGTCACCTGGAACGATTCCCTGTCCATCGGCGTGCCGGAAATAGACGCCCAGCACCAGCGACTCTTCGCCCTGGTCAACGAGGTGGACGAGGCGGTGCAGACGCGGCACGGCGCAGACATAGCCGCCCGCGCCCTGCGCACCCTGTGCGATTACGCGGTGGAGCACTTCGCGGCGGAGGAGGCGTTGATGAACATGAACGCCTACGCCGACTACGACCGGCACATGGCCGCGCACATGGACGGCACCACCAAGGCCCTGGAGTTTCTGCAGGCCGTGGACGAGGACAAGAACGTGGACATGCCCGCCTTCCTGGCCTATCTGGCCCAGTGGGTGCACGAACACATCATGGACGTGGACCAGGGCCTGGGCCGCTACCTGCGCGGGGTGGACCGCTCCGCGCCGACGACATAGTCGGCAGATCTTGCGCGCGTGGGCTAAACGATCTCAATACCCACGGGGCAATGGTCGCTGCCCATCACCTCCGGGTCGATCCAGGCGGCCTTCACGCGGTCCGTGAGTTCCTCGGAAACAAAGAAGTAGTCGATGCGCCAGCCCACGTTCTTGGCCCGGGCGTTGGCGCGAAAGCTCCACCACGAGTAGTGGCCGGGGCCTTTTTCGAACAGGCGGAAGCTGTCCACGTAGCCGTGGGCCACAAACGTGTCGAGCCAGGCGCGCTCTATGGGCAAAAAGCCGGAGGTCTTCTCGTTGGCCTTGGCGTTCTTCAGGTCGATCTCGGTGTGCGCGGTGTTGAAGTCGCCGCCGACCACGATGGGCTTGCCCGCGCGCAGCTCCTGCGCCTGGGCCAGAAAGGCGTCGTAGAAGCCCAGCTTGTAGGCCAGCCGCTCCTCGTCCTTCTGTCCGTTGGGAAAATAGATGTTGAAGAGGTGGAAGTCCGGGTACTCCAGGTGCACCACCCGGCCCTCGCCCCGGTAGCGCGGGTCGGCCAGGCCGAAGGAATGCGCCAAAGGCGGCGCTTTCACAAGGCAGGCCGTGCCGGAGTAGCCCTTCTTGCCCTTGGACCAGTTCCACAGCCCGGTGTAGCCCGCCGGATTCAGTTCGGCCGGGCCAAGCTGCCCCGGCTCCACCTTGGTTTCCTGAAGCATCACCACGTCCGCGCCGCAGGCGCCCAGCCAGTCCAGAAAGCCCTTGCCCAGGGCCGCACGGAACCCGTTGACGTTCCAAGAAATTATCCGCATCGGCATCCTCCTGCCCTGGGCCTTGCCTGCCCCGGTATTGGGGTGTAGACAGCACGCGTTCCACCCATACAGGCAGCCGCCCCGGCTGCGCAAGACCAAACCCGGAGAGCCAAGCCCAGCCCATGCGCCTGCCCGCAAACCGGCTTCGTGCCGCCCTGTTGCTCGCCCCTGTGGGCCTGGTCCTGCTTGTCGCCCTGGCGGAGCTTTTCTTCCGCTTTGTGCTGCCCGCGCCCTGCGCCCCGGACCTGGCCTTTGTGGACGGCGTGCTGCGCCACAGCCCCGGCCAAACCGGCGAATACCGCAACGGCCCGGTTAGCGCGCCCTTTTCCATCAACGCCAAGGGCTGGAATTCCGCCCATGCGGACTATCCGGCCGCGCGCGGCAAGGGTCTGCGCATCGCCGTGGTGGGAGGCGCCCTGGCCGAGGCACTGGAGGTGCCGCCCTCGGCCAGCCTGGCCGAGCACTTGGAGCGCGCGCTGGAGCACCAACCCGGCGGGGTTGAGGTTTTCCGCTACGGCATGGACGGTGCGCCGCTTTCGCAGCACCTGCTGGTGGCGCGCAAGGCCGCCCTACTCGCCCGGCCAGACCTGCTCATCGTCCTGCTTGCGCCGGAGGACATCGCCGCCAGTCACCAGGCCGGGGGCGGACCCTACGCCGCGCATTTCCAAAAGCTGCGCCTGGACCCGGAAGACATGGTGGAGGAGCTGCCGCCCGCGCCCTATGTCCCGACCTTCATCGAGCGGCTGCGCAAGTGGAGCGCCACGGTGCGGATGTTCTGCGGCGCGCGCGCCCCGCGCCCCGGTCTGGCGGAGCGCCTGCTGCGCAAGAACAAGCCGGACCGCCGCTTCGAGGCCGCCGCCAGCGCCGCCGCCCCAGCGGTGGAAGGGCCAAGCGAACGCGAGTCCCTGGATCGCCGCGCAACGCGCTATCTTCTGGGCCGCCTGCAGGCCGAAGCCGCCGCTGCCGGGGCCAACCTGCTGGTGGTCATGGACGGCCCCCACGAGGAGTTGGCCGCAGGGGCCTCGCCCCAGGAACTTGACCGCGCCCTGGAGACCAACCGGCTGGCGGCCGAGGAGGCCGAGCTGCTGGGCGTCAGTCTGCTGGACCTTTCCCCGGTCTTTGCCGAGGACTACCGCAGGCACGGCGAGCCGCACGGCTTCCCGCGCCAGCCCGCAGGCGCAGGGGAACAGTGGAACGCTTACGGGCACGCCGTGGCCGCCAAGGCCGTGGCCGAAACCCTGGAACGCCTGGGCTGGCTGCGGCCCGACCCGACCTAGCTGTGGAGTTGCAAGACGCTGAGCGCAACCCGTCCGAGCCGGCTGATGGGTGTTTTGTTTTGTAACGCAGCGCGATTCCTGTAGAAGTCATATTCATGGAGCCAGCGGGGCAACTCGTTGGCTTTTTCGTTTGAACGGGCGGAGCCGTGCCCGGCCTGTTCACGCGCGGGCGAGGGTCGGCGGGGCCTGACAGGCTGTGGGAGGGGAGCGACCGGCTGCCCGGGCTCTTGCATGCTGCAGGGCGGCTTGGCAGGGTGCGGGCGCGGCCCTCGACGCCGCCTGCTGCACCGCCTGAGCGCAGGCCCGGCTTCGTCAACGCGGGCTCTTGAAAACATCGGCAATCCCGCTGCGCCCGCCCCATCCTTGCCTCCGCAACGGGGATGCGGTACGCAAGCGCATCGTTTTTTCACGCGCCGCGCCGGGCCGACCCCGGCCTACGCCGCTCTGGGGGCCCATGCGCTATCTCGGCATTTTCCTCGTCTGCCTCGCCTCCATCGCGTTCGAGATCTTTCTCGTGCGCCACTTCGCCATCACCAATTGGAGCGAGTACGGCTACTGGGTCATCTCCATGGCCATGGCGGGCTATTCCATCAGCGGCGTGGTGCTCTGCCTGTTCGGCCCCGGCTTCGAACGCCGCCAGGGCGCGCTCTTCTATGCCCTGCCCGTGGCCATGCTGCTGTGCTGCGCCCTGGGCTACGCCGCCCTGGGGCTCATTCCCTTCAATCCGCTGGAATTGCAGAACCAGGAGCTCTTCGCCGGGCAGCTGCTGAACATCGGCAAGTATTACCTGGCCCTGTTCCCCTTTTTCTTCGCCTCCGGCCTCTATGTGGGCCTCTCGTTCCTGGCCCGGCAGGAGGACATCCCCAAGGTCTACATGGCCGATCTGGTGGGCGCGGGCCTTGGCGCGGCGGCGCTGCTGGCCTGCCTGGCCTTTGTGCCGCCCTTCGCCGCGCCGCTGCTGCTCCTGCCGCCGCTCACCCTGGCGGCCCTCACCAGCCTGCCCGGAAAAACCGCCGCCCGCCCGGCCCTGGCCCGCGCAGGCTACGCCGCCCTGGCCCTGTGCGCCTGCGGCTTGGCGGCTTTCGTCATCCTGGCGCACAACAACGCCGCCTTCAGCCAGTACAAGCCCGTGTCCATGGCTCTGAACGTGGAAAACAGCCGCCGCGTGGCCGAGGTGCGCAGCCCGCGCGGCTACTACCTGCTGCTGGACAGCTACATGGAGCGGCACGACCCGGACCTTTCCAACAACTACGAGCTCTTGGGCGCTGGCGGGCCGCCCGCCGCCCTGGGCCTGTACCGCGATGGCGAGCGTCTGGCCGCTTTGCCGCGCGCCGCCGGGTACGACACAGCCTACCTCGCGGCCTCCCTGGACTCCCTGCCCTACCTGCTGCGCCAGCCGGGGCGCGTGCTGCTGGCCGGGGGCCGGGGCGGCTTCCGCCTGCGGGAGGCCCTGGAACTGGGCGCGGCCCAGGTGGACACGGTGGAGAGCGACCCGGTGCTGCTGGCCCTGGTGCTGGCCCACGGCCCCAGCGCACCGCCGCGCGCCAACGCCCTGCGCCTGCCCCTGGCGGACCAGCCGCCGCAGCCGGAAGCCGACCAAGCCGACTCTCCCCAGCCCGGCAGCGCCCTGCCGGAAACCAACCTCGCCCAGGCACCCATCGTGGCCTGGCCCCAAGAAGCCGACGGTGCAATGGCCGACGCAATGGCCGACGCAACCGCCGATGCGACGGCTTTGCCAGGCCCGCAGCCCGAGGCCGACCAGGGACATTCCGCGCCCACGGGCCACGCCTCGGCCCCGCGCCTGGGCTCGCCCCTGGCCCTGGCCGCACGCGCCGCCAAGCCCTACAGCATCATCGACATCTCCCCGGAGTTCCTGGACCAGGGCCAGGCCAACAAGTACGTGCTCACGGCGGAGGGCATCGCCCGGCTGCTGCACGCCCTGGAGCCGGGCGGCCTGCTCTCCCTGCCCATGGGCATTGGCGAACTGCCGGTGTACGCCTTGAAGGCCGCCGCCACGGTGCGCGCCGGGCTGGTCCTCTCCGGCGCGGCAGACCCGGCCCGGCAGATCCTCGTGGTGCGCAGCGCCTTCACCGCGCGCATCATCGCCTCGCCCTCGCCCTTCACCCAGGCCGAAGTGGACGCCCTGCGGAGCTTTGCCGCCGAGCGCAGTTTCGACACGCCCTACTTCCCCGGCATAGAACCCGCCAGCGTGGAGGTCTTCAACGACCTGCCGCCCGTTTCCTTCGAAAGCGCCACCTCTGACTTCATCGCAGGCGGCGAGCCCCTGCCCGCGCGCGACGCCCTCATGGACGACCTGGTGGCCTTCCTGCGCGACGGCAAGACCGATTCCTCCAGCTTCCGCTTCTTCAACCTGGCACCCAGCACCCAGGACCGGCCCTTTTTCCACGAGATTCTGCGCCTGGAGCGCATTCCCAACGTGCTGGCGCGCCTGGAGCTGCTGCCGCGCCAGGAAGTGGGCTACCTCGTCAACGTGGCCGTGCTGGCGCAATCCGCCCTGTTCGCGCTCATCGTGTTCCTGCTGCCCCTGGCCAAAAGGCGCGGCCTGGGCGGGCTGCCCGCCAAAAACGTGCTGGCGGGCTTCGGCTATTTCCTGTGCCTGGGCCTGGGCTTTCTGTTCGTGGAGATCGTGCTCATCGAGCGCTTCACCTTCTTCCTCAACGACCCCGCCCAGGCCTTCGCCCTGGTGCTTTCGGCCATGCTCATCGCCTCCGGCCTGGGCAGCGCCTTTTCCGCCCGCTTTGTGCCGCGCCCGCGCGCGGGCATACGCCTGGCCTGCGGCGTGACGGCAAGCCTGGCCGCCGCCCTGGGCCTGCTGCTGCCGCGCCTGCTCGACGCCGCCCTGGCCTGGCCCGACCCGGCCAAGGCCGCCCTGGCCGTCGCCATCGCCGCGCCCCTGGGCTTCTTCATGGGCATGCCCTTCCCCCTGGCGCTGTCCACCTATCGCGGCGCGGCCAGCCCCTTCATCCCCTGGGCCTGGAGCGTCAACGGCGCGCTCTCCGTGGTGGCCACGCCCCTGGCCACTCTGCTGGCCATCAGCTTCGGCTACGCCACGGTCTTCGGCGCGTCTCTGGGCCTGTACGCCCTGGCGGCGCTCCTTGCGCCGGACAGGCCGCCGCCCCCGGCCTGACGCGCAGGCCGTCCAGGCGCACGTTTTCGCCTGCCCGCGCCCGCCCTGTTGACGCCCCTGCCCGGCGCGTGCATGCTCCAGCCCATGACACTTATGGGATTCGACCTCGAAGGCCAGGTCATCCGGCCCCCGGCCGAAGCCGAAAGCCTGCTGCTGCAGGCCACCCTCGGCTGCTCGCACAACCGCTGCGCCTTCTGCCCGGCATACAAGGGCAAGCGCTTCGGCTTCAAGGATCCGCAACGCCTGCGCCAGGCCATGGACCACGCCGCCCGGCACATGCCCTTGCTGCGCCGCGTATTCCTTTGCGACGGCGATGCCCTCATCCTGCCGCAACCGCGCCTGGAAGCCCTCCTTGAGGACATCCGCATCCATCTGCCCCAGGTGACGCGCATCAACGCTTACGCCAACGCCAAGGCCCTGGCCCGCAAGTCCGATGCGGACCTGCGACGCCTGCGCGAACTCGGCCTGAACACCGTGTACCTCGGCCTGGAATCCGGCAGCGACGCCGTCCTTGCCGCCATGGACAAATGGGGCGACGTGGCCCAGCACCTGCGCCAGGCCGAACGCGCCCGCCAGGCCGGGCTCAAGCTCTCCGTCACCGTGCTGCTGGGCCTTGCTGGCCTGGGCGGGCCCGGCTCCGCCGCAGAAATCCACGCACGGGAGACCGGCCGCGCCCTGACTCGCATGAACCCGGAGCAGGCCGCAGCCCTGGCGCTCATGGTGGCCCCCGGCACCCCCCTGCACGAACGCACGCAGCGCGGCGAGTTCACCCCCCAAGACGACCACGGACTGCTCCAAGAACTGCTCTGGCTGCTCGAAGAAACCGACCTGCGCGGCGGCCTGTTCTTCTCCAACCACGCCTCCAACCCCCTGCGGCTCAGGCTGCGGCTCCCGCGCGACAAAGAAGCCGGGCTGCTCGCCGTGCGCCAGGCCCTGGCGGGCGAAGCGCCTCTGGTGCCGCAGGAATACAGGAGATTGTAAGAAGTACCCAGGAGCAGCGCGCGCAGAGACCGGCCAAGGGAACAATTCAGCTCCCCATTTTGCCGGGTCCCGGGGGCGGCCAGCCCCCGGCCGCCGGAGGCATATCCCTGCCCACGTTGGCAGCGCCTGGAGAATTCAGGGGCAGCGCCCCTGGCCCTCTGACAAGGGGCGCTGCCCCTTGCAACCCCGCCAAAGGGCTTGAAGCCCTTTGGAATCCCCATGGCGGCGGGTTCTTCGATCTGCAAGGCAGAACCGAAGAACCCGCCGCAGTTGCTCTGAAGGGGAGAGATGCGGGCGGGAAAAAACAGCGGCGCGGCAACGCCCCAACTTTCGGGGGCGGCCAACGCGGGCAAGGCATGGCAGCGATGCTGACACAAACGGGGAGGGGATTTGAGCGTTGGAGTGAGAAGGCCGGGGCGACGGCAACGCGCTTCCGCAGGGTTGGCTGCCATTGAAACACGGGGATGCGGGCGGAAAGGCAGGAATTGCGTCGTTCAGCTGCCGGGACAAACGGTGCCGGATCGTGCCTGCGGAATGGAGTATGACAGGCGAAACCGGCGCAATAAAGCCCCGAGAACGCGCTGCCTACCGAACCGAGACAAAAAATCTGGCAGGCGCCCTTGGCATAAAAAGGCAGCCGGGGAACGTACGGACCGATAAGGGACACGTGATTCGGCGGCAGAAAAAAACTCTGCCTCTAAAATGAAGCGAGGTGCGCTCCGGCCTAGCTTTCCAGCAGCGTGGTGCGGCCTTCCTCGACAAAAAAGAGCACGGTGAACTTGCTTCTCAGGGTGGCAACCAGGCTGTCCATGGAATGTTCGCCCAGGTCGGCGATGCGCACGTAAGCGTTGCGGTAGATGGGCGAGGCGGGGTCGTGCGAGGTGAACACGCTGCCGAAACGCACGCCCTCCGAGCGCAGAAACTGGAGCATCTCGGTCAGCGGACCGGGTTTGGCCTCCAGGCGCACCCCGATTTGCGGCCCGCCGCGCTGCACGCCGGAGGCGGAGCACAAGAAGCGGAACACATCGGCCACGGTGATGATGCCCACGAGCCGCCCGGCCGCATCGACCACGGGCAGACCACCGAACTTGTGCCGCATAAGGATGCTGGCCACCAGATCGACAGGGGTGTTCGGCGAAACGGTCATGGGCTCGGAGGTCATGATGTCCGTGGCGCGCAGGGTGTTCAGGCTGCTGCCGCTGGCCATGTCGCCAGGGAGATACTTGGAAGGCATGGCGTCCCGGATGTCGCGATCGGACACGATGCCCACAAGGCTGCCGTTTTCATCAATGACCGGAAACTGCCGCACTTTCTTGGTGCGCATTATTTCTGCGGCATCGACAACGGTGGTTTTAAGCCCAAGCGTGATGACGTTCTTGGTCATCCAGTCGCGTACGAGCATGTGCGGCTGCCTCCTGACATATGTTCGGTACGGGCACAATACCTGTCCGGTCGGAAATGTCAAAGGGGTGCGCGGGGGTGCGGCGAACCGGGGTGGGAGCACGCAATACATGCCGGTTTGAGAAACGCGCGCCCCCCGCGCGTGCGCGCAAGGCGGCAGGCCAAAGAAAAGGGGCGCCCCGAAGGACGCCCCGAATACACTGGGAGCTGGTCGGGTCGATTACATGCCAGCGCCGGAAGCGGCCTTCTGCATCTTGACTTCGACCTTCTCGGTCAGGCTGGCGTAGTACTTGCGCAGAATGACGAGGCATTCCTCGCGACCGAAGTGATCGGGAACTTCGCTGCCGTCGGAGAGCATCTTGCGCAGCTTGGTGCCGGA
>DIVX01000121.1:39980-40189 GCA_002422505.1 Desulfovibrio sp. UBA6121
CAGTAGAAGGTCCAGTCGATCTTCAGGGGCTTGGTCAGCAGGTCCTTGGCGGCGTTGCCGGAGCAGGGGATCTTCTCAAAGATCTCCTGAGCCTCGAACATGCCGTAGAAGTCGCCCACGCCAGCGTGGTCGCGGCCGACGATGAGCTTGTTCATGCCGTAGTTCTGGCGGAACAGGGCGTGCAGCAGGGCCTCGCGGGGACCGGCGTA
>DIVX01000076.1 GCA_002422505.1 Desulfovibrio sp. UBA6121
GGCTTCAGGATGACCTGGAACTGGTAGTAGTGCTGCAGGCGGTTGGGATTCTCGCCGTAGCGGCCATCGGTGGGGCGGCGCGAGGGCTCGACATAGCACACGTTCCAGGGCTCCGGCCCGATGACGCGAAAAAAGGTGGACGGATTGAAGGTGCCCGCGCCGCACTCGATGTCAAAGGGCTGCACCATGAGGCAGCCCCGGTCGGTCCAGTAGCGCTGCAAGGTCTGAATCACGTCTTGAAAGTTCATATCAGCTCCAGAAACCTAGATTTTTCTATACGTGCCATTTTCCCAGCGCAGGCCCAGGTGCCAGGCCACAAAGCGGTCCACCACGCGGCCCAGCTCCCGGCGCATGTCCGGCTCCAGCTTCAGCTTGGGCCAATCCGCCGGGCGGCTGCGGCCTATCCACTCCAGCACCCGCACCGACCCAAGGCACAGGGGCTCGGCCTGGACGTCGTCGCACAGCCCGCACACCAAGCCGCCGCGCTCAACAGAGAAAGCCAGCCGCCGCCAATCTTCATCCGCGCAGACGTGGTCCCAGGGCCCATGTGAGCTTACGGGCCGCCCGCAACGCACGCACAAAGCCAGATCCGGGGCCAGGCCCTGCTCGAAGGTCAGCTTGGCCTTGAACAGAAGCGGCAGCATCTCTGCGCCCAAAGCCTGCGTCTCCAGGGTGGTCAGGGTCTCCAGCAGCAGGTCGAACACCTGCCGCGCCCCCTCTTGCCCCAGCTGCACCGCCTCCACAAACTTGAGGCAGTGCGCCACCAGGCCGATCTTGCGCGTATCCGCCCGCAGGCCGGGGAAGGCCTGCAAAAGCTCGCCTTCCTGCAGCACGTTGTACGCGCCGCGCCTGCTGGTGCCTATGCGGAAGGTGGCCAGCACAAGCTGGTCCAGACAGCCGCAAAACCGGCGGCGGCTGCGGCTGCCACCAAATGCGAAGGCCGTGATGACACCACGGCCCGCGCAGAAAAGTTTCAACCAGACATCGTTTTCCCGAAACCGGCCCACCTTGAGCACCAGGGCCTTTTCGGTGAACTCCATGCCCTACTCCTGCAAGCCCTCGGCTAGCGGGCTCCGATTTCGAGAGTGGCGGTCTGGCCGCGCTGCCCCTCGTAGGGGTAGAACGAGCCATTGAGCCGGAAGCTCACACCGCCAGCGTTGCCAAGGCGAACCTTGGCGACGTTGGAGAACTCGAAACGGCGGCTGTCGCCATCGCGGATGGTGAAGGTCTTGCGGCGCTGGCCCTCGCTCACCTCCACCCAGCAGATTTCGCCGGGCTTGGCCACGACAACCAGCTCCTGCATGCCGGGAGTGTGCACCTCCGCCGCCTGCGCGGGTGCGGCCGCCTGGGTGGGCGCTGGCGCGACAACAGGCGCGGCAGGAGCCGGTGCTGGGGCGGGAAACGGCTCCGGCTGGGCCGCCGTGGCATTGGCCAGTTCTGCGGCCTCGTCCCGGGCGCTGGCGTCGGCGGCATCGGTGGCATTGACGTCGGTGGCGTTCACATCCGTGGCGTTGGCGGCAGGGGCGGCCAGGGGCGGGGCCTGCGTGTCCTCGGCCTGAATGCGTTGGCACTGGTAGGCAATGCCCGCGCCGCCGCAGATAAGAAGCAACAACAGAATCCATGGCCACAGACGCTTGCGCGGCCTGGGCGAAAGCTCCACCGGCTTGCCCGGGCGGCACTGCTGTTCGGGTTCGCTTTCCCCTGCGGGAGGCTGCGCTGTGGCCGCCTGCTCCGTTGCGTGCCCGCTTGCGGCCTCCGGGGTACCGGGGGTGCTCAGGCGCGGCGGGGTGATTTCGCCTTGGGCGCTGGCAAGCACGCTCAGCGCGCTGGGCGCGGCTTCGGGAACGGCGGGTGCGGGCTTCTGCGCAGCATATGCGGAGTCGCCGTCCCACTGTTCGTCCACCACGCAGACCAGCGGTTCCGCGTCCAACCCCACAAGACGGGCGTAGTTGCGCACGTAGCCCTTCAAGTACACCGGGTGCGGCAACAGTTTTACTTCGCCGTCCTCCAACGCGTTCAGATTGCGACGGCTGATCTTCGTGCTGTCCATGACATCACGGACAGTCAAGCCCCGCCGCTCCCGCTCCTGTTTGAGAAGGACGCCCAGCTCCTGCAAATTCATGTGGTTGCCCCGCATCGGCCCCTAGGGACCCTACAAGTTCCTGTACTCGACAACTGCCTTTTCGCGCAGCTTCTGCATGTATTCCTGAAAGACCTTCTCGAACTTGGCTTCGTGCAGCGCCTGGTAAATCTGCTCGCGCACGGAATCCAGCGGGAGTTCCTCGCCCTCTTTGAGACTGATGACCTGCAACAATCCGGCAAAGTCCTGCACATGCACGGGGTTGGTGATCTCTCCCGGCTTGAGCCCGGCCAGGGCTGCGTTCCACTCCGGGGCCAGGTCCTTCCAGGCGATGAAGCCGATATCGCCGCCGTGGCCCACGCCAGGGCCCTGGGAGTATTTGTCGGCGGCCTCGGCAAAGGTAAGCTTGCCGGTTTCGATGTTGCTTTTGAGCTCCGCAGGAGAGATTTTCGGCGGCACGAGGATGAGCCCCAGCTGGACCATGCTGTCCTTGGAGAATTCGGCCTTGCGCTCCTTGTAGGCCGCCTCAACCTCGGAGTCCGTCACCACGACCTTGCTGGAGACCACGGCGCCGATGAGACGGTGGCGGATCATGTCGCGGCGCATGTTGCGGGTGAATTCCTCACGGCTCATGCGCTGGAGGGTCAACTGCCGCTTTAACTCGTCCTCGCTCAGCTTGCGCTTGACCAAAAATTCCTTGACCTGCTGTTCGACCTCGGCATCCGTCACCTTGAGCTTGTAGCGCTCGGCGTCCTGCTCGATGAGGATGTCATCGACCATCTGATTCAAAATCTTCTTGCGCAGGGCCGTGATCTGGCTGATCTCGTCCGTGGACAACTGGCGGCCGCGCGTCTGCTCGTAAATAGGCCGCAGGCGTTCATCGTACTCGTATTTGGTGATGAGCTTGCCGTTGACCAGGGCGACAACGCCATCGACGACGAGATCGTTGGCCATGGCTGGCGAGCGCCACGCAAACGCCACAAGAAGAACAAGGGCCAGGACCAAGGCTCCGGCCCGAAATATCGCAGGTACGCGCATGACGCTCCTTTCATCTCGCTGTTCTGGCTCCGCCGGGGCGAAACCGAATTCCAAAGGGACCCTACCGCGTCTCGTTGCCGCTTGCAATGTCCTGCTGCGCGGCATCCTCGGCGGGCATCTCGCCCTCAGGCTCCTCGGCCGGCTCTGGCGGCAGGTCTTCGTCGTCCTGCTTGTGCAGCAGCCGCCCGCTCACCTTGACGACAGACGCGTCGAGCGCCTTGCCCAGCCAGGCGTCAAAGGCCTGTTGCAGGCGCTCCTCAAGAAGCGCCGCCTCCACCTGCGGGTAGGCCTGGGCGATGTCCAACGTTTCCGCGCCCATGCGCTCAAGCAGCAGCAGCCCCTCAAACCCGGCCCTGCCGGAGAGGATGGCCCCCTGCCCGCCTGCGCCCTTTTCCCCCGCGCCGTGCAGCGCATCGGCCCAGGCCGGGGAAAGCAGCTCCCGCGCTATGACGACCTCCCGCACCTGGGCTGCGGGAAAGGCCGTGGCCAGGGCGGCGGCGTTCTGCTGCTGCTTGTGCTGGGCCAACACCTTTTCCACCAGGGCGCGCTCCGGCGCGCGCACCACCAGCACGCGCACCCGCTCCGGCAGGCGGAACGAGGCCAGATGCTCGCGGTAGTATGCCTCAACTTCCCGATAGTCCAGATGAATGCCTGGCCGCAGCACAAGGCGCTGGAATTTTTCTATGCCGCACACGTAGCGCAATTGCTTGCGCCACATCTTGAGGTCGAGGAACTCCTCCACCAGCATCTTTTCAAATACATCGTCAGGATAATCGCCGCGCACCTTGGCCTCGGCCTGCTCAAGCTCCTCGTCGCTAACCTCCTGGCCGCGCGTGGCCAGCTCCTGGGCCACCAGTTCCTGGGCGATGAGCTGGCCCAGAATCTCGCCATAGGCTTCGCGCAGGGCGCTGACGGAAGGCAATTCGCCCGACAGGGCGTTGAAGTGCAGGATGTCGTACTGGAACTCCAGCAGATCCAAGGTGATGGGCTTGCCGTTCACGCGGGCCACCACGCCGACTTCATCCTGCTGGCGGCGCGAGCAGCCAGAAAGCGCCAGCAGCAGGCCCGCCACAACAAGCAGGAGCGCGAACGCGCAGCGGTGTCTCGTCATCAGGCTTCACCCTTGTGCGGCGGCGCGCCGCCATCCAGCAGAAGTTCAAGTTCCGTACGCAGGTACTCCAACCCGGCCCGCACGTCCAGGCCCTCCGGGTAGCGCAGTTCCAGCTTGGAGGGAGGCAGAAGCCTGGCCTGACGCCCGCTTGCGTTCATCCAGGCCACCAGCGCCTCCGGCGCAACCGCGCTTACCTGCTCCCCGAAGTTGAGCACGGCCTTGGCGGGCGAGAGCTCGGCCTTGCGCACCTGCAGCCGCGCCAGCACGGCCTTGGCCGTAAGCACGCTGACGAACTGGCTGGCAGCCGGGGGCAAGGGGCCGAAACGGTCGCGCAACTCGGCCTCCAGCTCCATGAGCACGGCCTGCGTGCGCGCGCTGGAAAGGGCCTTGTAGTAGCGCAGGCGCTCCTTGGCATCCACCACGTAGTCCGAGGGTAAGTGCGCCTCGAACATGAAGGTCAGTTCGGGGTCGGTCTCCTGCTTCAGCGGCCCGCCGCGCACGCGGCGCACCTCCTCCTCCAGCATCTCCAGGAACAGGTCCAGGCCCACGCGGGCGATTTGCCCGCTCTGCACCTCGCCCAGAATGTTGCCCGCGCCGCGCAGGCGCAGGTCCTCCATGGCCACCTGGAACCCCGCGCCCAGGTAGTCCAGCTCCAGAATGATGCGCAGGCGGCGTTTGCTGATTTCCGGCAGGCGGTCCAGGGAGGGCACCACGAAATAGGCATAGGCCTGGCGGTCGCTTCTGCCCACGCGACCGCGCAACTGGTACAGCTGCCCCAGGCCGAACATCTGCGCCTGGTCCACAATGAGCGTATTGGCGTTGGGGAAGTCCAGGCCGGATTCCACAATGGCCGTGCACACCAGCACGTCCAGCTCCTTGTGCCAGAAGCCGTGCATGGCGTCTTCCAGGGCGCGCTCGCTCATCTGCCCGTGGGCCATGCCCACGCGCGCGCCGGGGGCCAGCTTGCGCACGTATTCGGCCACCTGCTCCAGGCCCTCCACGCGGTTGTACACCCAGAACACTTGGCCGCCGCGTTCCAGCTCGCGCGCCAGCACGTTGCCCAGCAGGGTGTCGTCGCGCTCCACCAGGGCGGTTTCAACCGGCTTGCGGTCCTCGGGCGGGGTCTCAATGACCGACAGGCTGCGGATGCCGGAAAGTGACAATTGCAGCGTGCGCGGAATGGGCGTGGCGGTCAGGGTCAGGGCGTCGATGTTCTTGCGCAGGAGCTTGAGCTTCTCTTTGTGCTTCACGCCGAAGCGCTGCTCCTCATCCAGAATCAAAAGGCCCAGCTTGGGCAAGTCCACGTCGCCGGAAAGCAGCCGGTGCGTGCCGATGAGGATGTCCACCTCGCCGCGCGCCGCAGCCTGGATGGTGACCTTCTGGTGCTTGGCGGAAACAAAGCGGCTGAGCATGCCGATGCGCACGGGGAAGCCCTCCATGCGCCGGGTGAAGGTCTGGTAGTGCTGCTCGGCCAGCACGGTGGTGGGGCACAAAAGCGCCACCTGGCGGCCATCGTGCACGGCGCGGAAGGCCGCGCGCAGGGCCACCTCGGTCTTGCCGAAGCCCA
>DIVX01000158.1 GCA_002422505.1 Desulfovibrio sp. UBA6121
CGGCGAAGCCACGGCCCGCGTCGCCCGCGCGCGCGGCCTCGATGGCGGCGTTGAGCGCCAGAAGGTTCGTCTGGTCGGCGATGTCGGAAATCACGTTCATCACCTGGCCGATGCCCTCGGCCTGCTTGCCCAGCTGGCCCATGTCCTGCTTGAGCGACATGGACACGCTCTGCATGGTGCCGATGCCCGCCACCACCTGGCCCACCACAGCGGAGCCCTCGCCCGCCATCTTGC
This sequence comes from Desulfovibrio sp. UBA6121, assembly GCA_002422505.1. GTDB lineage: Bacteria > Desulfobacterota > Desulfovibrionia > Desulfovibrionales > Desulfovibrionaceae > Humidesulfovibrio. The sequence goes on from DIVX01000158.1 coordinate 235, forward strand.
GCGCGCTGTCCGTGGATTCCGCAGCCTGCGAGGCGTTGCGCGCCACCTCAAGCACGGTGGAGTTCATCTCCTCCATGGCCGTGGCGGTTTCGGCCACGCGGCTGGCCTGCACCTCCGTGCCCCGGCTGGACTGCTCCACCTGGGCGGAAAGTTCCTCGCTGGCGGAGCTGATGACCTCCACCACCTTCTCCAGCTGGGTGGCGGCGGCGATCATGCCCTCGGCCTTGGCGCGCTCGGCCGCAGCCTTGGCCTGGTTGGCTTCCTCGGTGGCCACCCCCGCCAAACGCGCCTGCTCCGCAGCCTGCACGCTCTTCTCGTCCGCCTCGGCGATCTTGTCGTTCAGGGCCTGCACCATCAGGCGCAGACTGTCGGAAAGCTTGCCCAGTTCGTCGCCCTGGCGCACCGCAAGGGTTTGCTTCAGGTTGCCCTGCGCAACAGATTCGGAAAAGGCGACGATGGTTCCCAGGGGCCGGGTGATGCCCAAGGTGAGCACAATGCCCAGCAGCAGGGCCAGCACCGGGGTCAAAACGGCCACAACGACCATCACCAGGGTGTCGCTGACGGCTTCCGTGTCCGCCGCGTGGGCGGACTTTTCCGCCTTCTCCTGGCTTAGCGTGATGAGCGTGCCCAGAGTATCGAAAAGCGAGCGGTTGGTCTCGGTGGCCTTGTGGACGATATGATCCACGGCCTTGTTGTAGCGGGCCTCGTCCGCCGGGTACTGCTCCGATTCCTTGATGAGCGCGAAGCCCGTGCTGTTGAGCTCGGTGGCCTTGGCCAGCACGTCCCGCAGGGCCTGGTAGGCCTGGAGCTCGTCCGCTGTTTTGGGCAGCGCGTCGTAGGCGGCCAGGCCCTTGCGGTATTGCTCCCTGGCGTCTTCCACGTTCTTGTACTGCCGGTCGCGCTCGGCCTGGGTCAGCTCGCGGATGAGCAGGGTGCGCTGGGCCACAATGACGTTGCGCGCATTGTAGCGCACCTGGGCCAGGGCCTCGACGCTCGGCAGATCGCCCTTGGCGATGCCGTCGAGGGCGGCTTTGGTGTCATGAATGCCGAAGTACCCCACAAGGCCAACCACCAAGGCGAGCACGGAGACGATGATGAATGCCGCAATGAGGCGGACGCCGATCTTGTAATTGTTCATGCTGCCTCCGAGTGTTCCGGTTCCTGCTGTAATACCGGGCAACTCTGCTCTACGGTGCGGAAAAGATGTTCACAGATTTCTATACACAATCACTACAACGAATAACAAACCCGCGTCAAGAACACGCCGCGAGTATTTTCCCGCAGCCTGTCCTATCGGCGTACGTTTGCCGGGCTTTAGCCCAACGTTTCGCGTTCGCGGAAGCCTATGAGATAGAGAATGGCGTCGAGCCCGAGGGTGGAGATGCTTTGCCGCGCCCCGGCCTTGACCTTGGGCTTGGCGTGAAAGGCTATGCCCAGGCCGGCAATGCCCAGCATGGGCAGGTCGTTGGCGCCGTCGCCCACGGCGGCCACCTGCTGTAGGCTGATGCCCTCCTTGTCGGCCAGGCGGCGGAGCAGTTCGGCCTTGCGCGCGCCGTCCACAATGGGTCCGGTGACCCGGCCAGTGAGTCGGCCATCCTTGATTTCCAGCTTGTTGGCGTAGACGTAGTCGATGCCCAGAAGCTGCTTGAGGCGCTCGCCGAAGTAGGTGAAGCCGCCGGAAATGATGGCGATTTTGAAGCCCAGGCGCTTGAGGTTGCTGATGAGCCGCTCCGCGCCCTCGGTCAGGGGCAAATTCTGGGCCACGTCCTCCAGCACGCTGGCGTCCAGGCCCTTCAACAGGGCCAGACGGCGGCGCAGGCTCTCCTTGAAGTCGTACTCGCCGCGCATGGCCCCGGCGGTTATGGCCGAAACTTCGTCGCCCACGCCGTAGCGCTTGGCCAATTCGTCAATGACCTCCACCTGAATCAGGGTGGAGTCCATGTCGAAGGCCACCAGCCTGCGGTTGCGGCGGAAAACGTTGTCCTCCTGCAGGGCCACGTCCACGCCCATCTCGGCGCTCATTTCCATGAACTCGCGGCGGATGGCCGTCCAGTCCGTGGTGCTGCCCCGCACGGAGAACTCCACGCAGGCGGGCCGGGCCTCTGCGCTGCTGGAAAGGGAAACCCGCCCGGACAGGCGGTTGATGATGTCGATATTCAGCCCGTGGCGGGCCAGGGCCCCGGTGAGCCGGGAAATGTGCGCGGCCTCCAGCCTTCTGGCCAGGAGGGTGACGATGTGCCGGGGCTTGCCCTGCACGCCCACCCAGTTTTCGTAGCGCTCCGGCCCGATGGGCGTAAGCTTGAGCCCCACGCCCAGCTCATGGGCCTTGAACAGCAGGTCCTTCAGCACGGGCGCGGCCTGGGCCTCATCGGGCAGGGCCACCAGCATGCCCAGGGTAAGATGGTCGTGGATGACCACCTGACCGATGTCCAGGATGTCGAGCCCGCAGGCGGCCAGCACCCCGGTAAGCATGGAGGTGATGCCGGGGCGGTCTTCGCCCGTGGCGTGGATGAGGATGATTTCGCGCATGCGCAGGCCCCTTCTTGTTGAAGTGGCGCATACTGGCACAATTCACCGCCCGGCTCAAGGGCGGCTTGCTATTGCGCGTTGACAAATTATTGTCGTATCGCTATCATCTTGGCGTTGATTGGCCACATGTGCACGGCCGCTCCCTTGAACCCCACCCCAGGAGGAACCATGCTGCTTTACGGCGACGCCCGCTGCGGCGACTGCGAACATTTTTCCGACGACGGCTGCGAGGAGGCGGCCGAGGCCCTTGTGTTGGAAGGCTGGCCCAGGGCCGAGGTGTGCCCGGAGGACTCGGCGGACGCCTCCCGCTGCCCAGGCTTTACGCCCTGCGGCAACGCCCGCCAGGAAGAAGACGAGGACCGCCCGGCCTACGAGGCCAAGGCGCGTGTTGCGGCCATCCGCAGCTTCATGTCTTGAGCGTTGGCGCGCAGGGCCCAGCCCCAGCCCCGTGCGCAGTCGCAAACCGTCCCGGCCCGCCAGCGCCCTGCCCCCCGCAAACCAGGGCACGCGCTGGCGGGTCGAGCATTGTCAGGTGGCAATTCTTGGGGGAAAGCGCAGGCGCACCAGCACTCCCTCCCCGGTGTTCTCCAGGTTCAACTCGCCGCGCAACTGGTGCCGCGCCAGCCCGAACATCAGCTTCATGCCCAGGCTGCGCGCGTGCTCCGGGTCCAGCCCCTCGGGCAGTCCGGGGCCGTCGTCGCGCACCTCGATGCACACCCGGCCCTCCGGCTCGCGCCGGGCGCGGATGTCCACCTTGCCGGGGCGGTCCTCGCGCCGGGCGTGCTTGAACACGTTGGTCAGCGCCTCGTTCAGGGCCAGGCCCAGGGGCACGGCCTGATCAAGCCCCAGCACCACTCCGCCCAGAGCCACGCTCATGGTCAGCGCCATGTCGCCGGAGTAGACCTCCCGCAACTGGCGGAACAGCGAGCGCACGTAGCGCTCCAGGTCGATGCCCTCGCCCGCGTCGCCCACCTGGCCGCTGTGCAGCTGCACGTGCACCAGGCTCATGGCCGCCACCTTGGAGCGCACCTCCTCCATGCTGCGCCGGGCCTCGCCCTCGGCCAGCCTGCGCCCGGCCATGTCCAGCAGGGAAGACACCACCTGCAGGTTGTTCTTGACCCTGTGGTGCACCTCGCGCAGCAGCGATTCCTTTTCCCGCAGGGAGGCGCGGATGTGCTCCTCGTCGCGGCGGCTGCGCACAATGCGCCACATGCCGTCCATGAGCAGCGAAACCTGCAGGCTGTCGTCGGAGGTGTAGGGCTCGGGCTTGCCCATAAGCCCCAAAATGGCCACGGGGTGCTCCCCATCCAGGGCGGGCACGCCCAAAAAACGTTCCACGGGCGCGCACCAGGCAGACATTGTGCCCGTGAACAACGTGAAGTCGTTCAGCAGCAGGGGCAGGCGCGTTGCATGCACCACGCCCCAGGGGGTATCCACCCCGGCGGGTATGGGTTCCATGGACTGCTCCGGCGAAGCGCCGCGCCAGGCCATGGGCTCCAGGCGCGCACCGTCGGCCGAGACGAAAAACAGCATCCCGGCGTCGCTGCAGGTAAGGCGCAGGGCCTCGCGCAGGGTAAAGGCGGCCATTTGGGCCTCCGTGCCGGAGGCCTGCCGCGAGAGGTCGTACAGGGCCTCGAACCGGGCCTGGTTGCGCCGCAGCTCCGCCTCCATCTGCTTGCGCTCGGAAAGGTCCAGGGCCGTGCACACCAGGCCCTCGTACCCGCCGCTCTCGTCCAGAATGGGCGAGGCGCTCACATGCACCGGCAGCTTGGCCCCGTCCTTGCGCGTCAGCTCATAATCGGCGGAGCCGGAAAGCCCCAGGCGACGCTCGCGCATCTGGTCCACGGCCATCAGCCGCTGCGGCCCGTCCAGCACCTCGCTGGGGCGCATGCAGGCCAGCTCGGCCACGCTGTAGCCCAGCATGTCGGCCAGGTGCTCGTTGACGAAGATGGTCTTCTGGTCGCGCCCGATGGCCCACACGCCTTCGTGCATAGACTCCAGCAGCTTGCGCGACATGCGCTCGCTTTTGCGCAGGGCCTCCTCCGCGCGGATGCGGGCCATGGCCAGGGCCAAAAGCGAGGCCACGCGCTCCAGCAGCCCCAGGGCCTCGGCGCGGTCCTCCTCGGCTATGCCCAGCGCCAGGAGCCGCCCCAGCTCCTCCCCGGCGTGAAGCACCTGCACGCACAGCCCGGACGGACGCGCGCCGCAGGCCTGACCCTTGGGCCCCAGGTAGACGCCGCTCTCGGGATCGCGCTGGTCGGCGCGAACGCTGCCGGCCCCGGTCAGTTCCTCGGCGCAGGCTGCGGCCAGCACCAGGGCCTGGGCCATGTCCTCGCATTCCAGCAGCACGCGCGATAGACGGCTCAGCGAGGCCTCCACCCGCTCCATGCGCAGCCGGGGGCGAATGTCGCGCGCGGTGCCGCAATAGCCGGTGATGCGCCCCTGCTCCCCGCGCACGGGCCGGGCCAGCACCTCTATGGGCACAAGGCCGCCATCGGCATGGAGCAGCTCCAGGGCCAGCCACATCGGGGCGTCCTGGGCCGAACCCGGCGCGGCGCGGCGCCAATCATCCAGGGCGCGGGCAATGGTCTGTTGCGACTGCGGGGGAAAGGCCTCCTGCAGGGGCCGCGTGGCCAGGGCATCAAGGGGCAGGCCGGTAAGGTGCGCGGCAGAGGGACTGATGTAGGTCCACTTCAAGTCCGGGTCCAAGGCCCAAATCACATCCACGAGGTTGTCGGAAAGCAGGGCGTAGCGCTGGTTGGACTCGCGCAGGGCGTCCTCCAGGCGGCGGCGTTCGGTGTTGTCGCACAGCACGGCCTGCAGCACCACGGGCTTGCCTGCGGCGTTGCGCAGCAGGGAGCCGCGCTGCAGCACCCAGCGCCGGTTGCCCCAAGAATCGAGCACCTCATACTCGTACTCGCTGCGCAGAATGCCCCGCAGCTGTTCCTCGCGCCACTGCTCCAGCACGGGCCGCCACTCCGGCAGCACATAGTCCAGCGCGCGCGAGCGCTCCGCGTAGAATTCCTCCGGCCGGTAGCCAAACAGCCGCGTCACGCCCGGGCTCACGTACTCGTGCCTGCGGGAAAGCAGATTATAACGGATGAGCACCTGCTCGGTCCAACTCTCGGCCATTTCCCGAAACCGGGCCTCGCTTTCCTGCAGGGCGCTCTCGGCGCGGCGCACCTCGGTTATGTCGCGAAAGGTGAACTGCACCACAAGGTCCTGCCCCGGCCCGCGCGGCCGCAGCATGCCTATTTGATGAATCCAGCGCAGCTCGCCGTTCTTGTGCGCCAGCTCAAATTCATAACCGTCGCGCAGCCTGCCTTGGCGGATCTCCTCCAGCCAGGTCCTGGCCTGCTCCTGCCAGTGCGGCGCAACAATGCGCAGGCCAAGGCCGGGGTCGTCGTAGAACTCCTGGGGCGCATAGCCCATCACGCGCTCCATGGCCGGGCTCACATACTCGTGCCTGCCCTTGTCCATGTTCACGGCAAGCATCACCTGGTCCGGCCAGAGCTCTATGAACTGGCGGAAGAGCAGCTCGTTTTCGCACAGCTCCTGCTGGGCCTGGCGCAGCTCGGTTATGTCGGTGGCAACGCCCTGCAGCAGCCAGGCGGAGCCGTCCGGCGTGGAGCCATAGATCTGCCGTTGGCGCATCCAGCGCGGGCGGCCCTGGGGGTCGAGCAGCTCATACTCGTACTCGTCCGCCACCTTGCCTTTGGCTATGTCCTCCAGCCAGGCCGCAACCACGCCCCGCCAGGCCGGAGCCAGGCAGCGCATCAGCGTGCCGGGGTCGCGGTAGAAGTCTTGCGGGGCATAGCCGCACAGGGTCTCTATGGAAGGACTGATGTATTCGTAGCGGGCTTCCGGGAAGCGCATGGAAAAGTAGATGTCCGGGGAGTTTTCGGCCAGCATGCGCAGCCTGGCCTCGCGCTGGGTGAAAGTGCGCGCGCGGGGCTTGCGCGGGCGGCGGCGATGGTGTAGACGTCTTGCGGACATGGCGTTGGCCCCTTTTGCGGCGGATGCGCGCGTGTCCCTGAGTACCGCACTTTGCCCGGATTTGCACCCCTGGGCCGGAAAGCGCCCCGAAGACGGAAAAAATCTTGACAGGCTATTGAGGCGCGGATAAAAGGGCCTTCCTTCGGGGGCCGTTAACTCAGTTGGTAGAGTATATCACTTTTAATGATAGAGTCGAAGGTTCGAGTCCTTCACGGCCCACCATAGTTTTGTCCGTCCCCATCGTCTAGTGGCCTAGGACACTGGCCTCTCACGCCGGCAACAGGGGTTCGAACCCCCTTGGGGACGCCAAGAGAATACAGCGGATTACCGAAAGGTAGTCCGCTTTTTCTTTGGCCCTTGCCCCGGCGCCACGCCCCTCTTCAATCGCCTCCACGCCCCCCCCCTTCATTGGATGCCTGCCGCCGCCCGCCCCAGCCCGTGCGGCCCGGGTGCGCCTGCGCGCCGCCCCCCACTACGTACAGCATTCTTCCTGCTATTACAGAACTTGTGCCTAAACTTGAATCGTTCTTTGCTATTTGACGTATTCGAAAACCCGCTGGTATAGGCTCTGCGAAACATATAGGGGGGAGGGGCAGGCATGGGTGTGCAGGGCGAAGCGGCAGGCATAGACATCGGCTCGCGCAGCATCGAGCTGGTGGTGATGCGCGGGGAGGAGGTCATCCACACGGCCAAGGCCCCCACCACCTTCGACCCCATCGGCCAGTGCCGCACGCTCTTGTGCGGCGTGTGCGCCGGGCGCACCGTGGCCACGGGCTACGGCCGCAAGCTCTTTGCCGAGGCCTTCGGCAGCGGCACCGCAGCCAATTTGGGCCAGGTGGACGACATCACCGAAATACAGGCCTACGCCCTGGGCGCGGCGCGGCTCTTCCCCCAGGCCCGCACCATCCTGGACATTGGCGGCCAGGACTCCAAGGTCATTTCCCTAAGCCCCCAGGGCAAGGTGCTGCGCTTCGAAATGAACGACCGCTGCGCTGCGGGCACCGGCAAGTTTTTGGAGATCATGGCCCTTTCGCTGCAGGTGCCCCTGGCGGACTTCGGGGCCTTTGCGCGCGCGGGCGACAAGCGCATCGCCATCAACAGCATGTGCACCGTCTTTGCCGAAAGCGAGGCCACAAGCCTCATGGCGCGCGGCGAAAAAGCCCAGAACATCGCCCTGGGCATCCATCTGGCGATCATGCAGCGCATCGCCTCCATGCTCCGGCGCGTGGGCCTGGAAGGGCCGCTGGTGTTCGCTGGGGGCGTGGCGCGCAATGCCTGCGCCCTGGACCTGCTGCAAGAACTCACCGGGACGCAGTGCCTTGTGCCCGAGGACCCCGACCTGACCGGGGCCTTGGGGGCCTGCCTGCACGCCCGAAAACACATGGAGGACGAGCATGTCTGAAGCACAGAAGGCCCCCACCCTGGCCAAGTTCGCCAGCCCGGTGGACCGTTTTCATCTGGAGATGGAGCCGCTCAAGGACGCCGGGACCAAGGTGGCCGGCATTTACTGCGTGTTCGCCCCACTGGAGCTGGTGCGCGCCGCCGGGGCCGTGCCCGTTGGCCTGTGCGGCAAGAAGCAGGGCCCCATTCCCGACGCCGAACGCGTGCTGCCCGCCAACCTCTGCCCGCTCATCAAGGCCAGCTACGGCTACGCCCTCACCAACTCCTGCCCGTACTGGGCCGCGTCAGACTTCATCCTTGGCGAGACCACCTGCGACGGCAAAAAGAAGATGTTCGAAATCATGGCGCGGCTGAAACCCCTGCACATGATGCGCCTGCCCACCGACACGAGCGCCGAAGCCCGGGCCCTGTGGCTGGCCGAAATGCACCGCCTGGCCGACTACCTTACCGCCCAGACCGGCATCGCCGTGACGGACGAGGCCCTGCGCCGCGAAATCTCCATCCAGAACCGCATCCGCACCGCCCTGCTCGATCTGGCCGCCTGCGCGGCCGAGCCGCAGCCGCCCATCTCCAGCCTGGACCTCATGGGCGTGTTCGAATCGCGCACCTTCGTGCTCAATCAGGAAGGCTACCTGGCCGACCTGCTGGCCCTGCGGGCCGAACTGCGCGAGCTGAGCGCCAAGGGCGTTTCTCCTTACAAGAAAGGCGCGCCGCGCATCCTGCTCACGGGTTCGCCCATCGGGCGCGGTTCGGAAAAGGTCGTCCGCCTGCTGGAGGACGCCGGAGCCGTTGTGGTGGCCCTGGAGAACTGCACCGGCATCAAGAGCGTTGTGGGCCTGGTGGAGGAGGGCGGCGACCCCATGGCCGCCCTGGCCGCGCGCTATCTGGCCACGCCCTGCTCGTGCATGAGCCCGAACACCGGGCGCTTCGCCCTCATCGACGACCTGGCGCGGCAGTTCAAGCCCACCGGCGTCATCGACCTCGTGTGGCAGGCCTGCCACACCTACAACGTGGAATCCTTCGACCTGGGCCGCCACGTGACCGAAAAGCTGGAGCTGCCCTACCTCAAGGTGGAAACAGACTACACCGAGTCGGACATGGAGCAGTTGCGCACGCGCATCGAGGCCTTCCTGGAACTGCAAGCGAAATAACGCACGGGAGATGAAACACATGAACGCGGCATCGAAACTGAAAAAGAACCTGACCTGCCTGCTTGGCGCGGCGCTGTGCGCCCTGCTGCTGGCGGCCCCGGCCAGCGCGGCGGAACTGCCCGCCTACAAGCTCTCCTACATCCGCACCACGCACCACACCCCGCTGCTTGTGGCGGCCATGAAGGGCGAAGCGTTCAAGAGCTTCGGCACCTACCTCAAGCCCCTCATCCCGCGCGAGAAGTACGAACTGGTCTCCGGCGGCAAGTCCATCGCCGTCATCGACATGGTGCTGGCCAAGAGCGGGTCCGAATCGGCCACCATGTTCGCCCAGAAGCAGATCGACCTGGCCATGGCCTCGGTGACGGCCATCATGGCGGGCATAGACAAGGGCACCAAAATGCACATAGTGGCGCCCCTGCAGACCGAAGGCATGGCCATGGTGGCCCCCAAGGACGCCAAGTTCGGCGATTTCGCCAGCTTTGTGGCCTTTGCCAAGGCGGCCAAGCTGCCGGTGAAGGTGGGCTACCACAGCCCCACCAGCGCGCCCAAGATCCTGCTGGAGCGCGCCCTCAAAGAAGCCGGGCTGAAGGTGACGGAAGACCCCAACGACTACACGGCCAAGGTGCTGCTGGTGGACCTGAAGGAAACCAGCAACATGCTGCCCGCCCTGGCCACCCGCCAGGTGGAGGCCATTGTGGGCCCCTCGCCCTTCCCGGAGCAGGCCGTAAGCAAGGGCGCGGGCAAGATAGCCTTCGACCTGCGCGACATGCCGCCCAAGGGCTACTGGCACGACTTCCCCTGCTGCGTGGTGGTCGCCAGCGACGACATCATCAAGACCAACCCGCAGGTGGTGAAGGCCCTGGTGGACCTGATCCTCAAGACCAACGTGTGGTGCAACACCCACCGGCCCGAGGTGGCCCAGATCAGCTCCGACTGGATCGGCATCGACCTTGCCGCGGCCAAGGCCTCCACCCTGGTGTTTCTGCCGGGCTTCACCCAGGCCTGGGTGCGCTGGGCCGGGGTGTACATGGACCTGCTGGACGGCATGGGCAACTTCAAGGGCAGCCTCAAGGGCAGAAAGATCGACGCCGTGAAGCCGCTGTTGTTCGACTTCAGCTTCGCGGGCCAGCCCAAGAAATAGTCCGCGCATGTTCAACCGCCTAGCAAGCCTGCTGCTGCCGCTCGTCATCCCGGCCCTGTTTTTATGGGGCTGGGAAACGGCGGCGGCGCGGGCCGCAAACGACATCATTCTGCCCCGGCTTACGGATGTGCTGGCCGTGCTGGCGCAGCCCATGCAGCCGCTCATCGGCATGGGCTCGCTTCTGGCCAACGTGGGCATAAGCCTGGCGCGGGTGCTCTTCGGCTATTTGCTGGCCGTGGCCCTGGCCGTGCCCCTGGGCATCCTCATGGGCTACTTCGCCCCGGCCCACCGGTTGCTGAACAGCTTCATGGCCCTGTTCCGCCCCATTCCGCCCCTGGCCTGGACCCCGCTGATGCTGGCCTGGTTCGGCATTTCAAGCCCGGCCAGCAGCCTGGACCTGGAGATAGGCCCGGCGTACATATTCTTGAACAACCTCAAGTTTTCCATGGCCTTCATCATCTTCATCGGCGGCTTCTTCCCGGTGCTTACCAGCAGCATTCAGGGCGTGCGCAGCGTGCGCCGCGTGCTGGTGGAATCAAGCCTGGTGCTGGGCGCAAGCCGCCTGGACATCTTCCGCAAGGTCATCCTGCCCGCGTCCTGGCCGCATATCCTCACGGGCATGCGCATCGGCCTGGGCGTGGCCTGGATGTGCCTGGTCTCCGCCGAGATGCTGCCCGGCAGCATGTCCGGGGTGGGCTATCTCATCACCCACGCCTACACCGTTGCCCGCACCGACATCGTCATCACCGGCATGATCGCCATCGGCGTCACCGGGGCGCTTATGGACCAGGCCTTCCGCCTGTGCGAGCGCAGAATGCTGTTCTGGCGGGGGAGAAGCTGATGACGCACGTTCTGAGCATTGAGGGCGCGGGCAAGGTCTTTCCGCAGGGCCGGGGCGGCAGCGTTACCGCCCTGGCGCAAACCAGCCTGGACGTGCGCGAAAACGAGTTCTTGTCCATCGTGGGGCCTTCCGGCTGCGGCAAATCCACCCTGTTGCGACTCATGGCCGGGTTGGAGCGCCCCAGCGCCGGGAGCATAAATTTCCGGGGGCAGGCCGTAACGCGGCCCAGCGGGCGCATCGGGCTGGTGTTCCAGGACTATTCCCTGCTGCCCTGGCGCAGCATTCTGCACAACATCGAGCTTGGGCTGGAGTTCCAGAACCTGGCCGCCAGGCAGCGCCGCCAGCGGGCCGTGGAGCACCTGGACCTGGTGGGCCTGGCCCAGTTCAAGGACGCCTACCCGCACCAGCTTTCCGGCGGCATGCGCCAGCGCGCGGCCATAGCCCGGGCCCTGGCCGTGGAGCCAGACGTGCTGCTGATGGACGAGCCCTTTGGCGCGCTGGACGCCCACACGCGCCTGCTGATGCAGCGCGAGCTGCTGGCCCTGTGGGAAAAGCGCCGCAAGACCGTGGTCTTCGTCACCCACAGCATCGACGAGGCCGTGTACCTGTCCGACCGGGTGGTGGTGATGGAAAAGGACCCCGGCAGGGTCATCGAGGTGCTGGATGTGCCCCTGCCCAGGCCGCGCACGCGCAAGGACCCGGACTTCGGGCGGCTCACGGAGTCCATTCTGGAGCTGCTGAAGTACTGACGGGCCAGCCCGGCCTGCCGCAACCGGCCTGCCACAACCCGCCAGCCCGGTTCAACCAGCCTGGCCGACCCAATCAATGCGGCCAGTCTGGCCAGCCACGCCTGCCCGGCCAATCCACCTGATGCGGCCACCGCTCCACGACCTCAGACGGACTTGTCTCCCCTCGAACCATGGGCTATGCAGGTTACCTGATGCGCTTGCTCCATCGCCGCGCCAACCCCATCGCCGGAGGAACTGCCATGCCTTTGCTCGGCCGCCTTGCCGCCTTGCCCCTTTGGACCGCGCTGGCCCTTTGCCTGCTCTTGTGCGCGCCCGCCCCGGCCGCCGCCAAAAATGCGGGCAAGCCCACGCGCGTAGCCTTTGTCCTGCTCGATTCCATCGACGACCAGGGCTGGACCACGGCCCACCACGACGGCATCGAACACTTGAAGCGCACCCTGGGCGGCGCGGTGCAGATCTCCTACACGGAACGCGTGAAGGACCCGGCCAAGGCCGAGCAAGTTTTCCGCGACTACGCGCGCCAGGGCTATGATCTGATTTTCGGCACCACCTTTGAGCACATGGAGCCCCTGTACGCCGTTGCGGCGGAGTTTCCCAAGACCGCCTTCATGCACTGCGCGGGCTTCAAGACCCGGCCCAACCTGGGCACTTACATGGTGCGCATCGAGCAGAGCGAGTATCTGGCGGGCTATCTGGCCGGGCTTATGGGCTTTCGCAACGTGGGCACCGTGGCCACGGTGCCAATCCCGGAGGTCATCCGGGGCATCAACGCCTTCACCCTGGGGCTGGCGCGCGGCCTGGCGGAATCCGGCACGGCCCACGACGCCGGCAAAATCAACACCGTGGTCTGGCTGAACTCCTGGCGCGACGCCGAGCATGAGACCTCCCTGGCCGAGGCCCTGGCCGCCGCAGGGCACGACCTGATCCGCGAAATGGCCGACACTTCCGAATCTTCCCGCGCGGCCTGCGCCAAGGGCGTTGCGGCCATCGGCTACGGCACGGACTCGACCCGCTTCGGCGCGGGCTGCGCGCTCACCTCCACCACCTTCGAGTGGGGGCCGGTCTACGTGGAGACCGTGAAGCGGCTGCGGGCGGGCGTTTGGAGCAGCGAACCCGTGTTCACGGGCTTCGAGTCCGGCAGCGTGGGTCTTGCGCCCTTTGGCAAGGCCGTGCCCGCAGACGTGGCCCGCAAGGTGCTGGCCCTCAAGGCGCGCATGGTCCATGGCCGCGACAGAAGCTTCCAGGGGCCCATCGTGGACCAGGCCGGGCAGGAGCGCATCGGCGCGGGCAGAAAGGCCACGGACGCGGAACTGCTGTCCATGGACTGGCTGGTGCGGGGCGTTTCCGGCGCACTGCCGCGCTAAAGCGCCGCGCCACCCCAAACCCGGGGCCGAGCCTTCGCCCGCTGCCTGCGCCCTGTGCGGCAAGCCGCTTCCTCACGCGCCCGCTCCGCACCTTGCGGGACGCAAACACCAAGGTTCGCCAACTCGCACCACTGCCCTGCGCCGCCCGGCCCAGGCAGGAAGCCGGTGGAAACGCGGCGGCAAGGCCCTGGCAAGGCGGCCCGCAGCGCGGCCTGCGGCGGCCCTTGTCATCGCGCCCGCGCGCCAGTATATGGGCCTCACCCCGGCGGAGCTCGCCGTGGGAAACGCGCACCCGGAGCAACACAGTTTGAGTGATTCCAAAAAGCAAGGCGGCGCAGAATCGTGGCGCATGCTCAAGCGCTCTCTGCACTACTTCATGCAGTACAAGGCCCGCTTGGCCGTGGCCGTCGTGGGCATGCTCGTTGTGGCGCCCTGCGCCGCGGCCAGCGCCTGGCTGGTCAAGAAGGCCGTGGACGACGTGCTCATCAACAAGGATATCGTGGCGCTCAAGTTCGTCACCATCGCCATCGTCGTGCTCATGACCCTCAAGGGCGTTTTCCGCTTCCTGCAAAATTATTACATGAACACCGCCGGGCTGCTGGCCATCAACGACCTGCGCAACGAGCTCTTTGCCAAGATCGTCTACCTGCCCATGGACTATTTCAACGAATCCCAGGTGGGCATGCTGATGAGCCGCGTGCTGAACGACGTGGGCCTCATCCGCTCCAGCCTGCCGTCCATGATCATGCTCACCCGCGAGTTCTTCTCCGTGCTTGGCCTGGCCTTTTACGTGTTCTATCTGGACTGGCAGCTGGCCTTCTGGGGCACGCTTGTTCTGCCTGCGGCGCTGTACCCCTTCATTTATTACAGCAAGCGCATGCGCAAGCTGGCCCGGCGCGCCCAAGGGCACGTTTCTGACGTGAGCGTACGCCTGCAGGAAGGGCTTTCCGGCATCCGCATCATCAAGGGCTTCGCCAAAGAAAAGGCGGAGATAGACCGCTTCCTGGACGAAAACACCAAACTGGTGGCAAGCAACAACAAGCAGATTCTGGCCAGCGAGCAAAGCTCCCGCGTCATGGAGACGGTGGGCTCCTTCGCCGCAGGCCTCGTGCTCTGGTACGGCGGCTCCCGCGTCATAGCCGGAGACTTGACCACCGGCGCGCTGATGTCCTTCCTCACCGCGCTCATCATGCTCTACGAACCCATCAAGCGCATGAACGCCGCCAACATCGACATCCAAATGGCCCTGACCGGGGCCGAGCGCGTGTTCGAGATAATGGACAAGGCCGACGACATTGCCGAACGCGGCGGCTCGGTGAAGTTCGACGAGCCCTTCCGCGAGCTGGCCTTCAAGGACCTGCGCTTTACCTACAACAACTCCGGGCGGCCCGCGCTGGACGGCATCAACCTGCAGGTGAAGGCCGGGGAGCGCATCGCCATCGTGGGCTCCAGCGGCTCCGGCAAAACCACCCTGGCCAACATGGTGCCGCGCTTCTTCGACCCCCAGGGCGGCGCGATTTTGCTGAACGACAGGCCGCTGGCCGACTACACCCTGAACAGCCTGCGCCGCAGCATGGGCCTGGTGAGCCAGGACGCCTTCTTGTTCAACGCCACCGTGCGCGAGAACATCGCCTATGGCTCGGAAGGAGCATACTCGCAGGAGGAAGTGGAGGCAGCGGCCAAGGCCGCGTACGCCCACGAGTTCATCCTGGAGCTGCCGGACGGCTACGACACCCTGGTGGGCGAGCGCGGCGTAAAGCTTTCCGGCGGGCAAAAGCAGCGCCTGACCATTGCCCGCGCCATTATGAAAAACCCGTCCCTGCTCATTCTGGACGAGGCCACCAGCGCCCTGGACACGGAGAGCGAGCGCATTGTGCAGCTGGCGCTGGAAAACCTGATGCAGGACCGCACCAGCATCGTCATCGCCCACCGCCTGTCCACCATCCTCACGGCCAACCTCATCGTGGTCATGAGCGAAGGCCGCATTGTGGACCAGGGCAAGCACGCCAAGCTGCTGGAACGCTGCGAAATCTACCGCACCTTGTACGAAATGCAATTCGGCGCGGCCAGCTAGCCGCCCGGTCAAACGAGAGAATCATGCCCCATTCCGGTTCCTATCGCATCCACGGCCTGGCGGAGCTGAAGCCCAGGCGCATCCTGCTTTGCCAGCTCCGGCAAATAGGGGATGTGGTGCTGCTTACGCCCTCCATCCACATGCTCAAGAAGCGCTACCCCGAGGCGGCGCTCGACGTGTTCACCGAGAAAAAATGCGCCCCGGTGCTGGCGAACAACCCGGCAGTGGCCCACGTGTGGGCGCTGGACCGCAAGCTGAGCCTGCTGGACACCCTGCGCTTCTACCGCCACGTGGGCACGGGCGGCGGCCAGGGCCGCTACGACATGATCATCGACTTCCAGCAGTTGCCGCGCATCCGCTGGACCCTGGCCCTTTCCGACGCCAAGGTGAAATTTTCCTACCCGCCGCCCTGGTACAACCTGCCCTTTTACACCCACTGGGCGCCCGGCAGCGGCCCCTACGCGGCCAAGTGCAAGGCGGGCATTTTGACGAACGGCCTGGGCATTGCCTGGAACAACGACCCGCCGCGCATCTACCTTTCCGAGGCGGAACGCCAGCGCGCGGCAGAACTGCTGGAGCTGTGGGGCGTGGGCCAGGGCGATACCCTGGTGACGCTGGACGCCACGCACCGCCGCGTTTCGCGCTGCTGGCCCGCCGGGCACTATGCCGGGCTCATGCGCCTGGTTTCCCAGGCCCGGCCCGATGTGCGTTTTTTGCTGCTGTACGGTCCCGGCGAGCTTGAGGTGGTGCGCCAGGTGGCGCAAGAGGCCGGGCTTGGCGCGCGCAGCATCGTGCCGCAGGAGATGCTCTCCCTGCGGGAGATGGCGGCCGTGCAGGAGCGTGCGCGCCTGCACCTGGGCAACTGCTCCTCGCCCCGGCACTTCGCCGTGGCCGTGGGCACGCCGACCCTGACCGTGCGCGGGTCCACCAGCAACGCCTGGACCTACCCCGGCCCCGGTCAGGAAGACATCTGCCTGGGCCTGCCCTGCCAGCCCTGCAGGGAGGGCGGCTGCCCCAACGCCCTGCGCTGCCTGACGGAGCTGACCCCGGAGATGGTGCTGCCACGCGCGCTGAAGCTTCTGGAAGGCCGCGAAAAACCCGTCCTGGCGGGCGATGACGGCGACTGCGGCTGCTGACGCCCCTCCTTGCGCTGGCAAATCCTCCCCCACCCAAAAGGCCTCGCGAGTTTTCTCGTGAGGCCTTGATGCTTCTGGCGCCGAGGGGAAAAAGGCGCTCTGCGCACTGGCGTTTTCAGCCGCTTCACGGGGCGATCACAGGAAATCGCCACTTGCCGCTAACGTATTGATGGCGCTCTGTTCGCGTCATATCTTGCGCTCACGTCACCACACCTGGTGACCTGTGTTTCCCCCCTCAAAGGATGGCCAGCGCAGCGCGCAGCCGCCCAGATGGTCACGCTCAAGAAGGCGCACCGTCTCAACGCGGCTCCTGCATCCCTGCGAAAGAAGCGCAAGGCTGGCCCCGAAGCAATCATCCCACTTCCATGTCCTTCGCACTTGCGATATTCATTGCGAGAACGCCTTCGCGCATCTTTGGTTCCTGGCGGATTGAGGGCGATGGAGCTGCGCGCGGCAACAAAGAGGCCCACTCATGGGGGGGGACATGCCAGACTCTTTACCTGCAAACATTTTGGCCCGGCCCGGGCAAACGCTTCACTCCCATCTGCTGCACGTTGCGGAGCTGTCTCAGCAGTTCGCCGACCGCTTTGGCGCCGGCCCCTGGGCCCAGGCCTGCGGCCTGCTGCACGATATCGGCAAGGCCTCCGGAAAGTTTCAGGAGCGGGTGCGGGGCAACGCCGCCCTCCATGTGGACCACTCCACAGCCGGGGCGCGCCACGCTGCGGCGAACTGGGGCGGGGCTGGCAGGCTCTTGGCCTACTGCGTCGCCGGGCATCATTCCGGCCTGCCAGACGGCAGGAGCAATGAGGATTCCTGCCTGGAGCGCCGCCTTGATCCGGCCCGCCGCCGCCTTGAGGACTGTTCCGCCTGGCGCAACGTGCTCGCGGGCTTGGCGGAGCCCGCCCCCCCGCCTGCCGCAGCATGGCCCTTTGACACGCGGCCCGAGGGCCTGGGCTTTCGCCTGGCCTTTTTCGTGCGCATGGTGTTCTCGTGCCTCGTGGATGCCGACCGATTGGACGCGGAGGCCGCAGGGGATTCGGAAAGCCTTGAGCGCTCGGCGCGTCGTAGCGGCTATCCCGGCATCGGCGCGCTGCTCACCCGGCTCGACGCGGCCCTGCAAGAAAAGACCAAGGCTGCGAAGCCCTCGGAGGTCAATCGCGTCCGGGCCGAGGTGCTGGCCGCCTGCCGCGAGAAGGCGGAGCTTACGCCGGGACTCTTCTCTCTCACCGTGCCAACCGGCGGCGGAAAGACGTTGTCGTCCCTGGCCTTCGCCCTGGAACACGCCAAGCGCCACGGCCTTTCCCGCATCATCTACGTCATCCCCTTCACCAGCATCATCGAGCAGAACGCAAAGGTCTTCCGCGAGGCCCTGGGCGACATAGACGGGGAGTTCGTCGTCGAGCATCACAGCAACCTCGCCCCCGCCGAAGACGCCGGAGACGACCGCCCGCATCCGGCCACGGAGAACTGGGACGCGCCGGTCATCATCACCACCGCCGTGCAATTCTTCGAATCGCTCTTCAGCCACAAGGCCGGGCGCTGTCGCAAGCTGCATAACCTGGCGAACAGCGTCATCATTCTGGATGAGGCCCAGATGCTGCCCGTGCCATATCTGCGCCCCTGCCTCGAAGCGCTGCGGGAACTGACCGCAACCTACAGAGCCAGCGTGGTGCTGTGCACCGCCACGCAGCCTGCGTTGAACGCTCCCAATCCTTCGGAAAACGGCGGCGAGGGCCTGAAGGGCGGCCTCGTCGGCGTGCGCGAGATCATGCCCAGTCCCGTGGCGCTGCACGCCGCGCTCAAGCGGGTGCAGGTGCGGATTCTGGGGGAACTTTCGGATGCGGACCTTGCCGCACGCCTGGCCGAGGAACGGCAGGTCCTGTGCATCGTGAACACCAGACGCCAGGCGCGGCGGCTCTACGATGCCCTGCGGGCCAGGCCGGGCGCCCTTGACGGGCTGTTCCACTTAAGCGCCCTCATGTGCCCGCAGCACCGCACGGCCACCCTGGAGAGGATACGCCTGGCGCTGAAGGAGAAGCGCCCCTGCCGCGTGGTGAGCACCACCCTGGTGGAGGCGGGTGTGGATGTGGACTTCCCCGTGGTCTACCGGGCCGCAGGCGGCATCGACTCCATCGCCCAGGCGGCGGGGCGCTGCAACCGCGAAGGCCTGCTGGAGCACGGCGAGGTGTTTGTATTCCAGCCGGAGAACGGATTGCCGCCGGGGCACTTCCGCCGCACGGCGCAAGCCGCCCGCTCCGTGCTTGAAAAACACCGGGCCGATCTGCTGCACCCGGACGCCGTGCGCGAATATTTTCTGGAACTCTACTGGAAGGTCGAAACCGGGCGGGACGGCCTGGACACCAAAGACATTCTGGAGCGGCTCGGCCACGACGCCAGCCGGGGCTGGTTCCCGTTCAAGACCATCGGACAGGAGTTTCAGCTCATCGAGAACGCCACCCAGGGCCTGCTCATCCCCTACGACGAAGCGGCCCGCAACGTGGTGCGCGCCCTGGACGCGCTTGAGCGCGGCGAACGCGCGGGCGGCTTGCTGCGCCGCGCGCAGCGGCACAGCATTTCGCTCTACACCCGCGAGCTTGAACGCCTGGAGCACGAGGGCGCGGTGCGCCGGGCCGGGCCGGGCGGCCAGTTCTTCGTCCTTTGCAACATGAGCCTGTACAGCCCCGAGGTGGGGCTCGACGTGTTCCGCGACGACCCCGGCGTGCAGATGCCGGAGGATTTGATCGCCGGTTGATGAGGGATCGCTGCGCGAATCCCTGTAACCAAGGGAGGTGCCCATGTCTTACGGAGTTCGGCTGAGGGTCTGGGGTGACTACGCCTGCTTCACGCGCCCGGAGATGAAGGCGGAGCGCGTGAGCTATGACGTGATGACCCCCTCCGCCGCCAGGGGAATCCTGGAGGCAATTTACTGGAAACCCGCCATCCGCTGGGTGATCGAGCGCATCCGCGTACTGAATCCCATCCGCTTCGATACCATCCGCAGGAACGAGGTGGCGGGCAAGCTGCCGCTCAGCTCTGTGCGCGCGGCCATGAGGGACGGCACGTCCCCCGTTCAAACCTTTGCGGATGAGGACCGCCAGCAGCGCGCGGCCCTGGTGCTGCGCGATGTGGCCTATGTCATCGAGGCCTGCTTCGACTTCACCGGCGAGGAAGACCGCAACACGGCCAAGCACAAGGAGGTGTTCGAGCGCCGGGCGAAAAAAGGCCAGTGCTTCCACCGGCCCTATTTTGGCTGCCGCGAGTTCCCGGTCATGTTCGAGCTTTTGCAGGGCGAGCCGCCCGCACCGCACGAAAGCCTCTTGGGCGCGCGCGACCTGGGCTACATGCTGCACGACATCGACTTTGCCGAGGGTATGACCCCGCGCTTCTTCCGCCCGACCATGACCGACGGGGTCATTGAGGTGCCGCACCCGGACTGCCCCAATGGCAGCCCCGTTGGGCAGGGGGTGCGCCCATGATTTTGCAGGCGCTGAACGAATATTACGAACGGCTGGTCGGCGAGCCGGACTCCAGAATCCCATTGCGCGGCTTCGCCCGGCAGCCGGTGCTCTTCGCCCTGGAAGTAGACCCCGCAGGCGCGCTGCTCCAGGTGCTGGACCTGCGCGACGACTCCAAAAAACGCGCCCCGGCGCAACTGGTGCTGCCAGAGCCGCTCAAAACCTCCGGTTCCGGATTCTCCGCCAACTTCCTGTGGGACAACACGGGCTATGTGCTGGGCGCGGACGGCAAGGACAAGCCCGAGCGCGCGGCCAAGGCCTTCGCCGCCTTCCGCGAAAGGCTGCGCGAAGTGGGCGCCGGGCTCGACGACGCCGGGCTCAACGCCGTGGCGGCCTTCCTCGACGCCTGGGAACCGGAGAAAGCCCAGGAATTGGACAACTGGAAAGACATGGCCGGGCGCAACCTTGTGTTCCGTCTCGCCGGGGAAAAGCACTTCGTCCATGAGCGGCCAGACGTGCGCGCGGCCTGGCTCAACTATTACGAGACCACGGCGTCCAAGAACGTCGGCCAGTGCCTGGTCACCGGGCGCACTGGCCCCATCGACCCCACGCACCCCAAGATACGCGGCGTGAAGGACGCCCAGGGCACGGGCGCGGCGCTGGTTTCCTTCAACGCCCCGGCCTTCGAGTCCTACCGCAAGGAACAGAGCAATAACGCTCCCGTGAGCGAAGCGGCCGCCTTCAGCTACACCACGGCACTCAATGATTTGCTGCAACCCGGCGGCAGCCAGCGCGTGCAGATAGGCGACGCCACCACCGTGTTCTGGACCGAGCGCAAGACCGTGTCCGAAGGCTTCCTGGGCCTCGTGTTCAGCCAAAAGGAGGACCAGGGCGACCTGAACGATCTGCGCCTGTTTCTGGAGGCCGCGCGCGCGGGCAAAATGCCGGACAAACTGGCGGACGAGGGCAGGGCGCGCTTTTACGTGCTTGGCCTTTCGCCCAACGCCGGGCGCATCAGCGTGCGCTTCTGGCACGTGGATACGGTCGCGGGCATGTGGGGCAAGATCGGCCAGCACTTCGCGGACCTCGACATCGTACGGCGGGACAACGAGCCGAAGTTCCCGCCCATGTGGCTGATGCTCAAGGCCACGGCCAAGCGCGAGGACCTGGACAACCTCTCGCCGCTGCTGGCCGGGGCGTTCATGCGCGCCATCCTCACCGGAGGCGCATATCCCGGCGGGCTGCTTGCCGCAGTCATGGGCCGCATCCGCGCCGAACAAAAGATCACCTATGCCCGGGCCGCCCTCATCAAGGCCTGCCTTGTGCGCAACGCCCGTTTGTCGCCTGGCGGCGGGCAAACCCCGGAGGTCACAGTGAGTCTCGACGAACAATCCACAAACGTTCCCTACCGCCTGGGACGGCTCTTCGCCGTGCTGGAGAAGGTGCAGGAGGAGGCGCATTCCCCTGCAAAGCTTAATTCGACCATCATGGACAAATACTTCGGGTCGGCCTCGGCCACTCCGCGTAGCGTCTTCCCCATCCTCATGAAGCTCAAAGTGCATCACTTGCGCAAGTTCACGCCACAAATGAAAGGGCTCGTTGTTATGCGCGAACGTACCATCGCAGCCATCATGGACGGCATCAACATCGCCACGGGCGGCTTCCCCGCCCACCTCTCGCTGGAGGACCAGGGGCTTTTCGCCCTGGGGTACTACCACCAGCGCACCGACCTGTGGACCTCGAAGAAGACCGCTGCCGCAACCGCAACCATCGCCACGGAGGCCTAAATCATGAGCGCAATCGAGAACCGCTACGAATTCGTGCTGCTGTTTGATGTTGAGAACGGCAACCCCAACGGCGACCCCGACGCGGGCAACATGCCGCGCATCGACCCCGAAACCAACCATGGGCTGATTACCGACGTGTGCCTGAAGCGCAAGGTGCGCAACTTTGTGGAGCTGGCGAAGGAGAACCAGAGCCCCTTTGAAATCTACGTGCGCGAGAAGGCCGTACTCACCACCACCCAGGCGCGCGCGCACAAGGCCGTCGAGGCCGAGGGCCAGGGTAAAGGCGACGCTATCGCCCTGGCGCGCAAGTGGATGTGTGCGAACTTCTTCGACGTGCGCGCCTTCGGGGCTGTCATGTCGCTTAAGGAGAACAACTGCGGCCAGGTGCGCGGGCCGGTGCAGCTGGCCTTCGCCCGCAGCATCGAACCCGTGACGCCGCTGGACGTCACCATCACCCGCATGGCCGTGGCCACGGAAAAAGAGGCCGAGGCGCAGAGCGGCGACAACCGCACCATGGGCCGCAAGCACATTGTGCCCTACGGCCTGTATCGGGCGGAGGGCTTCATCTCCGCGCCGCTGGCCGCGCAGACGGGTTTCAGCGACGCCGACCTGGCGCTTTTTTGGCAGGCGCTGACGCAAATGTTCGACCACGACCATTCGGCGGCGCGCGGCAAGATGAGCGCGCGCAGGCTCATTGTGTTCAAGCACGCGGACAAGCTGGGCAATGCGCCCGCGCACAAGCTGTTTGATCTGGTGAAGGTGACGCGGGCCACGGACCCCAGCACCCCCGCGCGCAGCTACGCGGACTACGCCGTGGCGGTGGACGCCGCCGCCCTGCCTGCGAGCGTATCGCTGGAGGAGAAGATCTAGAAGAGGCTCCGCGCGGGGGCGTGGATTGAAACATGTGGCGCGGGGGCATGTTGACCAGCAGCTCGCGTCGCCCCCCCCGCGCGCGGGCGGGCGGGGGTTGAAACCGTTACTGGGACGGGACTCTGGGCATGGGGCAACAGCTGCCCCCCACGCGGGGGCGGGGGTTGAAACTGGTTCCTGGTGCACGCCTGGACGCCCGGCCTTGTCGCCCCCCGCGCGGGGGCGGGGATTGAAACGCGGGCGAGGGTCAGCTCGTACGAGCTATAGAAGTCGCCCCCCGCGTGGGGGCGGGGGTTGAAACTGGTTCCTGGTGCACGCCTGGACGCCCGGCCTTGTCGCCCCCCGCGCGGGGGCGGGGGTTGAAACCGTTACTGGGACGGGACTCTGGGCATGGGGCAACAGCTGCCCCCCACGCGGGGGCGTGGATTGAAACAATGGCCGCAGCGAGGCGCAGCCCCTGGACGAGCGTCGCCCCCCGCGCGGGGGCGTGAGTTGAAACTCTTAAGTTCTTCCCCCGGCGTGGGGGCAGGGGTCGCCCCCCGCGCGGGCGGCCCGGCCCTGCCAAATCGCCAGCAAGGAGGTGCGCATGTACACCGAGGACGATCTGCTGCCGCTCTCCGGCCTGCAGCACCTGCTCTTTTGCGAGCGCCAATGCGCGCTCATCCACGTGGAGGGGCAGTGGGCCGAAAATCGCTTCACCGCCGAGGGCAACGTGGCCCATGAGCGCGTGCATGGCGGCGGCGGGCGCACAGCGCCGGGCGTTCGCACGGCCTTTGCCCTGCACCTGCGCTCGCTTGCGCTGGGGCTTTCCGGCGTGGCCGACGTGGTGGAGTTCCACCAGCCGCCGGAACAGGGCGCGCCCTGGCGGCCCTTCCCCGTGGAGCACAAGCGCGGCAAGCCCAAGCACGGCGACGCCGACCGGGTGCAGCTCTGCGCCCAGGCCCTGTGCCTGGAGGAGATGCTGGGGGTAGGCGTGCCTGCGGGCGCGTTGTTCTACGGCCAAACGCGGCGCAGGCTGGACGTGCCCTTTGACGCGGCCCTGCGCCAGGCCACTGCAAACGCCGCCCGGCGCTTTCACGAGTTGCTGGACGCCGGGCGCACGCCTGCCGCCGCGTATGCGCCGGAAAAGTGCGACGCCTGCTCGCTTTTGCCCTTGTGCCAGCCCAAAACGCTGGGCCGGGGGCGCAGCGTGCGGGCCTATTTGGCCCAGGCCTTGAGTCCAAACGAGGAGAGCGCATGAAAAAGCTGCTGAACACCCTGTTTGTCACGCTGCAGGGGGCCAGCGTGGTGAAAGAGGGAGAAAACGTTGTTGTGCGCGAGGCCGACGAGGTGCGGCTGCGCGTGCCTGTGCACGGCCTGGGCGGGCTTGTCACCTTCGGGCAGGTGTGGTGCAGCCCGCAGCTGCTGTTCCTCTGCGCGGAACGCGGCGTGGGCGTTAGCTTCCTGTCGGAGAATGGGCGCTTCCTGGCGCGGATTGCCGGCCCCGCGTGCGGCAACGTGCTGCTGCGTCGCGAACAATACCGCTGGGCCGACGACCCGCAGCGCTCGGCCAATATTGCGCGCGACATGCTTACGGGCAAGCTGGCCAATGGGCGGCAGGTGCTGCTGCGCGCCCGGCGCGACCACGGGGACAAAGGGGCGGCCCCGGCTTTGGACCAGGCGGCGGAGCGATTGGCGGACTGCCTGACGCGGCTGCCCCTGGCCAACGGCTTGGACGAGTTGCGCGGCATTGAGGGCGAGGGGGCCAATGCCTATTTTGCGACCTTCGACGCGCTCATCACCGCGCAAGACCAAGCCTTTCGGTTTACCGGGCGCAACCGCAGGCCGCCGCTCGATCCGGTGAACTGCCTGCTTTCGTTTCTGTACACGCTGCTGGCGCACGATGCGCGTTCGGCTTTGGAAGGGGTCGGGCTTGATCCGTCCGTGGGCTTTCTGCACCGCGACAGGCCCGGCAGGTCGAGCTTGGCGCTGGATCTCATGGAGGAGCTGCGGCCCGTGCTGGCCGACCGCGTGGCCCTCTCGCTCCTCAACCTGGGCCAGTTGCGCCCGCGCGACTTCCGCACCGAGGAAAGCGGCGCGGTGCTGCTTTCCGACGATGCGCGCAAGCAGGTGCTGGTGGCCTATCAGAAGCGCAAGCAGGAGGAGATACTGCACCCGTTCTTGAAGGAGCGCGTGGCGCTGGGGCTTTTGTGCCATGTGCAGGGGCTGCTTTTGGCGCGGCACATTCGGGGCGACCTGGACGGTTATCCGGCGTTCTTGTGGCGATAGGAGGGCTGGGACGATGATGGTGCTGGTGAGCTATGACGTGAGCCTGGCCGATGCGGCCGGGGCGCGGCGGCTGCGGCGGGTGTCCAAGGCCTGCAAGGACTTCGGGCAGCGGGTGCAGTTCTCCGTGTTCGAGTGTATTGTGGACCCGGCGCAATGGACGAAGCTCAAGGCGCGGCTCCTCGGGGAGATCGACGCCGAGCAGGACAGCCTGCGGTTCTACTTCCTGGGGGCGAATTGGCAAAAGCGCGTGGAGCATGTGGGGGCCAAGCCGTCCGTTGATTTGGAAGGGCCGCTGGTGGTGTGAGGGGCCGCGCGAACCTGAAGCTGACCGGAAAACGCCGGGAGGTTCGCGCAACATGATTTTGCTTGTATTCTATAACGTTAGAAACAGTCTTCGCGTTCCGGGACTGCTTTTGCGCGCCTCGCGGCTAAGGTTCGCGCACAGAGGCCCGGCAACCCAGCCCAGCTGGGAACAATTTGATGCACAGTCGCCCCCCGCGCGGGGGCGTGGATTGAAACCCCCTCTTTGTGGGCCATGCGCCCGCGCGAGCTGGTCGCCCCCCGCGCGGGGGCGTGGATTGAAACACAACAAGGCCGCCAAGAAAAAGGCCAAGAGCATGTCGCCCCCCGCGCGGGGGCGTGGATTGAAACTGGTGACCAACACCAGCGGACACGCACCCGCCTGTCGCCCCCCGCGCGGGGGCGTGGATTGAAACCTGTTTACGATGATGGCTATGATGCGCAGACAGGTCGCCCCCCGCGCGGGGGCGTGGATTGAAACACCGGCGTGCCCCTGTTGTGGAACACATGCTCGCAGTCGCCCCCCGCGCGGGGGCGTGGATTGAAACCGCCAGTTACGAGCTTGCCAAGCAGCACGCCACCGGTCGCCCCCCGCGCGGGGGCGTGGATTGAAACCGACACCGCCGTGCGCAAGCAGGTGGAGCGCCTGGTCGCCCCCCGCGCGGGGGCGTGGATTGAAACCACGGAATCCGGCACCTGACGGCCTCGATGTTGGATGTCGCCCCCCGCGCGGGGGCGTGGATTGAAACTCTTGGCCACGGGCAAACACCCGGACGTCGCGGGTCGCCCCCCGCGCGGGGGCGTGGATTGAAACAATGCCAAGGGCAATGCATTCAGCCAAGCTGGGGTCGCCCCCCGCGCGGGGGCGTGGATTGAAACAACCTAAGCGCAGCCACCACCGAAACCTTGCTGGGTCGCCCCCCGCGCGGGGGCGTGGATTGAAACAAGTCCCAGAAGCTGTACTCATTGATCTGCGGCGGTCGCCCCCCGCGCGGGGGCGTGGATTGAAACGTGTCGAGTGCGACGGCGACCTTGGGCATGAGGCGGTCGCCCCCCGCGCGGGGGCGTGGATTGAAACGACGAGGCCTGGTGCGAAGTGGACCCGCAGACGTCGCCCCCCGCGCGGGGGCGTGGATTGAAACCGCACCCGCATTCGCACCCGCTACCCGCGCCAGTCGCCCCCCGCGCGGGGGCGTGGATTGAAACATTTTGTAAGGCACAGGAAAAGGAGGAAATACAGGTCGCCCCCCGCGCGGGGGCGTGGATTGAAACCATGATGCTGCGCATGTTGCGCTCCATCGTGGTCGTCGCCCCCCGCGCGGGGGCGTGGATTGAAACTCTTTCGACGGTTAGGGAGAGTCGCTCGCTCTGCGTCGCCCCCCGCGCGGGGGCGTGGATTGAAACTGTTAGGTTTGAATGCAGTCAGTCAGTTACTCGCGTCGCCCCCCGCGCGGGGGCGTGGATTGAAACTGATAGGTCCAGGCAGTTAGCCCAGCTTGCCGGGTCGCCCCCCGCGCGGGGGCGTGGATTGAAACTCGTCCCAGCGGATGCAGCCGCCCTTGCCGTTCGTCGCCCCCCGCGCGGGGGCGTGGATTGAAACCTTTTGGCTTGCCCTGGCCTGCCGTCCTGCGGACGTCGCCCCCCGCGCGGGGGCGTGGATTGAAACCTTTTGGCTTGCCCTGGCTTGCCGTCCTGCGGACGTCGCCCCCCGCGCGGGGGCGTGGATTGAAACGGCCTGTAGTGTCTGACTGGTAGGACTTGGTTAGGGTCGCCCCCCGCGCGGGGGCGTGGATTGAAACTAGGCCATGACCACGAACAGGACCATGCAGGACGTCGCCCCCCGCGCGGGGGCGTGGATTGAAACTTGTGCCAGGAGCTGCGCCCTCGCGCCCGGACGGTCGCCCCCCGCGCGGGGGCGTGGATTGAAACACCCAAGCCTCAAGATACTTTTGGCTGGGTAAAGTCGCCCCCCGCGCGGGGGCGTGGATTGAAACTTGTTCGCAAATCCCAGGAGGCCCACCATGGATAGTCGCCCCCCGCGCGGGGGCGTGGATTGAAACCACGGGCAGAACGCGCCCGCAAGGAAGAAAACAGGTCGCCCCCCGCGCGGGGGCGTGGATTGAAACCCGCCGTCCAGATTAAGGCGCTCACAACACCCCCGTCGCCCCCCGCGCGGGGGCGTGGATTGAAACGCTGATTTTGAGGCGGCCCGCTGCTTTTACGCAGGTCGCCCCCCGCGCGGGGGCGTGGATTGAAACTCAGGGGACGCAATGTCTAAAAGGGCGACAAAAAGTCGCCCCCCGCGCGGGGGCGTGGATTGAAACCCGTCCATGGCCGACATCCCGCGCTTTTGCGCTGTCGTCGCCCCCCGCGCGGGGGCGTGGATTGAAACTCCCACACCCGGCTGAGAGCCGAGACGCGTTCCAGTCGCCCCCCGCGCGGGGGCGTGGATTGAAACCACAAGGCCCTGCTCAACCGCTCGCGCGGCGGCACGTCGCCCCCCGCGCGGGGGCGTGGATTGAAACTGCGCCGAAAGCTTCATCACGTCCGTGGTGACGGGTCGCCCCCCGCGCGGGGGCGTGGATTGAAACTGCAGCGCATTTCCGGCACGGTTGCAACCGTCAAGGTCGCCCCCCGCGCGGGGGCGTGGATTGAAACTCGCCTTACACGGCGCAGGGCGCCGGGCTCTCGCGGGTCGCCCCCCGCGCGGGGGCGTGGATTGAAACCTCTTCGTGGGGCGCGGCGCAGGCACCAACGAGGGGTCGCCCCCCGCGCGGGGGCGTGGATTGAAACTTGAGCGGGTCAATCTGGCCCATGGTCGGGCCAGTCGCCCCCCGCGCGGGGGCGTGGATTGAAACTTCCTCCGGCCGCTGCTGCGCTGATGCGCGCGGGTCGCCCCCCGCGCGGGGGC
>DIVX01000167.1 GCA_002422505.1 Desulfovibrio sp. UBA6121
TGGGCCCGCGCCTGGGCGGCCTGCTGACCAAGGACCTGGGCGAACTGCGCCGCGTGTTCCTTTCCCCCGGTCCCATCTTCGACCCCGAAGACCGCATGGACGACTACTGGGGCTGGACCGAAGGCTTCTACGCCGTGGGTTTCCGCCCCGGCGACGTGGCCCAGATCACCCTGCCCTACCACATGGCCCCCGCCGGGCTGATGTTTGAGGAGCCGCTCAAGAACCTCGGCTGCGCGGTGATTCCCGCCGGGCCGGGCAACACCAGCTCCCAGCTCGACATCATGCAGAAGCTGCGCGTCACCGGCTACATCGGTACGCCCAGCTACCTGCTGCACCTGACGCAAAAGGCCGAGGAAGCCGGCCTTTCCCTGCGCAAGGACCTCTTCCTTGAGGTGGCCTTCGTCACGGGCGAAAAGTTCTCCGAAAAAATGCGCACCACCCTGGAAAAAAAGCTCGACTGCGTGATGCGCCAGGGCTACGGCACCGCAGACGTGGGCTGCATCGGCTACGAGTGCTTCCACAAGTGCGGCCTGCACCTCAGCAACCGCGCCTTTGTGGAAATTTGCCACCCGGACACGGGCATTCCGCTCAAGGACGGCGAGGTGGGCGAAATCGTGGTCACGGCCTTCAACAAGANNCATCCGCCTGGCCACCGGCGACCTGGGCTACATTGACCGCGCGCCCTGCCAGTGCGGCCGCACCAGCCCGCGCCTGGGCAACATTGTGGGCCGCGTGGACACCACCGCCCGCATCAAGGGCATGTTCGTGTACCCGCACCAGGTGGAGCAGGTCATGGCCCGCTTCGAGGAAATCAAGCGCTGGCAGATCGAAGTCACCAACCCCGGCGGCATCGACGAAATGGTCCTGTCCATCGAATCCGGCGCGTTCAAGCGCGAGGAAGAACTGCTGCACACCTTCCGCGAACGCATCAAGCTGCGCCCCACGCTCAAGATCCTCGCCCCCGGCACCCTGCCCCCGCAGATCAGGCCCATCGAGGACAAGCGCACCTGGGACTAGCCCCGGAACGCTACACTATGGAAGCGCACCCGCCTTCCCCGACCCTTTCCCGCGCCCTCGCCTCCGCACCACGCGGAGGCCGGGGCGCGGCCCGTTTGACCGGCCTGAGCGCTGGCCGACTGACTAGGCTGCTCGCTCCTCTGTCCGCCGCCCTGCTCGTCGCACGGTTCGCCGCCCTGCTCGCCAGGCTGGCCGCCGCGCTGCGACACAAACAACGCAGCGGCCTGACTGCTGGCCGAATCGCCCGGCTGGCCGCAGCGCTCTTCGTCGCGTCGTGCCTGGGCCTTGTTGCGGCCTGCGCCCGGCCCGCCCCGCTGAACCAGCCCCTGGGCGTGAACTTCCTGCCCGCGCCGGGGGAGATGCTCAGCGCCGAAGGCGACCGCTTGTCGCCGGAGGCCTTCCTGGCCAAAAGCAGCGGCGCGGCTTACGTGCTCATCGGCGAATCCCACGGCCAGCACTGCGACCACGCCGCCGAGGCCCGCCTGCTGACGCTCCTGGCCCACCAGGGCCAGGGCCCGGCCGTGGGCTTTGAGATGGTTCCCGCGAAGAACAGCGCCGTGCTGGCGGACTTTGCAGCCGGCAAAATAGCCCCGGAGGACCTGGAAGCCCGCCTGGACTGGGGCAAGACCTGGGGGCATCCCTTTGCCCGCTACCTGCCTGTGTTTTTGACCGCGCGGCACTGGAAGCTGCCGATGGCGGGCCTCAACGTGCCGCCGGAAGTCATCCGCAGGCTCTCCGCCGCGGCCATGGACAACGCCACCGCGACCGGCTCCTTTGAGGGCCCTGTGGCCGCCCTGTCCGCCGAGGACCGCGCCCAGCTGCCCGCGCGCATCATCGAGCCCGCGCCGGAGCAGCTGGACTTCCTGCGCGAGATGCTGAGCGCCCACCCGCAGGGCAGAAACGCCGACGACTCCCGCCAGATGGCGCGCTTTCTGCTCATCCAAAGCGTATGGGACTCGGCCATGGCCGAGCGCGCCGTGGCCCTGCGCGCCGCCACGGGGCGGCAGGTGGTGGCCTTTGCGGGCACGGCCCATGTGGAGGGCGGCCTGGGCATCGCCCGGCGCATCAAGGTGCTGGACCCGCAAGCCGAGGTGCTGCTGGTTTCGCCCTGGCGCGGCGACGACCTGGACCCCACGGACGCGGCGGTGCGCGTGTACTGCCCGCTCTCTTTTGAAAGCCGCATGGGCATGCTGCTGCAGCACCGCGAATTCGGCGGCTCTTCCCAGGTGCTGGTGGCGGAGGTGCGGCGCGGCTCCCGAGCGGAGGCGGCGGGCCTGCGCCCCGGCGACGTAGTGGAACGGGCGGGCGGCTACCGCATGACCTCGCTCAACGCCCTGCACCTGGCCGGGAGCGACGCTTACCGCGCCAAGGGCTCCCTCGTGCTGGACATCCGGCGCGGCGCGGCCTGCCTTACGGTGGACCTCGGCCCCCTGGGCCGGCAGACTGCCGCCTCGCAGCCCGCACCCCAACCTGCCGCAAAGCCCTAGGCCATGCCCGAACTGCCGGAAGTCGAAACCATCGCCCGCACCCTGGCCCCGGATGTTCTGGGCCGGGAGATAGAGGCCGTGGCCGCGCCGGACCCTTCCGCCCTGCACCCGGACGTGCCGGGGTTCGCAGCCCTGGCCGTGGGGCGGCGCATTGCCAGCGTAGGCCGCCGGGGCAAGCTGCTGCTGCTCGGCCTGAGCGACCAAGGCGCGCTGGCCGTGCACCTGCGCATGACCGGCCGCGTGATGGCCTACGGGCCGGGCCTTGAGCCGGACCGGCCCCGCGCCGTGCTGAGCCTTTCCGGCGGGGTGCGCTTGAGCTTCGCCGACGTGCGGCGCTTCGGGTCCCTGCACGCCTTCGGGCCGGGGGGCATAGAGGCGTGGCCCTTCTACGCCGGGCTGGGGCCGGAGCCGCTGCTCATGACCCCGGCGGAGTTCCGCGCCCGCCTGGGCCAGGGCCGCGCGCGCATCAAGGCGCTGCTGCTGGACCAAGGCGTTGTGGCGGGCATTGGCAACATCTACGCCGATGAAAGCCTGCTGCGCGCGGGCATACGCCCGGACACCCCGGCGGGGCAGCTGACGCCCCGGCGGCGCGACGCGCTCTTCGCGGCCATCCAGGCCGTGCTCACCCTGGCCATTGCCGAGAATGGCAGCTCCATACGCGACTACCGCGACGCCCACGGCGACGCCGGAGCCTTTCAGAATCATTTTCTGGCCTACGGGCGCGGCGGCCAGCCCTGCCTGGCCTGCGGCAGCACCATGCAGACCATGCGCGTGGCCGGGCGCACCAGCACCTATTGCCCGCGCTGCCAGCCGCTTGTGGAAGCACAGGCTGCGGGCCGCCTGGGCTAAGGGCCCCGGCAGCGGACAAGTGGCGCCTGCCCCCTTCCCTTTCCCGGCGGCCCGGCGTAAAGAGGTACAACATACCCCCCAGACTGAACGGAGGAACGTCATGCAAGAAAGACCCGGCCTCGTCACCATGCGAGGCAACCCCTTGACCCTCCTGGGTCCGGAGCTCACCGTGGGCCAGAAAGCCCCGGACTTCACCCTGGTCACCAACGACATGGCCACGGTGTCCCTGGCAGACTACGCGGGCTCGGCCCTGGCGCTGGTCAGCGTGCCCTCGCTGGACACCCCGGTGTGCGCGGTGGAAACCCGGCGCTTCAACGCCGAGGCGGACAAGCTGGGCTCCGGCGTGCGCATCCTCACCATCAGTATGGACCTGCCCTTTGCCCAGAAACGCTGGTGCGGGGCCATGGGCATCGACCGCGTGGAGACACTCTCCGACCACCGCGAGGCCTCCTTCGGCCAGAACTACGGGGTGCTCATCAAGGAGCTGCGCCTGCTGGCGCGGGCCGTGTTCGTGGTCAACAAGGCCGGGATCATCACCTATACCGAACTGGTGAAGGAAGTGGCAGACGAGCCCTTCTACGCCGGGGTGCTTACCGCCCTGGCCCAGGCCGCCGCGCAGTAGCGCCGCGCGCCAAACGCAGAACGCAAGAAAGGCCGGGAGCGTTCCCGGCCTTTTTCTTTGCCGCAGGGCAATATGAGCCGTGCTGGCCGACGCGGCGAGCTTTGCGGCCTCGTAATTCGTCGCCAGGCACCGCGCTGCGCCCCCTATGCTGATGGTTTGACAGCGGCCCCCCGCGCCCCGCCAGCAACAAAACGGCCCCGGCAAGACTC
>DIVX01000041.1 GCA_002422505.1 Desulfovibrio sp. UBA6121
ACTCGACCCACTCGGGGTTCCATTCCTCAAATTTCAACAGGAAGCCGTCCTCGTCAACTTCAAACTTCTTGCCCTTGTACTCGAGAATAGCCATTCGTCGTCCTCCTCTAGGATCTTATTGATAAAGCCTCAGCCGTTTGATTCCGATGGTGCGCGGATAGGCAAGAGCCTCTGCGCGTCAGAGTGGAACTAAATGATTTCCAGGCCATGGTCAATACGGTCTGGGAGTATATCCGCCTTTGAGGAGGAATTTTATTCATACTTCCCGGTGCGTAATTCTTCCAGGTGCTTGCGGGCGTAATCCAGCCCGGCGTCAAGCTCCAGGGCCGAGGCCAGGCACTCCAAAGCCTCTTCCCGCTCGCCCAGGAACTTGTGGCACAATCCCAGGTTGGCCAAGTCCGGCGCGGAGCCGCTATCAAGCGCCAGCACACTGTGAAAGTCCTCCTTGGCCAGGGCGTACTGCCCGGCCTTGAAACGCCCCACTCCGCGCAAGTTGAAGTATTCCTTCACCTCCGCGTCCAGGCCGATGGCCCGGTCCAGGTGCGGCAGGGCCTTGTCCCAGTCGCCCTGCTGAGAAAGCGCATAGGCCTGATAGAACGCGCACAGAGCGCGCTCCTCGACCCCTGGCTGGGCTGGCTCCGCCTTGGCGAAGAGCGCTGCAGCGCCGTCGATGTCGCCCAGACGCAGGGCCAGAAGCGCCTGGAAGAACGGCAGGTAGTAGGCGTCCGGGGCGATTTCCTCCAGGACGGCAAGCCCGGCCAGGGCCTCTTCATCCGGCGCTTCTTCCGCCAGCTTGCGCCCCACAAACAGGCCCAGGCTGCGATTTCTGGTGCGCTCGCGAAAGTCGAAGCCCGGCACAAGGTTATAGTTGGCGGGCACGTCCAGGTCCGGGCGGGTGGTCTCCACCGTGTACAGGCTGTAGCCCTGGGCCAAAAGGCCGTCGGCCAGGCGGGCCAGCTCCACGCGGATGTTGGCGTCCTCCACGCAGGGCAGGCTTTCCAGCGCTACAACAGGCCCCTTGAGCAGCCACGCGAACTGCTCCGGCGCGGTGAACTTGCGCAGGCCGGAGGCCTCATACACGCGGGCGGTCTCGAAATCTCCGGCCAATTGGGCAATCTCCGTCACCGCACGCACGGCGGCCTTGACCGGGGAAGCGGCGGTTCCGGCGGTGTAGACGATCTCGCTCAAGGCCGGGAAGGTCTTGGGATCAAAAGCCAAGGCGGCCACGGTGGGCACGGGCATGCCCAGGCTCATGTCCTTGAGCACCAACAGAATGCCGTTTTTGCGGAAACGCTCGCACAGGTCGCGCAGCACAGGGTCGGCCAAATTTTCTTGGCTGATGGTGGGCAGCTCTGGCGAGGCGCGGTCCACCAGGGCGGACACATGGCGTTCCACAAGCTCGCAGCCGCCTTGCAGAATGGATTCCTCCGGCGTGTTCCCTGCGGAGGAGCCATTGAATTCATTGAGGGTCTTGAACCAGTCCAGGGGCAGCACGCAGGTTTCGCCCGTGGCCACGTTGAGCATGGGACAAAAGCGCCAACGCACCAGATCCATGAGCCGCCGCGCGTTTTCCGGCGTCAGGTCGTCGTCCACCGACTGGCATATCTGGGCGATATCCATGAGCTGCGGGCCAAACGTGGCCTCGGCCTCGGTCCATGTCGCCACGGTGAAGTTCGATTCATCGGCCCAAAAGCTGAAGTAGCTGAAGCGCTCCACCAGTTCCATCAAGGCCGAGGCCTCGGCCTGGTCCGGGCTGGCGCCTTTGCCCATCTGCTTGCGGGTGGGCATTACCGCGCGCGCGGCCGCGCCGCAAATGCTCAAGAAAACCGGGATGCCAAGGCGGCCGGTATCCACACGCTTGGTCTGCTCCAGCACGCCGGGGCATTTTTCCTCCAGGCGCGCCTTCACGCGGGCAACGGTCTGGGAAGGCGGCACGGCCTTATCCTGGTCCGTGGTGTAAACCTTGAAGCAATCCTTGAGCTTGAGCATCGACGCTCCTTGCGCAAGAAGCCCGGAATCTGTCTTCCGGGCTTCTGTTTTGGTAGTGGTGGAGGTGTGATCGAGCTAGCTGTCGAGCTGCTGGATGCCCTCAAGACGCCAATTGGCGGCAATATCCGCCGTTGGGCGCGAGAAATGCCACACCTCGCGCACCTGCTTGGAACGCTCTTCGGTGGGGTCTTCGCGCATCAGCACATCGAAGTGCACCGTCGCCACGGTGTCTTGGCTTTCTTCGCGGAATTCCAGAAGCTTGGCATTGACCAGCAGCAGCTCGGTCTTGGAGGGCGTGGGGTCGGCCTCGGCCTGGCGGCGAATTTCGGCCAGCACCTCCGGCGTGGTGAACAGGGCGATGTCGGTCAGGTCGCGGCGGTCCCAGGAGTGCTGCAACCGTGCGTACACGGTCTTTGCGCCCTCAAGAAACTCCGGCACGTTGAAGCCTTCGGGCACGACGGGTCCGGCAGGCGCCTCGGCCCCGGGCGTTACGCCGAAGCCGCCCGTGGTTCCGGCAGCGCCCTGGCCCGGATTGGAACGCAGGTGGTCCCAGCTTTGCTCCGCCCGCGAACGCGCATCGGTAGCGCGTGGTTCAGGCGTGGGCTGCTGCCAGGTGCCGGGGGTGGCGGGCCCCTGCGCCGAAGGCGAGCGGCGGCGCAACAGCTTGTACCCAAGAAAGGCCACCAGTCCGATGAGCAGGATGTCCATGAGGCCGATGCCGCCGCCAGCACCCCAGCCCATGCCGCCGCCGCTTCCAAAGAGCATGGAGCCCAGAAGTCCGCCAGCCATGAAGCCGCCCAGCCCCCAGCCCATGCGCGAGAACATTCCGGGCGACTGCGGCTGGGCCATGGGAGCCGCCGTCTGCTGCTGGTTCATAGGCCGCGCCGGGGCGACCTGCGAAGGGCTGGAGGGGCTTGAAGGCGAAGTGGAGGGCGAATAACTGCGGGAGTACGTGCTTCTGCCGCCGAAACTGGAGCCCCCGCCCATGCGTTTGGCCAGGGCAGCATCCGCCAGCAGCGCGCAAACCAGCGCGGCCGTCAGCAGGGAGCAGATACTTTTCTTCAATCTTTTCATTTCATTACCCTTTTCACGCCTCAAATCCGAGGCTGCATATGGTCTCATAGAGACGTTCGGTCAGAATGGGCTTGGTGATGTAGGCCGTGGCCCCACCCTTGTATGCGCTCATCACGGAACGCATGTCGCCCAGGGCCGTGGTCATGATGATCTTGACGCCTTGAC
Organism: Desulfovibrio sp. UBA6121; assembly: GCA_002422505.1. Taxonomy (GTDB): domain Bacteria; phylum Desulfobacterota; class Desulfovibrionia; order Desulfovibrionales; family Desulfovibrionaceae; genus Humidesulfovibrio. Next base: position 3,229 of record DIVX01000041.1, read on the forward strand.
CGGGCTTGACCCCGTTTTGCTGCTCCAGGCGGCGGATCTCTTCCAGCACTTCCTGCCCGTTTCTGCGCGGCATCATAATGTCCAGGCAGATGAGCTGGAAGGGCCTGCCTTCCTCTTTCGCCTTGCAATAGGCAGTCAGGGCGAGCTCGCCGTCTTCGGCCACAACGCACTCCCCAAGCCGCGCCAGAAGGCCGGACATGTAGCGGGCGCTTGTGCTGTCGTCTTCGGCTATAAGTATACGCATTGTCGCTCCTGCTGTTCTTTCCTACCTGATTTCGCGGCAAGAGACAATCGCCCTAACCGCATGGTCCAAACCTGCGCCCTTGCCACAGGGCCGGAGTCGAAGTATCTTTCCTCCACGGGTGCAACCGCCCGGCTGTTCACCACCCTCTGGAGGCTCCTCTTCCATGTCATACTTGGATGTTTCGGTCCAGGCTCCCATGCAGTCCAAATGGGCGGTCTGGCCTTTCAATTCCGGCGTCAGCGGTGACTGGGAAACCAGCCTGGCCACCTACGCCTTTTCCTTCGTCATCCTGGCGGTCATTTGCCTGTTCCTGCGCTTTCTCTACGGTCCCGGCGGTATTTGGCGCGACAAGGAAATGGAGCGCGAGGCCGAAGAAAACCGCCGCCGCGAGCACGCCCACCTGGACGCGGAACTGCGCGCCGGGCGCATTGACAAGAGTATCTACGAACTCAAGAAAAGGGCCATCGACAGATGAACGACGGCCTTGTGCGCCTTGTTTCCCAACGCTTCGACGCCTTCGCCTCAAGGTACCTTGAAGCCCCGGGAGACGGATTCGCCTACACACTCAAAGTAGAGCACACACGGCGCGTGCTCGACATTGCCGAAACCATCGCCCGCGAAGAAGAACTCCCGGAACGCCTTGTGCCAGCCTGCCGCCTGGCCGCCCTGCTGCACGATGTTGGCCGCTTTCCCCAATACAAACAATATCACACCTTCCGCGACGCCGACTCCGCCAACCACGCGGCCTTGAGCGTCACCTACACCCTGCGCGAGAAACTTTTGGCCAACGTGCCCGCAGAAATCCGCCGCCTGGTGCTCGGCGCGGTGTACCTGCACAACAAGCGCATCCTCCCGGAGCTTTCCTCCCCAGACTTGCGCACCGTGGCCCAGCTTCTGCGCGACAGCGACAAGCTGGACATCTACCGCGTGCTCATTGCGCATTTCTCCCAGCCCGAGCAGCTGCACCCGGAAGTCGCCCTGCATGTTCTCAACGAGCCGGACAAGTTTTCCGAACCCGTGCTGCAGGCCCTTCTGGCTCGCAGCTACGGCGACTATCGTCACATCGTCTACATCAACGATTTCAAGCTCATGGTCATCGGCTGGCTGTACGACCTGAACTTCCGCTCCTCCTGCCGCCTGCTCAAAGAACGCGGCTACCTCGACGAACTCTTCGACTCCCTGCCGCAGCACGAGCGCTTCGACCTCCTCAGACGCCAAATCACCCAAGAGCTTGCCCAACGCCTGAAGGATGCTTAACTCCCCTTTCCAGGCCAATACGCCAGCGTAACAGGAGGCTTCCCATGGACCAAAAGCAAATCTTCGACGTGGTCATACTCGGCTGCGGCCCCGCAGGCATCCAGGCCGCCATCCATGCCTCGCGCAAGAAAATTCGCGTGCTGCTCATGGGCAGACTGAATAAAAGCAGCCTGTTCTGGGCGCACGTGGAAAACTTCATGGGCATGTTCAAAACCAGCGGCGAGGAAATGCTCACCACCGGTCTTGCCCAGGCCAAAAGCTTCGGCACGGAAGTTCTTGAAGAAGACGCCCTGCACATCGCCCAAACCGGCAGGCTCTTCGAAATACAAACCGAAAGCGGCGTTCAGCTCTGCGCCCGCGCCCTGATCATTGCCACCGGAACCACCCGCAACAAGCTCGGCGTGCCCGGCGAAAAAGAACTGCTCGGCCGCGGCGTGTCCTACTGCGTGGACTGCGACGGCGGTTTCTTCCGCGGTGAAGACGTGGCCATAATCGGCGGGCAAAGCGCCGCAGCCGGTGGCGCGCTCACCCTGCTCGCCCTTGCCAAAAGCGTACACCTCGTGGCCGATTCCCTCGACGTTGCGCCCCTGCTCAAGGCCAAGCTCGCCCAATCCGGCGCAATCCTGCACGAAGGCGCAAAAATCAAGGCCATCACAGGCGAAACCCAAGTCACCGGCCTGGAACTAGCCGATGGCACCACCCTCCCCGTCGCGGGCGTGTTCATCGAACTCGGGGCCAAAGGCGTGCTCGAACTTGCCGCCTCCCTTGGGCTCAACCTCGACGAATCCATGAAATACATCGACACCGACAAGCGCCAGGCCACCAACGTGCCTGGCGTGTTCGCCGCCGGCGACATCTGCGGCGCGCCCCTGCAAATGGCCAAGGCCGTGGGCGAAGGCTGCGTGGCGGGCACCAATGCCGCCGCCTACGCCAAGAACATGAAGCTGGCGCAAGAAGGACCGGAAGCGGGAAGAGAAGAACAATAGCCTCCGGCGGCCAAAGGGCCTTGGCCCTTTGGAATCCCCATGGCGCGAAAGGCGTTGAATCCAGCGCAAAAGCCGCCGGATTCAACGCCTTTCGCGCTGGATTGGGGGAGATGCAGGAGCCCATTGAGTCTAGAGAATCACTAGATATTTTCAAGACAGATAGAAAATCACATATTTAGGCTCATGCCACCTTGAATCGCCCTGACAAAGGCCTGCTTTGTCCCGGCATTGCACGTGGAAGCGAAGTATGTGGAACACAAAGTCTTTCCAACAGTTTCCAGCCTGTCAGCCGAGCCCTTTTCAATCGAAATGGCCCCTTCGAGCTGTGCTCGAAGGGGCCATTTCGATTGCCTGAGGGGACCCGGGGGGAATGATTCCCCCCAGCGGGTCCAAGGGGCAGCGCCCCTGCCTTGCTCTATTTTCGGTTGAAGCGCACCAGGCTTCGCGCCCCGTCGTCCATGCCACGCGCGTCGATGCAATGGGTGGAGCAGCTGATGCAAGGGTCGTAGGCGCGCACCAGCATGGAGAGCTTGAGTTCCAGCTCCTTCTCGCTTGCGTGCGCCAGTTGGGGCACCAGGGCGTCCAGGTCTTTCTGGATGTTGCCGTGGTTCTGGTTGGTGGGAATGACGCAATCGGCCTGGAAGATGCGACCGGCGTCGTCGTATTCGTAGAAGTGGAACAGAATGCCGCGCGGCACTTCCACCGCTCCGGTGCCGCGTCCGGCGGAGATGCTGGGCCGGGCCGGGGCTTCCTCGCGAATGCCGCGCGTGAGCAACTCGTCCACCTGGGTAATGGCTTCCTCGACGGTGTGCACACATTCCACAAGCTGGGCCACGGTGATGAGATAGGGGTTGGTGGCGCCCTTTTTAAGGCCCAGCTTCTTGGCGGCGGCCTTAGCCCGCGGCATGAGGAAATCGGCGTTCAGGTTGAAACGCGCCAAGGCGCCCACCATGTACGATTCGCCAACGTTCTTGGTCCACTTGGCTGTGGAGGTGGGAATGATGTACTCACGCGAGATGTTGCGGTACTGGCGCACGGGCCGTCTTTCATCCTTGGTGGAGCCGATTTCGCCCCAGTACATGGCGTATTCCGCCGGGGAAACAAGGCCCACGTACTCGGTCTCGCGCTCGAACTTGGGGAAGCGGTCCATGAGCCCGGCAAAGAAGTCCACGGCGAAGTCCAGGTTGGGCAACGTTTCCACCAACATGCCGCGCAGGGCGACGAGGTCCTCGGTGGCGGGGAACATGGTGAAGCCGCCGGGCGTCATGCGCTGGGGGTGCGTGGTGCGGCCGCAAATGATGCGGCTGAACTCGTTGGACACGCGGCGCGCGGCGATGAACTTGAGCACGGCGTCTTTGTGCGTGGCGGCCAAGGCCAGAATGGAATCCACGCCCATGAGGTCGGGCAGGACGAGATAGGCGATGTGCAGCAGGTGGCTTTGCAGATTCTCCGCGTGCAGGGCCAGGCGGCGCAAAAGGTGCGTCTGCTCGCTCACGTTGATGTTCAGCGCGTCCTCGGTGGCCTGCAGGCTGGCCAATTGGTGGCCGATGGCGCAAATGCCGCAGATGCGCGACACGATGTGATGCACATCGGTGTAGTCGCGTCCCACGAGCATGGCCTCAAAGAAGCGCGGGGCCTCCGGCACCTCCCAGCGGCAGGTGGAAACGCTGCCGTCGGGTTCAACATCAACAACGATGTTGCCATGGCCCTCCACGCGGGTCAGGTAGTGCACGCGGACCTTCTTGGGTCCGGGCGCGGCCTGCGCCGAGGTGGGAGGAACGGAGACGGGCGTCGCCGGGGACTTGCCCTTCTTGGGCTGGCCGGAAGTTGCGGCGACGTTTTTTGCGGCAGCTTTCTGGGCGGCAGCGGGCTTTGCAGGCGTCTTGGCCATGATTCATCCTCTCCTCGGCCCGTGGGCGGGCCGCTGGCTATCGTCGATACTAAAGGGCCGCTCCGGTGTCGCCCAGGAAGAAGCGCAACAGGTCCTGAATGGCCTTGCGGCTGGTGCCGGGCCGGTCCATGACGATGCGCGCGGCGTCGAGGTTGGCGCCGGGCACCAGGCCCCGGCAGCCCCAGCAGTGCGCGCCCTGGCTTATGCAGGCCGCCTTGCAGCCCGCGCGGGTAATGATGCCCAGGCACATGCGGCCCATTTCGTAGCGGCACACGTTCCCCGCCTGCTTGCACTCCACGCACACGGGGAAATCGGCAATCCAGGGCGTGCGGCCCTGGAGCAGCTCCTTGGTGATGCGCGCGAATTCCGTGGGATCGATGGGGCAGCCGGGAATCTCGGCATCCACCTTGACCACGCTCTTGAGGGGGCGGGCGGCGTAGGTGGGGAACCAGCGCGCGCTTGCGCCGTACACTTCCTCGCGGTAAACGTTCTCCGCCAGGAAGTTCTTGAGGCAGTTGATGCCGCCGATGGCCGCGCAGGCGCCCAAGGCCACAAGCACCTTGGCGTTCTTGCGGATCTCCTTCAAGCGGACCTCGTCCTCCGGCCTGGTTATGGAGCCCTCGACAAAGGCCACGTCGTAGTCGTCGGAGTGGCCGGTGGCCACCTCGCGGAAGCTCACCACCTCCACGTGGGCCAAAATGTCGAGCAGGCGCTCCTCAAGGTTGGCTATCTGCAACTGGTCGCCCTCGCAGCCTGCGAAGTCGAAGAAGGCGATTCTCGGTTTGGCCATGGTGTTCCCCCTTCCCGCCAGCGCCTAGATGGCTTCCTGGTAGGCCTCGATGTCCGTGTAGCAGAACACGGGGCCGTCGATGCAGGCATTGAGCTCGTTGATCTGGCAATGGCCGCACTTGCCCAGGCCGCACTTCATCTTGCGCTCCAGCGAAACAAAGATCTGGTCCGAGGCGATGCCCTTTTTGCGGCACTCGGCAATGACGAAGCGGTACATGATCGGGGGCCCGACCATGGCCACGTAGGTGTTGGCGGGGTCAAGCTCGGCCTTGGGCAAAAGCGTGGTAATGACGCCCACGTTGCCCTTCCAGGTCTCGTCGGGCATGTCCACGGTCTCCAGCACTTCCACGTCGCCGCTCTTGGCCAGGTCGGCTATCTCATCGACGAAGATGCGCTCCTTGGGCTCGCGCGTGCCCACCAAGAGCACCATGCGGCCAAACTCGTCGCGGTGGCGCAGCTGGTAAAAAAGCAGCGAGCGCAAGGGGATGTACCCCAAGCCGCCCGCCACGATGAGCACGTCCTTGCCGACGAACTTCATGACCGGAAACGACGAGCCGTACGGTCCGCGCAGGCCCACCTTGGCGCCGGGCTCCAGGGCGTGCAGCGCGCCCGTAACCGCGCCTATGCGCCGCACGGCGATTTCGAAGGTGTTGTGCGTGCGCCGCGGCGGCGAACTGATGGAGAACGGGGCCTCGCCGATGCCGTACACGGACAGGTTCACGAACTGGCCCGGCTTGTGCGCCAAGGGCTTGCCGTTGTCCTGCTCGAAGGTGAAGCGGGTGACGAAATCCGACAGCTTGGTCTTCTCCACCAGCGTAACCGGACGCGGCACGTACGGCGAGAAGGGTTTAGTGTTCATGCGCGGTCTCCTCCCAAAGTTCATTAAACACCTTGAGGGGATTGGCGATTCCTGCCGTGCAGGCGCGCACGCAGCGCCCGCAGCCCACGCAGCCCAGTTCCCCGATCTTGTCGTAAATATATTTGCCCTTGCGGAAGTACCTGTGCCGGTATCTGTCCTGTGCCTTGGGCCGGAAGTTGTGGTTGCCCGCCACCTTGGCGAAGCTTTCCAGCATGCAGCCGTCCCATTCGCGGTAGCGGATGCCCTGCTCCAGATGGTCGTCGGACTCCTCGCGGATGTCGAAACAGTAGCAGGTGGGGCACACCAGATTGCACGAGCCGCAGGCCAGGCACATTTGCGAATAGCGCCGCCACAGGGGCGAATCCCAGCACTTGGCGAGCAGGCGCGGGGTTTCCTCCCAGTTGTAGCGCAGGCCGCTTCTACGAGCCTTGAACAGAATACGCGCCTTGGCGCGACGCGCGCCTTCTTTGTCTCCCGCCGTGGAGGGCAAAAGCGGCCCGCCCATGGCAAGCAGTTCTTCTCCGCGCGCGGAACCGACCTCGACCGTGAAGGAGGCCGGGCCGATCTTGGTCCAGTACAGGTCGTAGCCGTGGGAGGCCGTGGCGGCCCCAACAGTGGCCCAGAAGGCCGAAGGGGAAACTGTGAGCGGCTCGTAGGCCATGATCACCGTGGCGGCGCGGCGGCGCACGTAGTTCTGGTCCGGCGCGCCAGATTCCAGCAACTGGTCCAGCTGGTTCACAGCCTTGACGTCGTACGGGTGCACACCGAAAAGAATCTGCGCAGGGGCCTCGAACACGGGCGCGGCCTCGCAGGTCTTGCGGTTGAAGGTGATGAGCGTTTCGCGCGGGGGCAAAAGAAAACGTTTGGGCGAGTTGTACGCAACATCGAAGTCCCAGGCGATCTCAATTTCCTTCTTCCAGGGCACGAGATCGTAAAAGCCTTCGCGCAGTTTCGCCGGAACATACAGCGCATACTGTTCGCTCCATTTCTCGAACAATAAGGGCAGTTGTTCCTTGTACACGGTGTACGTCGTCATTGTTCCCTCCGGGAAGAGGATGGCTGTGTCTCTATTTCACTATTCCTTAGGGCAATTTCCCAGGAAAGCGCAAGCCATGTTCCAAAATGCACATGGTTTTTCAGGAAAAAAAAGGGGAAGCCCCCAGGCCTCCCCCTCTTCCCGTATTCGCAAATCGAATAAGCTTCAGCCCTGGCCAGCCAGCCAGGCCCGCAGCCCGGCCAACTGCGCGGCCACGGGCTCCGGCCCGGTGCCGCCGCAAAGGCTCCTGCGGCGCACAGCGGCTTCGTGCTCCAGCACGGCGAACACGTCCTGCTCCACAAGCGCCGAAAAGCCGCGCAGTTCCTCCAGCGACAAATCTTCCAGGCGCAGGCCCTTCTTCTCCGCCAGGGCCACAGCCGCGCCGGTGGCATGGTGCGCCTCGCGGAAGGGCAACCCCTTGGCGGCCAAGTAATCCGCCAGTTCCGTGGCGTTCAAGAAGCCCTTGTCCAGCGCCCTGCGCATGGCCTCGGTCCGGAACTCCAGCACGGCCAGCATGTCGGCCATGATGGACACCGAGGCGCTCACCGTCCGGTCCGCATCAAAAAAAGGCTCCTTGTCTTCCTGCATGTCGCGGTTATACGTCAGCGGCAGGCCCTTCATGATGGTCAACAGCGTGGTGAGCGCGCCATACACCCGGCCAGTCTTGCCGCGCATCAGTTCGCACACGTCCGGGTTCTTCTTCTGCGGCATGATGCTCGAACCCGTGGAATAGGCATCCGGCAGCTTCACATAGCCGAAATTGGGGTTGGCCCAGAGGATGATCTCCTCGCAAAGCCTGCTCAAATGCATCATGATGACGCTGCCGCAAAACAACGCCTCCAGGGCGTAGTCGCGGTCGCTCACCGCGTCCATGCTGTTGGCGAAGGTGGCCGGAAAGCCTACGGCCTGGGCCACCAGCTCCGGCTTGATGGGATGCGTGGTGCCCGCCAGGGCCGCAGCGCCCAAGGGAGAAACGCGCACACGCTTCAGGCAGTCCGCCAGGCGCTCGTGGTCCCGCTTGAACATCTGCGCATAGGCCAGCAGGTGCTGTGCCAGGCTTACGGGCTGGGCGGGCTGCAAATGCGTGCAGCCGGGCAGCAGGGTCTGCGCATGCTCCTCGGCCCTGGCCGCCAGCACGCCCACCAGCCGCGCCAATTCCGCGCTCCACACGCCCAGCCGCGCCGCCACGTGTAGCCGGAAATCCAACCCCACCTGATCGTTTCTGCTTCTGGCCGTGTGCAGCTTGCCGCCCACTGGGCCAACGAGCTCCGTCAACCTGCGTTCGATGTTCATATGCACGTCTTCCAGCTCGCGCTTCCACACGAACGCGCCGCCCTCAATCTCGGCCAGCACCTGCTCCAGGCCGCGCACAAGCTCCTCGGCCTCGGCAGGGCTGATGATACCCGTGGCCCCCAGCATTGCGGCATGGGCCTTGGAACCGGCAATGTCTTCCCTGTACAGCGCGCGGTCAAAGCTTTCCGACTGGGTGTACTCCTCCACCGACGCCGCGGCGGCCTCGGCGAAACGTCCGCCCCACATCTTCTTGGTCATGTCGTCGCCCTCCCGGCGTGTGCTGCTGTAACGGGGTGAGGCTTCGCCTCCCCCCGGCCCCCCACCACCAAGGGACGAGTCCCTTGGAACCCATTGCCGCCGGGGGTCTGCGGCTACGCCGCAGCCCCCCGGCGGAAAAAGGGTCAAGGGGGCGTGCCCCCTTGCAGGGGTCCAGGGGACAGCGTCCCCTGGCTGGGTCCAGGGGGCAGCGCCCCCGGTTCTTCTCTACTTGTCGGCCATGCGGCCCTTCAGGCGCAGGCCCACGAGCTTGATGAAGCCTGCGGCATCGGCCTGATTGTACACCTCGTCCTCCTCGAAGGTGGCGAGGTCCATGCGGTACAGCGAATAGGGCGACTTGCGGCCCACCGGGATGCAGTTGCCCTTGTACAGCTTGATGCGCACGGTGCCGGTGACCTTTTCCTGGGTCTTGTCGACCAGGGCCTGCAGGGCCTCGCGCTCG